>NZ_JAEVHL010000024.1 GCF_016803395.1 Micromonospora tarensis | reverse complement strand
CGGGGCGACCGGGCTGGGCGCGGCCGGCGGCAGCTCGTCCGAGCGGGTCGCGGCCAGGGCGAGCGGCGTGGCGATCAGGATCGCCGCGAGCGTGCTCACCGCCCCCACCGTCACCGTGGCTCGGCGTCGGTTGCGCACCCGCCGTTCCGCTCGGCTCAACTGGTCATGCACGATCGGTGCCTCCTCGGCCAGGTCGGTGAGGGTGGAGCGGATGAGGTGCTCGAAAGGTTCGGTCATCGCCGTACCTCCAGCATTTCGGCCTCCGGCAGCAGCGCCCGCAGCCGTCCCACCGCCCGGTGGGTACGGCTGCGTACCGTGCCCACCGAACAGCCCAGCAGCTCAGCCACCCGGGCTTCCGGTAGGTCCTCGTAGTAGCGCAGGACCACCACCGCCCGCTGCGCCGGGGGCAGGTGACGGAGCGCGGCGCGCATCGCCAACCGCAGGTCGGAGCCGCCGCTCGGGTCGGCGCGGACCGGTTCGTCCGCCGGGTTGAGCGGTGTCTCCCGCCACCGGCGAAACCGCCGCCACCAGCTGATCTGCTCGCGGTACATCACCACGCGGAGATACCCCTCGGGATCGGCGTGCCGGATGGTTCCCCACTTCGGGATGGTCCGCGCCAACGCCGACTGGAGCAGGTCCTCGGCGGCGTTGCGGTCCCCGGTCAGCAGGTACGCCACACGCATCAGCGCCGGAGTCCGGCTGCCGACGAACTCGGCCAGTCGGGCGCGCTCGTCCTCGTCCACCCACCACCCCCGTTTCGTTGTCACCCGTACAGACGCCCCAGGTCATCGTCGCTATCCACGATTCGGCGGGGTTTTTCGGCCCGGAAGTGTCGGTCGTGGCGGGTACGGTCCGGCCACCAACTGAAGAAGGGGTGCGGGGATGACGAGCGTGGCGGGTTGGGCGGCGGCGTCGACACCGGGTGCGTACCCGCCGTTGCCCCGCGCGGTGGCGCAGTCCTTCTACCGCCGGATGCGGGCCGTCGCGCCGGCCGCCGTGGGCGCCATCGAACGGGACCGGGCCAGCGACGCCCGGCGTCCCTTTCCCGACACCGCCTGCGGGCGGCTGGTCCGTTCGCTCGACGACGCGGCGCTGCGGGCGCTCGGCATGTGGACGCATCACCGGTGCATGCGCTTCTACGACGACGACACCAGCGTCGGCCGGCGGTTGATCCGAGAGATCGCCGCCCGGCCGAGCCTGGGCTGGACCGCCGACGAGGTGCGCTGGATGCTGCGCGAGTCGGCCGCCGCCGGTCCGGCCGCCGCCGACCGGTTCACCCTGCCCCACGCCGCCGCCACGCAGCTGCCGCCGGCCGACCGCCCGGCGCCGGGTCTGTGGCCCGAGGTCGAGCTGCCCCGCCAACGCCGCCCCGGGTAGGCGTGCCCGTTTCCGGTCAGACCCGGTCCTCGAACGCGGCGCACACGGTCGCCCGCGCCTGGGGCCCCTCGATCGCCCGCAGCAGCTCCCGGGCGAGACCGATCTGGTGTCTCTCGTCGATCGTGTCGTCCATCGGGGTCAGCTCCACCCGCCACCGGAAGTAGAGGTAGTCGTCCTCGTCCGTGGCGGCCAGCCGCCGGTCGGCGTCCTCGTTGGGGTTGATCTCCAACAGGTTGCCGCACACGTCCACCGAGTCGCGTCGGTAGGGCACCGCGTCGGGCAGCCGGCTGCGGATCAGGTCCAGCAGTTCCGCCGCCGTCAGCGGGCCGTCGACCATGATGAGGAACTGCAACGTCGTCCGCACGTCTGCCACCCTGCCACCCTGCCAGCCCCGGGGCCGCCCGAATCGGAGCCGCCTGGACCTGGCCGGTCGGCACCCGCGTAAGCTGGCTGGTCGTGAGTCTCTCCATCGGCATCGTCGGCCTGCCCAACGTCGGCAAGAGCACGCTGTTCAACGCGCTGACCAAGAACGACGTGCTGGCGGCGAACTACCCGTTCGCCACCATCGAGCCCAACGTCGGCGTGGTCGGGCTGCCCGACGAGCGGCTGGGCAAGCTGGCCGAGATCTTCTCCTCGCAGAAGGTGCTGCCGGCCCCGGTGTCGTTCGTCGACATCGCCGGCCTGGTTCGCGGCGCGTCGAAGGGGCAGGGCCGGGGCAACGCCTTCCTGGCGAACATCCGGGACGCGTCGGCGATCTGCCAGGTGGTCCGGGCCTTCTCCGACCCGAACGTGGTGCACGTCGACGGCAAGATCTCCCCGGCCGACGACATCGAGACGATCAACACCGAGCTGATCTTGGCCGACCTGCAGACCCTTGACAAGGCGCTGCCCCGGTTGGAGAAGGAGGCCAAGCTCCGCAAGGACCGGGCCGCCGCGGTCGCCGCCGCGAAGGCCGCGATCGAGGTGCTCGACGGCGGCACCACCCTCTACTCCGGGGCCGCCGCCGCCAAGATCGAGCTGGAGCACCTGCGCGAGCTGCACCTGCTCACCACCAAGCCCTTCCTGTACGTCTTCAACGTCGACGAGGCCGAGCTGGCGAACGAGGAGTTCCTCGACGAGCTGCGTGCCCTGGTCGCCCCCGCCGAGGCCGTCTTCATGGACGCCAAGATCGAATCTGAGCTGGTGGACCTGCCCGAGGAGGAGGCCCGCGAGCTGCTGGAGTCGATCGGCCAGAACGAGCCGGGCCTCAACCAGCTGGTCCGGGTCGGCTTCCGCACCCTCGGCCTGCAGACGTACCTCACCGCCGGCCCCAAGGAAGCGCGCGCCTGGACCGTCCCGATCGGCGCCAGCGCGCCGGAGGCCGCGGGTGTCATCCACAGCGACTTCCAGCGCGGCTTCATCAAGGCCGAGGTGGTCTCCTACCACGACCTGGTCGAGCACGGTTCGATGGCGGCGGCCAAGGCGGCGGGCAAGGTCCGCATCGAGGGCAAGGAGTACGTCATGCAGGACGGCGACGTCGTGGAGTTCCGCTTCAACGTCTGAATCCAGCCCGGTCCCGCAGGTCAGAACGTTGACGCCTGGCCCTGGGGCACAACCGGATGCCTCGTCACAGCTCGCGGCGCGGGACGGCTCCGTCCTGCCAGCGATAGAGGTCGCGTAGCAGGGAAATCTCGGCCCCGTGATGGATCAACTCCCTGTTGACGTGCAGGATCCTGTTCTCCAGGGGAAACCGCTCGGGACCCACCATGGGCGGATTCTCCAGGTCAGCGTCCGAGAGGTCGCGAACCCCCGCGTGCCATCTCCCATACATCTCATCGAGCTGTTTCAGCGCCTCGTCAGCGGTCCCCGCGTAGGCGAATGTCTCGGTGTCGACGTTCTGGCCGCCGAAGTACCAGCCAACCCGATAGCCCAGACACGAGACGATAATGTGCGCCAGCCGCCAGGCAATCGTGGTCACTGGCGCCGGCACCGGGCCGGGGAACACGTAGTCATCGTCCATTCCCCCGAACCCTCCGATATCGGCGCGGCCGACGTGCCCCGTGGGCGGATGGTCCAGCAGCCGCGCACCGGCTCCCAGAAGTACTCCTCGTCGGTAAGACCCTCCAGCCGTGGCCGCAGGTTCTTGCGCCAGCGATCCAAGACCCGTGTCGTATCCTGGCCGACTTCGATCCTTTTGGAGGTTGGATTGGCCGAGTACCCGCAGGAGGTTGTCCAGCGCTTCCACGCAACGCCTGAGCAGGTAGCTGCCGGCTTGGTAGGAGAGGCTCCGAAGAGCTGGCAGTCGATCACCATCGAGGATTACGACCCGGCCTGGGCTGCTCGATACGCCGCTGCCAGGTGCTCGCTCACGGAGGCTTTGGGCGACCTGATCCTCACCACCGAACATGTGGGATCCACGTCGGTGCCGGGCCTCGCCGCCAAGCCCATCATCGACATCGACCTCCTGCTTGAGGACACGGCGGACGAGTCCCGCTACATCCCCGCCCTTGAGGGGATCGGGTACCGACTCGTTCTCCGCGAGCCGTGGTGGCACGGGCATCGGATGCTGGTTGGCCCGGCGGAAGACATCAATCTCCACGTCTGGCCACGGGGCGCGCCCGAACCGATCAGGCACAGGCTTTTCCGCGACTGGCTGCGCTCGCATCCGGACGACCGGGAGCTTTACGCCGCGACCAAGCGGAGCCTCGCGCGGGACACGGTCCACCGAGCCGGTGACTACAGCCTGGCGAAGAACGAGTTCATCGACCGGATCCTCGCAGGCACTTTCGCGGAAGCCAGCGAACGGTCCCTACCCGGCTCGGATTGACGGCTACCCAGAATGACTCGGCTCAGCCGTCCGCCCCGGGCGGCTGATCGCTCACTGCTGGCCGGTCTGCTCGCCGGGGTCGGGGGTCCGTTCAGCGGCGGCTCGGCTTGCGCTTCGTTCCGCCTCTGGCGTTCAGGAACTGTCGGCGGCGCTGTTCTCGTTGTTGCCGCTGCCAGCCACGTTGTCGACGGTCGCGTCGTCGTCCGAGGAAGCGGCCGGTCACGGCGGCCAGCATCGTGCCGGACAGGACCAGACCCGCCGCCCCGATGACGCCCCTCCCACCTGGTAGCGCAGATGCATCGTGTTGCTGATGCGTCTCTTGTGCACCGTCTCGTGGATGACCGCCTCGACCGGCACACCCTCAGCCCGCAGCCGGTCCTCCCAGGCGCCGTTGTCGTTGAAGGTCTTGACGGGCAGCCACATCATGACCATCCCGGCCACCACGCCGAGCAGGTAGGCGGGGTAGCGCAAGCGCCACCAGCTCCGCACGATCGTCACGGTGGTCATGGTCCCAGTCGATGTCCAGCGGCCGGGATAGGTTGACCGCATGACGGAACAGATGCTCCGATCGTCGTTCGGTGCCGCGGCTGCCGCCTACGCCGAGCATCGCCCGGACTACGCGCAGGCCGCGGTGTGCTGGGCGCTTGACGTCGCGCCCGGCTCACGGGTGCTCGACCTCGGCGCCGGCACCGGCAAGCTGTCCGCATCACTTCGCGCGGCGGGCCTGGACGTCGTCGCGGTCGAGCCCGACCCGGCGATGCTCACCGAGCTGCGCCGTGCACTGCCGGCCGTCCCTGCCTTGACGGGTAGCGCCGAGGCCATCCCCTTGCCGGACGCGTCAGTCGACGCCGTGCTGGCCGGCAACGCCCTGCACTGGTTCGACATGGCCGTCGCGGGGCCGGAGATCGCCCGGGTCCTCGCACCCGGAGGCGTCCTGGCCGGGCTGTGGAACGTCCTGGACGACCGGATCGACTGGGTTGCCGAACTCGAGCGGGTCAGCGGGAGCGCGGCCATCGGCCCGCGTGACACGTTGGGCCGCTGGCGCACGGCGACGGCGGACCTCCTCGCCCCGAGCGCCGGTCTGGTCGCCGGTTTCGGGTCGCCGGAGCAGGCCGAGTTTCCGCACGCGCAGCGCCGTACCGCCGACTCTCTCGTCGCGACACTGGCGACCCGGGCGGGGATGCTTGTCATGCCGGATCCGGACCGGGAGGCAGTGCTCGGCCGGATTCGCGCCTTCCTCGGGAGCAGGTCGGAAACCGCCGAGGGTGAGTTCGCCCTGCCGATGCTGACCGGCGTGCTGCGCGCTCGGCGGCAGTGACGGCCGTTCGCGCTACACCTGCGGGCTCAGGTGCCGGTCGCCAGCGGGACGGTGGGCCCGTTGCCGTCACCGAGCACTGTGGAGAGCGCATCGGTGCGCTCTCCACAGTGCCGTCCTCGCCGGGCCGTCGGCGCTACCGAGTCGGGTGGCTCAGCTGCCCGCGCCCCGGACCGTGACATCCCGGCTCGTGTAGGCGTACGCGTAGGTGGCGTCCCCATCGAAGCGGACGTGGTACGTGTACTGACCGCCCACCGGGGGCGTGTCGGTGATGGTGAACGAGCCGTCGGCGGCCATCGGCACCAGCGGCAGGTCGGCCCCGACGGAGCCGTTCTTGTTGGTGTAGACCCGGTACACCACGATCTTCCCGGAGGCCGGCGTGGGGACGTTGCCGGCGGTGCTCATCTGACCGGTGAGCCTCAGCGGCTTGGCGGTGTTTGCCGTCGTGGGTCCGGTGACGACCAGCGAGGTGGGATGCTGGGCCACGTTGACCGTGGTCGTGGTCTGTGACCAGCGGAAGGCGGGGCTACCGTCCCAGACGGCGGTGTACCTGACGCTGCCGCTGACGGGTGGGTTGTCGGTGACGACGAAGGTGCCGTCCGCGGCGGTGGTGACGCCGGGCAGGGTCGCGGTGGTGCCGTCGGGCAGCGTACGGGTGATCTCGATCGGCTGCGCGCCGGGAGCGGAACCGTCCGGGACGGCGAGCTGGCCCGTCATGGTCAACGGGTCCAACGCGGTCGCGGTGGTGGTGGCCGACAGGCTCAGCGTGGACGTCGGCAACAAGGCGCCCTCCACCCGCCACAGGTAGTAGCGGTTGTACGGCCAGTCACTGAGCAGGGCGTAGAGGTCGTTGCCCAGCACGGAGAGGCTGCCGCTGACCAGATCACCCTTGTAGGTCATCTGGCTCTGGAGGGTCTTCGACCCCGTGGCGGCGTCGTACACCTCCGCGTAGGGACCGTAGCCCGAGCCGTACAGGGCGGTGGCGACGTGCGCGCCATCCGGGCTGAGCGCGATCGCGCCCGCCGAGCCCGGGGCGTCTGCCCTCGATCCGTAGCTCCGAACCTTCGTCAGGGTCGTGGTGTCCCAGACGTCGAAGCCGGCGGTGGCGAACGCCGAGATGGCTCGGGTGCCGTCCGGCGTGATGGTGAGGTCCCTCAGGCTGAACAGGTCGTTGTCCGCGCCGTCGATGACGCCCCGCAGCGTGGCCGGGACCGTGCTGACGTCGTACACCCGAGGGCTCGCGGGGGTGATGCCCGCCTCGGCGGTGAAGACCGTGGTGCCGGCGCCGGCGACCAGGGGAGCGCCGTACATCCGCGTGGCGACCTGGACGGGCGTGGGCGACGGCACTGACAGGTCGAGGCCGAGGACTCCGCCGACGAAGTCGTTCTTGATGCCGTAGCCGACCCAGAGCTGGTCACCGTCGAGAGACAGGTTCGCCGGGGACGGATAGTCGGCCAGGCTGATCCGTCGGACGACGGCCAGGGTGGCCGCATTGATCTCGGCGATCTCGTTCGAGCCGGAGAGTGCGGCGTAGACCCGGTTGCCGTCCGGCGTGACGGCGAGGCCGGTCGGGTTGGCCAGGCCGGTGATGCTGCCGGTGAACGTGCCGCTGCTGTCGGCCACGACGATGCGGTCGTTCGCCGAGATGAAGACCCGACCGCCGGCCGCAACAGTGTCGACGACGCCGGTGACGCCTTGGATCAGGGTGACGCTGTCCCTGGCAGCGGCGGGTGCGGTGGTGGCGACGAGGCCGACTGCCGCGGCCGTCGTTGATGCCAGGATTGAGCCGATCACTGTGCGGAATCGCACGTGCGGTCCCCTTTCGGTGGTAACCCCGTGAAGCCCGCTGTCGCCGGCAGGGCCGGTGCGGGCCCGCGACAAGATCGTCGCGTCATGGGATTAGGCGGCAGTCCGGCGAACGGCGTTACACACTGGACCCGATTCCGGGAGCGCCTCCCTCGCGCTCGTCCGGCGGTACGGAGATGGCCTCGGACCCGGGCTCCGGGTGCACGGCCACCAACAGGGTGTGCACGGGTCCGCGTCCCCTACCGCTCGGCCCAGACGCCCAGCTCGTTGCCGCTGGGGTCGGTGAAGTGGAACCGGCGGCCACCGGGGAACTCGTACGGCCCGTTCACCACCTGCCCGCCGGCCTCCTGCACGGCCTGGACGGAGCGGTCGAGGTCGGCCGAGTAGAGCAGCACCAGCGGACCGCCTGCCCGGACGGCCTGATCCTCGCGGAGACCGCCGACCTCGGGCGCGGCGTCGCCGTGCGGGCTGCGAATGCCGGCGTACGCGGGCCCGTAGTCGTTGAACTCCCAGCCGAACGCGTCGGCGTAGAAGCGCTTGGCCTCGGCGAGGTTGGTCACCGTGAACTCGACGTAGTCGATGGCGTGGTGCCGTTGTGGCGATGGCTCAGACATGCACGGCATTGTGCGCCCCGGGTACGACGCGAACCGCAACATGCAACTAAAGGTTGCGCGAGGGCGCGGACTGTCATAGGTTCAATGCAACCAAAGGTTGCGAAAGGTTGTGGGTCATGGAACAGGGAATGATCGAACGCGACATCCACGTCGACGCGTCCCCCGAGGTCGTCTTCGAGGTGGTCAGTCAGCCCGAGCACATGCGGGAGTGGTGGCCCGACGACGCGCGGTTCGAGTCGGTCGCGGGCGCGCCCGGCGAACTCGTGTGGCGCAATGCCGACACCGGCGAGACGACGACCGTCGCGCTCGCCGTCGTCGAGGTCGACCGGCCGAAGCGATTCTCCTTCCGGTGGTGCTTCACCGAGCCGGACCGCAGTGGACCGGCCCTGCTCGTCACCTTCGACCTGATCCCCGACGGCACGGGGACGCAGATCAGGATGACCGAGACTGGGTTCCGCGAGATGGGCTGGGAGATCGCCGTCCTGGAGGCGCAGTACCAGGACCACGAGAACGGGTGGGACCTCTACCTGCCCAGGTTGGGCGCGTACGTCACGCGGCTGGTCTCCACCCCGTGAGTACGGCGATCGACGACGAGCTGTGGTCGGCGATCGGTGACCCCACCCGTCGTACGATGATCGATCTTCTGCTCTCCGACGGACCGGGCACCGCGACGTCGCTGAGCAGGCGGCTACCCGTCACCCGCCAGGCTGTCTCGAAGCACCTGGCCGTCCTGGACCGGGTCGGGCTGATCCACGCCGAGTCGGCCGGTCGGGAGCGTCATTACCAGGTCGACGAGGCGCAGCTCGCCCGCGCCGTCGCGCAGTTGTCGGCGGTGGGCTCCACCTGGGACGCCCGACTCCGTCGGATCAAGCGGATCGCCGAGGCGATCGAGCGCACCCGCACCAACAACGAAGGAGAATGACAATGGTCAACGTCCTGGCGGGGCATGGCCGGCCGGCGCCGGACGACGTCAGCATCAGCGACTGGCACTGATCTCGGTGGCGGCCGGATCGCCGGGGGTTCGCGCGCTCCGACGAGAGATCGCGGACCCCCCGGCGATCAGGCCGAGGGCCACGATCGCCACGGCGCAGAGCAGCAGCGCCGGTCGGGGGCCGACGGCACCCACCAGCGGCCCACCCAGCATGGTGCCCAGTGGCACCGCCAGCACGAGGATGGCACCGTTCGCGGCGAGCACCGCGGGCAGCTGGGCTGTCGACGTGCTGCGCTGGAACAGCGCCATCGACGTGGACATGTACGGTGCCCAGATCAGGCCCGCCAGGGCGAACGCCGGCAACGACACGCCGACGGGTGCGCCCAGGCCGAGCGGCAGCATGGCGACGCCGAACGCGACGACGATGCCGATGGTGGTGGCTCGCAGTGGCCAGTGGCGAAGGTAACCGGCGACCAGACCTCCGGCGAGGCCGCCGATGCCGAACGCTGTGTAGTAGGCGCCGAGCAGCGTCGCGGACGCGTGCAGGTCGTCGGTGATGTGGATCGGCATCGCCACGTACACCGGTCCGAAGAGGAAGAAGAACCCGAGGCTCAGCGTCAGCAGGCCCAGCAGGGCGGGGTTCTGGCGGATGACCGCGAAGCCGGCCGTTCGCGAAGCGTCCCGCTCGGACCCTGCGGGTCCGCCGTCGGCGGGAAGGGCGAGACGGTACGTGAGGGCCAGCGCGGCGAAGGTGGCGGCGTCGATGGCGATCACCCACACCGGCCCCGACCAGCTGATCAGGATGCCCGCCAGTGGCGGGCCGACGATGGTGGCGAACCCTCCGATGGTGCTGAGTACGGCGTTGGCCGGCAGATGGTGTCGCTGCGGCAGCAGCTCGGCGATCACTGTGAACCGGCCGGCGGAACCCCACGAGTGCAGCAGCGCCGACGCGGCCAGCAGGACCACGTACAGCCCAATGGTGAGCACGCCGGCGAGGTACGCGAGGGGGATCGCGGCGAGGGCGGAGGCCCGCAGGATCGCGTCCCACCCGGCGAGCTGCGCGCCGCCGCGCCCGCGCAGCAACCGGCTGAAGACGACAGTCCCGGCCGCGCTGGGCAGGGTGTACGCCGCCATGGCCAGCGCGATCCAGGTGCCGCGCTGACTGTGCGGGGCGAGTTGGATGGCGAGCCACGTCACCGCGACCACCGCCATGCCGTCACCCAACGCGGACACGGCGAGCCCGGGCAGGACGCGCCGGAGCTGAGGGTGACTGACCACCGGCCAGTACGGCGAGGAGCGTGGAAAGCGGGCGGCGTCGGTTGGCATGCTGCCAGCTCACCCGGCGCGATCCTCGTTGACCAGAGCGGGCTGCTACCAGCAGAATCCGCTCACGGCGCAACGTGGCCGGATCTCACCTCAGGCGCACGGAGATCGACTCCGGTTCCTTGAAATCGGGGGGTAAGGGGACCTCGACACCGCGGGATCCCGGGAACCGGAGTCGATCAACCGCCGCTACTCCGCCCGGTAGACGGAGATGTGCGCCGGGCTGTCGGCCTGGAACGGACGCCGGTGCCAGTCGGCGTACCGCTCGGTGAGCCGGAGCCCGGCCTGCTGCGCCATTTCGTCGATCTGGTGCGGCCAGGCGTATCGCATGGCGAACGGCTTCAGGTGCACACCGGCACCGTCGAAGGTGATGGTCTGCCGGATGAACCGCTGCGCCGGCCGGTCGTACTTGTGCAGTCGGATCGTCGCGGAGTCCTCGGTCACCTCACGTACCTGCACCCGCTCGTCCGCGTCGAAGCTGCGCGGGTCCGGCACGAACGTCTCGATGACGAACGCGCCGCCCGGCGACAGCACCCGGGCGACGTTGCGGAAGCAGTCCGCCTGCCGGTCGGCGTCGACCAGGTTGAACAGCGTGTTGAAGACCAGGTACGCGAGCCGGAACTCACCGGACACCGGTACGTCCGCCATGTCGGCAATGGCCACCGGGATCCGCTCACCGCCGGGCTTGGCCCGCAGGTGCGCGACCATCTCCTCGGACGCCTCGACGCCGTGCACGGCGAGGCCGCGTTCGGCCAGCGGCAGCGCGACCCGGCCGGTGCCGATCGCCAGTTCCAGCACCGGACCGCCGTCGGCCAGGTCGGCCAGGAAGTCCACCGCCGGCATCGGGTCCGGGTTGCCCGGGCCGTCGTAGTCGGCGGCCCACAGTCGGCCGAAGAGGCCGGGATCGTCGAAGACCGACATCAGCGGCCTCCGGGGTTGGGGTCAGTGGCGCCCAGCAGCGCCAGGGGAACGGTAGTGCTCACGAAGTCTCGATTCCTCAGGTCGGATGACGGTGGGTTCGGGGGACCTCGTTGTGTTGGGCATGGTGGCTGCTCCCTTCGCGCGGCTGTCGATCGAGGACACCAGAGACGCCACGGGCCCGGCAAGGCAATTACGCCGGCCGGGCCCGCAGCGGGATGTGCGGTCAGGAGATGTGGTGCAGGATCACGTTGTGCACGTGGTGGCTCTTCTGCGCACCACGGAACTCCACCTCGTAGGTGTGCGTGCCGACGTGGATGGCGATGGCGCCGGTGGAGAAGAACGAACCACCCCAGGACTTGTTGCTGACCACGCTCACGCTGGTGATCTTCGAGTACGGGATGCTGGTGATCGCGAACCGCTTCCCGACGAAGGAGCGGTCCTGGATGATCACGCGGCGGTCGGTCAACCCGATGAAACCGGTGCCGGTGCCGACGGCGTCGTAGACGGCGATGATCTGCTCGCCGTCGAGGAGGCCGCTCTCGATCTGCTGGACCTGCTCTTTGCGGTCGTACGCGATGTTCGCCATGCGTCCCAGGCTAGGAAACCGGTGCCAACCTCCCGGGGCGGACGAGGACTACGCAGTCGCGTACCCGGGAGTCTGCTCCCACGCGTGAGCCCCGCGGTTCCGTCCGAGGACGAAAGCGCGGGGCTCACAAGGGTGGTCAGTGGTCGCTACGCGGGTCGTGGTCGGCGCTGCGGCTGCCAGCCTTGGCCAGACCCCGGCTCACCAGGTAGCCGATGGTGAGCAGGGTGATGAACCACCAGGCCTTGTCGGCGGCGAAGTAGTCGCCCCCGTCGTTCGCGGCACCGTCGCCCACGGCGTTCGATGCGATCAGCACACCGATGACCGCGAGCACGTAGATCACAAGCTCGCTGGTCTTCCAGGACGGCTTGGTCTCGGCACCGCGATGGTGGACGCGGCGGACGTCGTGCTCGACGTGGTCGTTGGCGCGGTTCTGGGTGGGGGTGGTCATGTCGGCTCCTGAAAGGCGCAATCTGGGGTTTCATCCGGTGCGAGAGCCTTGTCTGCTCTCGCACCAAACTCCTACCCCTGCGCCTTTCAGCGAAACCTCAATGTTTTCTCGGTCGCCGCTCAGGACTCGGTCACCGCCCGGTAGGCGTCCTCGATGCGAGCGGCCAACAGGACCTCGCCCTCGGTCAGCGGCTCGCCGTTGCCGTGCCCGACCCGGATCTGGGTGCTGTCGGACCGGCGGCTGATCTCGGGTCGCAGATGCAGCGCATCCGCGACGACCTTGACCCGTTCAGTTAGTGCGGCGTGTTGGGTATCGTCGATCACGAGCGTCCGTCGGATCTGCTCGCCCTCGCGTGTCCAACCAGATAGCAAGGTCAACGCGTCGGCAAGGTAGTCGTGCTTGGCCCTGCTGTTGAACAGCACGCGCATCACCGCACCCCCCAAGCGCCGTTGCCGGCTTGTGGCCAAATCGTCGCCATCCCGTGTCTTGTCGGTGTCTCCTAGTCTCTCGCTGCCCGGAGGGGGTGTCCACGCCCACACTTCCGTGTCTTGTTGGCCTAGCGGACGGCTACGGTACCCAAACCGCCGATTGATCTGGCACCCTGGACGGCCGTGCAGACCGAACGGGCGAATGGCGGCCGGCAGGCCGAACGACGGGACCTGAAGGTGATCGTCGGCGCGGCGATCATCCGGGATGGGCGGGTGCTCGCCTGTGCGCGTTCCGCGCCGCCCGAGGTGGCGGGCATGTGGGAGTTTCCGGGCGGAAAGGTCGAGCCGGGGGAGGCCGAGACCGACGCGTTGATCCGCGAGTGCGCCGAGGAGCTGGCGGTACGCGTCGAGATCGGCGAGCGGGTCGGCCGCAACGTCCGGATGGCGCACGGCCGTTCGGTGCTCAAGGTGTACGCCGCTCGCCTGCTCGGCGACGACCAGCCACAGGCGCTGGAGCACGAGGCGCTCCGCTGGCTCACCGTGGACGAGTTGGACTCGGTCACCTGGCTCCCCGCCGACGCCCCCATCGTGGCGGCCCTCCGCCCCCTGCTCAAAACCCCCTAACCAACCCCCCCACCCCTACCCGCACCCGGACCGCCGGCCTGGGAATGGGGCGGGGGGCCGTGGCTGCTGCCACGGCCCCCGCTGTTGTTCGGGTGGTTAGTGCTTGTCCTGCTCCGGGTGCGCGAAGTTGAGGTGCTCCGGAGGCAGCGGGAAGGTCACGTCGTCGCCGAACGGCGACGGCGCGGCGGCCCGGTCGAAGGTGAGCTCGGTCAGCGGCAGCCTGCCCCGGTCGTCGACCGCCGGAGCGGTCGGGTGGGGCACCTCCCGGTCCCAGTTGACGCCGCGCTGCGCCTGCGCCTCAGCCCGCGGATCGTGCGAGCCACCCGAGTGCGAGTGCAGCCCACCCCGGGCGGAGCCCGACGTCGCCGTGCCCGGACGGGCGGTGGTCACGCTGGTCTGGGGCGTCTCGCCCCGACGGAAGATCTTGCTACCTAGCCACACAAGGGGATCGTACCTGCGGTCGACGACCCGTTCCTTCATGGGGATGATCCCGTTGTCAGTGATCTTGATGTGCTCGGGGCAGACCTCGGTGCAGCACTTGGTGATGTTGCAGAAACCGAGGCCCTGTTCCGCCTGCGCGTACTCCTTGCGGTCGGTCTTGGTGTCCAGCGGGTGCATGTCCAGCTCGGCGGCCCGGATGAAGTACCGGGGGCCGGAGAAGGCCTGCTTGTTCTCCTCGTGGTCGCGGACCACGTGGCAGACCGTCTGACACAGGAAGCACTCGATGCACTTGCGGAACTCCTGCGAGCGCTCGACGTCGACCTGCTGCATCCGGTAGTCACCCGGAGCCACGTCCGCCGGAGGCGCGAACGCCGGGGTCTCCCGCGCCTTCACGTAGTTGAACGAGACGTCGGTGACCAGGTCTCGGATGACCGGGAAGGTGCGCAGCGGGGTGACCGTGACGGTCTCGTCGTCGCCGAAGGTCGACATCCGCGTCATGCAACCCAGCCGCGGCTTGCCGTTGATCTCCATGGAGCAGGAGCCGCACTTGCCGGCCTTGCAGTTCCACCGGCAGGCCAGGTCGGGCGCGTCGGTGGCCTGGAGGCGGTGGATAACGTCGAGAACGACCTCGCCCTCGTTCACCTCCACCATGTAGTCCTGCAGATCACCGCCGGTCTCGTCACCCCGCCAGATCCGGAACTGACGCTTCGCGCTCATCGGTTGTCCGCCTCTCCAGCGTCGGCGACGAGGGCGTCGAAGTCGGCGAGCTCCTCGTCGGTGAGGTACTTGGCCAGCTCGGCCCGGTCGAAGAGGCCGATCAGCTCCGGCCGCATCTTCGGCAGCGGCTTGCGGGTCAGCTGCACGGTGTCCCCGTCCAGCGAGCAGACCAGGTTGACCTGCCGCCACTTCGGCTCCATCGCCGGGTAGTCCTCCCGGGTGTGCCCGCCGCGCGACTCCTGCCGCTCCAGCGCCGCCTTCGCGGTGCACTCCGAGACCACCAGCATGTTGCGCAGGTCCAGAGCCAGGTGCCAGCCCGGGTTGTAGCGCCGGCCGCCGGCCGCGCTCACCTTGGCCACCCGCTCACGCAGCTCGGCGAGCCGGACCAGCGCGTCGGCCAGCTCACCCTCCCTGCGGATGATGCCCACCAGGTCACCCATGACCGCCTGGAGGTCCTGCTGAAGGGTGTACGGGCTCTCGCCGGTGTCCCGCTGGAGCGGCGCGAGCGCGGTTTCCACCGCGGCCTCGACGGCGTTCACGGCGACCCTCGGCCGGGCGTCCAGCCCGTCGGCGTAACTGGCCGCGTGCCCACCGGCCCGCTTGCCGAAGACCAGCAGGTCGGACAGGGAGTTGCCACCCAGCCGGTTGGAGCCGTGCATGCCACCGGAGACCTCACCGGCGGCGAACAGCCCGCGTACGTGGCCGAAGGCAGCGCCCGAGTCCGGGTCCACCTCGACGCCACCCATCACGTAGTGGCAGGTCGGCCCGACCTCCATCGGCTCGGCCGTGATGTCGACGTCGGCCAGCTCCTTGAACTGGTGGTACATCGACGGCAGCCGGCGGCGGATCTCGTCGGAGGAACGCCGGCTCGCGATGTCCAGGAAGACACCACCGGCGGGGGAGCCCCGACCGGCCTTGACCTCGCTGTTGATCGCTCGGGCCACCTCGTCGCGGGGCAGCAGCTCCGGTGGACGGCGGTTGTTGTCCGGGTCGGTGTACCAGCGGTCCGCCTCCTCCTCGGTCTCCGCGTACTGCTTGCGGAAGACGTCGGGGACGTAGTCGAACATGAACCGCTTGCCGTCGGAGTTCTTCAGGACGCCACCGTCACCGCGTACCGACTCGGTGACCAGGATGCCCTTCACCGACGGCGGCCAGACCATGCCGGTCGGGTGGAACTGGAGGAACTCCATGTTGATCAGCGTCGCCCCGGCGCGCAGCGCCAGCGCGTGCCCGTCCCCGGTGTACTCCCAGGAGTTCGAGGTGACCTTGTAGGAGCGCCCGACGCCGCCGGTGGCCAGCACCACCGCCGGCGCCTCGAAGAGGATGAACTCGCCCGACTCGCGGTAGTAGCCGAACGCGCCGGCGATCCGGTCACCGTCGAGCATGAGCTCGGTGATGGTCGTCTCGGAGAAGACCCGGATCCGGGCGTCGTACGAGCCGAACTCCCGCTGGTCCTCCTGCTGGAGCGAGACGATCTTCTGCTGCAGGGTGCGGATCAGCTCCAGACCCGTCCGGTCACCCACGTGCGCCAGGCGCGGGTACTCGTGGCCGCCGAAGTTGCGCTGCGAGATCTTGCCGTCCTTGGTGCGGTCGAAGAGCGCCCCGTACGTCTCCAGCTCCCAGATCCGCTGCGGCGACTCCTTCGCGTGCAGCTCGGCCATCCGGAAGTTGTTGAGGAACTTGCCGCCGCGCATGGTGTCGCGGAAGTGCACCTGCCAGTTGTCCCGGCTGTTCACGTTCCCCATCGCGGCGGCCGCGCCACCCTCGGCCATCACCGTGTGCGCCTTGCCGAACAGCGACTTGGAGATGATCGCGGTCTTCTTGCCAGCCAGTCGGGCCTCGATCGCCGCGCGCAGGCCGGCGCCGCCGGCCCCGATGACGACGACGTCGTAGTGGTGTCGTGCGATGCGAGTGGTAGTGGTCATGTCAGGGGCCCTTTAGTTGATGAACCGCAGGTCGGAGAACCACCCGGCCGCGAGTGCCATGACGTAGAAGTCGGTGAGCGCCAGGGTGCCGAGGGTGATCCAGGCGAGCTGCATGTGCCGGACGTTCAGCCAGGAGACGCCGGTCCAGGCCCGGTATCGCACCGGATGCTTGGAGAAGTGCTTGAGCCGGCCGCCGATGATGTGCCGGCAGGAGTGGCAGGAGATGGTGTACGCCCAGAGCATCACCACGTTGAGCAGCAGGATGATGTTGCCCAGCCCGAAGCCGAAGCCCTTCGGCGAGTGGAAGGCGAGGATCGCGTCCCACGTGTTGATCAGCGAGATGATCGCGGCGGCGTAGAAGAAGTAGCGGTGCAGGTTCTGGCCGAGCAGCGGGAAACGGGTCTCACCGCTGTACTCCTTGTGCCCGTCCGGGACCGCGCAGGCCGGCGGCGACAGCCAGAACGACCGGTAGTACGCCTTGCGGTAGTAGTAGCAGGTGAGCCGGAACAGCAGCAGGAACGGCAGGGTCAGCGCGGCGTCCGGGATGATCCACCAACCCGGCAGGAACCGACCGAAGTGCGAGGCGCCCTCGACGCACCGCTCGGTCACGCACGGGGAGTAGAACGGCGTCAGGTAGTGGAAGTCCTCGACCCAGTACCACTTGTGCATGAAGACCCGGACCGTCGCGTACGCGACCCAGGCGCTGAGCCCGACCACGGTGATCAGCGGGGCGAACCACCATCGGTCGGTACGCAACGTCTTCGCCGCGATGGCGGCGCGTGCCCGCGCTCCCCGCGGCCTCGTTGCCGTTGAAGTCATTCGAGTCGTCTCCTCGACGGGCCCGTAGGGGCCGGCTGGTCTCTCTCCGGTCGGCACACGGACCGGCGAAACCCGCACCCGCTGCCACGTCATGCGCACACCAACGGCCACGCCGGATCGACCGACGCAGCTAAGTGACACACGTTACGCCGATCTCTGCGGGCCGTCCGCGCAAGGGAGTGTCCCGTGTGTCCGGCCGGCGGGAAAGCCCTGGCGCGCCGATCGATGCACGTTGTTAAGAACGTCACTGCCCGGTCAGCCGGAGGCACCCCCGGTGAAGTGCCACGACGCCAGTCGCAGCGACGGCGCCGCCCACCACGTACCGTCCACCCGATCCGGTTGGCGCACCGTCCGCGCGCCCAGCCCGAGCACGGCCCCCGGCCCGAGCGCCCGCGGGTACGACTCGGTGAACCGCAGGTCGCGGACCGCCCGGACCACCGTGCCGTCCTCGATCAGCCACACGCCGTTGCGGGTCAACCCGGTGACGACCAGGCTCTTCGGGTCGAGCACCCGGGTGTACCAGAGGTCGGTGACCAGCAGCCCGCGGCGAACCCCGGCGACCAGGGCGGCGGTGTCCGTGTCGACCACCGCGCCCGCCGCCGTGCCGGTGGTGCTCCGGCCCGTCGCGCTGGGCGGCCCCGCCGGCGCGCCGGACAGCCGCAGGTTGCGCGCCATCGGGCCCCAGGTGGTGCCACCCGCAACCGCGTGCCCGGTGGACTCCGCGCCCGCCTCGGCGGCGGTCCGTCGGTCGTGTGCCACCGCGCGGGTGGTGCCCGCCTCGACCAGGGTCAGCGCCCCTCGGGCGGTGCCCTCCGCGTCGAACGGCAGCCCCGACGTGCCCAGCGGATCGTCCACCAGGGTCACCGCCCGGTCGAACTGGGCCGCTCCCGGCTCGGCGAAGGACTGCCGCTCGGCGTACCGCTTGCCGTTGAAGCCGTACCAGGACAGGTTCTGCAGGAGGTCCGCCACGGCGGCCGGTTCGAACACCACCTCGTAGTGCCCCGGCGGCAGCTCGACCGGGTCAGCCGCGGCCTGCGCCTTCGCCGCCGCCTGCGCGCCCAGCTCGGCGCCGTCGAGGTCGGACAGCCGGGCGGCGTAGCGCCGGGCCACCCCGTCCGCGCCGTCGCGGCGGGCGATGCCGTCCATCGCCGCCTCCGCCGAGCGGCCGTACCCGGTGTGCCCGGCCGAGTTCGCGAACGCCGACGAGCGGTGTGCGGTGCGGCAGTAGCCAGCGGTGCTGAGACCCCCGGCGGCGGCCACGAACGTCCGGACCCGGTCGGCCCGCTGGTCCGGCTCGGCGTGCGCGGTGGCCTCGTCGACAGGTGGCGCGTCCGGCGTCGGCGTGGGCGGGGTCAGCCCTGGCCAACCCGGGTCGGGCGGGCAGAGCCGCGCTGCGGCCACTGTGCGCTCCACCAGGGAGGTCAGCCCCTCGGCGGTGACCACGCTGCCGCTGCCGGCGGCCGTCCGGCCGTCGATGTGCAGCCGCAGCCGGACCTCGGCGGTCGACTCGGAGACGTTCTGGTGGATGGCCGAGTTGGCGAACCGGGTGAGCGCCAGGTCCGCCCGGGTCACCACCGCCTCGGCCTGCGCGGCCGGCCCACCGAGACGGCGAACCAGCTCGACGACCTGCCCCGCCAGCTCCAGCTCACTCCTCGCGCTCACGCCGACACCCCCACCCGGACGTTGCGGAACCGGGCCGGCGCCGCCGGGTGGCCGGTGTGCCCGATCTGGCCGGGTTGGCCCTTGCCGCAGTTGGGTGTCCCCCAGGGAACCGTCTCGCTGGAGAGCATGTCCATCGAGCGCCAGAACAGTGGGCCGATCCCGGTGTACGTGGGGTTGCGCAACATCCGTCCGCGCCGCCCCTTCTTGATCTCCCAGCCGATCTCGCAGCCGAACTGGAAGTTGAGCCGCTTGTCGTCGATCGACCAGGACCGGTTGATATCCATCAGCACGCCGTCGTCGGTGGCCGCGATGATCTCGTCCAGGGTGTGCGGGCCGGGTTCCAGGCCGACGTTTGTCATCCGCACCATCGGCAGCCGGGCCCACCCGTCGGCTCGTACGCTGCCGCCGTAGTCGAGGTTGGCCATCGCCGCCGAGTCCCGACCGGCGAGCACCCCCACCCAACGACCGTCGCGGACCGCGTCCCGCTTGACCGCCGGTGAGCCCTCGTCGTCGAAGCCGAAGCTGCCCAACGCACCCGGGATCGTCGGGTCGATGGTGATGTTCATCAGCTCGGAGCCGTAGCGCAGCGCGCCGAGCTGGGCCAGGTCCAGCCAGGACGTGCCGGCGAACGCGGCCTCCCAGCCGAGGATCCGGTCCAGCTCGATGGCGTGCCCGACCGACTCGTGGATCTGTAGGGCCAACTGCTCGCCGCCGAGGATCAGGTCCGTCTCACCGGCCGGGCAGAGCGGAGCGGTGAGCAGCGCCCGGGACTCCTCGGCGATCTGCGCGGCGTGCGCGGTCAGGTCGAGCGACTCGACCAGTTCCCACCCGGTGGTGCCGTACTGCCCCCGGTAGCTGGGCCAGGAGCGGCGCTGCGTCTCACCGTCGCCGATCGAGGTGGCCGAGATGCCAGCGCCGCACTCGCGGATCCGCTGGTCGATGCGGTGGCCCTCGCTGGAGACGAACCACTTCGCGGTGTCCCAGATCTGGTACAGGCCCTCGGCCAGGTCCGCGCCGTGCTCGGCCATCGTGCGGGTCGCGGCGA
The DNA here is from genome assembly GCF_016803395.1 of Micromonospora tarensis. Classification (GTDB taxonomy): domain Bacteria; phylum Actinomycetota; class Actinomycetes; order Mycobacteriales; family Micromonosporaceae; genus Micromonospora; species Micromonospora tarensis. Next base: position 27,344 of record NZ_JAEVHL010000024.1, on the reverse strand, counting down.
CGAGGAGGTCGCCCTTGTCCGACAGCGGCACCCCGAGCGGGTCGAGCTGGCAACCGGAGGCCCAGCTCGCGGTGACCGGCTCGGTCGCGACCAGGTCGACCGGGGGGCCGGGCACCCGCGCGCTCGCCATCGCCGTCCGCGTCGCGCGCCGGCCGGCCTCGCGGGCGGCGGCGTCCGACAGATCGGGTACGGCGTGAAAGCCCCAACTCGCCCCGACCAGCGCCCGGACGCCCAGCCCGATGCTCTCGTCCTGGGTCAACTCCTCCACGTCACCGTTGCGTGCCGTCATCGACTCGTAGCGGCGGTGCATCACCCGCGCGTCGGCGTACCGCGCGCCGGCGTCGAGGGCGGCCTGGACGGCGGCGGTGGCCGCGTCGAACTCGGTCATGCGACCGACAGTAGGCCAGCCGACCGACACCCGTCAGGGGACGAGATCCTCCGGCCGGATCGTGGCCCGGACCGCTCGGTCAGTTCCAGAACCTCGCCGCGCTTCGTAGTTGCCCGCTCCACGTAGTGGCCGCCCTGCCGCTGGTAGAGGCGCATGGCGCCCGTCCCCTGCTCCACCAGCAGATACCACTCAATGCCGGCTGCGGCGTAGTAGTGCATCTTGAGGACTTTGTCGGTGGACGCGTTGCTTGGCGAGATGATCTCGCAGACCAGTCGCACGTCAGTTGACTCGATGTTGGGCTCGTCGAGATCGATCGCGTTGGTGACCACGAGATCGGGAATCGGTATTCGACCTGGCCGGAGCCGGACGTTCACCGTCTCCAGCAGCTCAAGATTGGCCGCCTCCGCGGCGGCTTCCAGGATGTTGCCGAGCTTGCGGGAGATTCGTTGGTGCCGTGGGGTGGGGGCTGGGGTCACGTGAAGGCTCCCGTCGAAGAGTTCGACGCGTTGCTGCGTCTCGCCGAGGGCGAGGTACTCCTCTTCGGTCCACGGGCCTTCGTGATTGAACACCGACGCGGTCATCGTCACCTCCACCTCGTGCCAGGGCACATCTTCTGCTGGTCGCGGGTCCAATGATCGCACCTGAGTGCGTTCAAGGCCATGAATGGGCGAGGTGACGGGGGTGCGGGGCCGATGCGGACTCGTTACGCTCGGGCCCGCTGACACGTGCCGGCTTTGTAGCTTATTTTCACCCTCGGGACTTTGTTGTAAGTTCTCTTCGTCGCTGAGGGAGGTGGCCGTGGACAGCTCGCAAGCGGTGCCGTCCGGTGCGCCGGACGACCGACCCGCCGTGCCGGCACAACGCTCCGACCAGGACGCCTACCTGCGGGTGCGGGACCTCCGGGTCCGGTTCGACACCTCCGACGGGGTGGTACGCGCGGTCGACGGGGTGTCGTTCGCCGTCGAGCGGGGCCGCACCCTCGGCATCGTCGGTGAGTCCGGCTCCGGCAAGAGCGTCACCTCGCTGGCCATCCTCGGCCTGCACGACCCCAGAAGGACCACCATCACCGGGGAGATCTCGGTCGAGGGTCAGCAGCTGGTCGGCCTCCCCGACGAGGAGGTGCGCCGGCTGCGCGGCCGGAACATGGCGATGATCTTCCAGGATCCACTGTCGGCGCTGCACCCCTACTACACGGTGGGCCGGCAGATCGCCGAGGCGTACCGGGTGCACCACCCGAAGGCCAACCGGCGCGAAGCCCGCCAGCGGGCGGTGGACATGCTGGACCGGGTGGGCATCCCGCAGCCGGCCCGCCGCTTCGACCAGTACCCGCACGAGTTCTCCGGCGGCATGCGTCAGCGGGCGATGATCGCGATGTCCCTGGTCAACGACCCGGCACTGCTGATCGCCGACGAGCCGACCACCGCGCTGGACGTCACCGTGCAGGCGCAGATCCTGGACCTGCTCGCCGACCTCCAGGCCGAGTTCCACTCCGCGATCATCCTGATCACCCACGACCTCGGGGTGGTCGGCCAGGTCGCCGACGACGTGCTGGTCATGTACGGCGGGCGCGCGGTCGAGCGGGGCAGCGTCGAGCAGGTGCTCCGTTCGCCGCAACACCCGTACACCTGGGGGTTGCTCTCCAGCGTGCCGTCGCTGCACGGCGACGCGGACGCGGACCTGCTGCCCATCCCGGGCAACCCGCCCAGCCTGATCAACCTGCCGTCCGGCTGCGCCTTCCACCCGCGCTGCCGGTACGCGGACCGGGTCGGCAGCCGGTCCCGCAGCGAGGTGCCCGAGCTGCGCCCGGCCGGCGTGGATGGCGACGCCGGCGCGGACGGCCACCTGGTCGCCTGTCACCTGAGCGTCGAGGAGCGCACCGCGTTCTACACCGAGGACGTCGCATCCGTGGGGGTGGCCCGATGACCGACGAACCACTGCTGCGGGTACGCGGGCTGACCAAGCACTTCCCGGTACGTCAGGGACTGCGCGCCAGCGGTCTGGTGCGGGCGGTGGACGGGCTCGACTTCGACGTGCGTCCGGGCGAGACGCTCGGCCTGGTGGGGGAGTCGGGCTGCGGCAAGACCACCACCGGCCGGATGCTGGTGCGACTGCTGGAGCCGACCAGCGGCAGCATCGAGTTCGCGGGCCGGGACATCACCCACGCCGGCCGCCGGGAGCTGCGCCCGCTGCGCCAGGAACTCCAGATCATCTTCCAGGACCCGTACGCCTCGTTGAACCCCCGGCACACCGTCGGCCGGATCGTGGCGATGCCGTTGCAGGTCAACGGGATCAAGCCGCCGGGTGGCATCAAGGCCCGGGTGCAGGAGTTGCTGGAGCTGGTCGGGTTGAACCCGGAGCACTACAACCGGTACCCGCACGAGTTCTCCGGCGGGCAGCGCCAGCGCATCGGCATCGCCCGGGCGCTGGCCCTGCGGCCCAGGCTGATCGTCGCGGACGAGCCGGTGAGCGCGTTGGACGTGTCGATCCAGGCCCAGGTCGTCAACCTGCTGCGCGACCTGCAACGGGAGCTCGGCCTGGCCTTCGTGTTCATCGCGCACGACCTGGCCGTGGTCCGGCACTTCTGCCAGCGGGTCGCGGTGATGTACCTGGGTCGGATCGTGGAGATCGGCGACCGGGCGGACATCTACGAGCGCCCGCAACACCCGTACACCCGGGCGCTGCTCTCGGCGATCCCGGACGTCACCCAGCTCGGCCCGGCCGGCCGGATCCGGCTGACCGGTGACGTGCCCACCCCGCTCGACCCACCCTCGGGCTGCCGGTTCCGCACTCGCTGCTGGAAGGCGCAGGACATCTGCGCCACCGAGCAGCCCGCGCTGGTCCCCCGCGACGGCGGCAACCAGGCCGCCGCGTGCCACTTCCCCGAAGGGGAAGCGGCCAGCTCAGGTCCCGAAGGGGAAGCGGCCAGCCCAGGTCCCGAAGGGGAAGCGGCCGGCACGAGTCCGGAGTCGGCGGAGTCGGCGGCCCCGATCGTCGAGGAGGTGCGGCCGTGAGTCTGTCGCCGGTGGAGGGTGTGGCGCTGGCCGAGATCGAGTCCGGCGCGGACGGGGACGGTCCGGCGGCCAAGGGCGTCGTCGGCCGCTCACCCGGGCAGCTCGCCTGGCTGCGGCTGCGCCGTGACCGGACGGCAGTGGTCAGCGGCGTACTCCTGGTGTTCTTCATGGTGTTGGGGTTGTCCGCCCCGCTGATCGAGATGGCCTACGGGGTCGGGCCGCGGGAGCAGTTCCAGAATCTGCTGGACGGCAACGGCATGCCGCTGGGGTACGCCGGCGGCGTCACCGGTGACCACTGGTTCGGGCTGGAGCCGGGGCTGGGCCGGGACATCTTCGTCCGGCTGATCTACGGGTTGCGCACCTCGCTGTTCATCGCCCTCGCCGCCGCGCTGATCACCGCGACGATCGGCGTCGCGCTCGGCACGCTCGCCGGCTACCTGGGTGGCTGGCTCGACGCGGTGATCAACTGGATCACCGACCTGACCCTGGCGATGCCCTTCCTGATCATCGCGCTGGCGCTCACCCCCGCCATCACGCTGCGCTTCTACGGCGAGCGGGGGCAGGTGTCGTCCGCCTTCGGGGTGGGTGTGCTGATCGCCGTCTTCGCCATCTTCGGCTGGACCGGCACCGCGCGGCTGGTCCGCGGGCAGGTCATCGCGCTGCGCGAGCGGGAGTTCGTGGAGGCGGCCAAGGCCAGCGGCGCCGGGTTGGGACACATGCTCTTCCGGCAGTTGCTGCCGAACATCTGGGCGCCGATCCTGGTGTCGTTCTCGCTGGCGGTGCCGCAGTTCATCACCAGCGAGGCGGCGCTCTCGTTCATCGGCGTCGGGCTCAGTGACGAGACGCCGAGCTTCGGCCGGATGATCTACGACAGTCTGGACTACCTCCAGACCGACCCGGCGTACGTGTTCTTCCCGGGCATCACGATCTTCGCGCTGGTGTTCGCCTTCAACCTCTTCGGCGACGCGTTGCGGGACGCGCTCGACCCGAAGTCGTCCCGGTAGGGGGTACCCCATGGCGCGGTTTCTGCTCAAGCGACTCTTCTCGGCGACGCTGACCCTGTTCGCGGTGAGTGTGTTGACCTTCCTGATGTTCTTCGCCCTGCCGCGCGACCCGGTGAGCAGCATCTGCTCCAAGAACTGCAACCCGGAGCGGTTGGAGCGGGTCCGCGACGACCTGGGCCTGAACGACCCGCTGATCAGCCAGTACGCCGGCTACATGAAGGGCATCGTGACCGGCCGGGACCTGGGCAGCGCCCAGGGTGGCCGGTGCGACGCGCCCTGCCTGGGCTGGTCGTACGTCACCAACGAGGCCGTCTCGGACACCATCGCCCGGGTGCTGCCGGTGACGCTGAGCATCGTGATCCCGGCGGCGATCCTCTGGTTGCTGCTCGGCGTGGGGCTCGGCATGATCTCCGCGCTGCGTCGGGGCACCTGGCTGGACCGGGCCGCCATCGGCTTCTCGCTGACCGGCGCGTCGTTGCAGCTCTACTTCGTGGGCGCGGTGCTGCTGATGGTCTTCGTCTACAACCTGCGGCTGCTGCCGGTGCCCAGCTACACGTCCCTGTTCGAGAACCCGGCGAAGTGGGCCAGCGGGTTGGTGCTCGCCTGGGTGGCGTTGGCCTTCCTCTTCTCGGCCATCTACGCGCGGCTGTCCCGCGCGCAGATGTTGGAGACGCTGTCGGAGGACTTCGTCCGGACCGCGCGGGCCAAGGGCCTGGCCAAACCCACCGTGTACGGGCGGCACGCGCTGCGCGCGGCGATCACCCCGGTGGTCACCATCGCCGGGCTGGACGTCGGTGGGGCGCTCGGTGGCACGGTGATCACCGAGACGACGTTCGGCATCCAGGGGTTGGGGCGTACGGCGGTGGACGCGGTGCGCTCGGGTGACCTTCCCACCATCATGGCCACCGTGCTGATCGCCGCGGTCTTCGTGGTGCTGGCGAACGTGCTGGTGGACCTGCTCTACGCCGCCATCGATCCGCGGGTCCGGCTGCGCTGAACAGGGGCGGTGTCCAGGGCCCGGCCGGTGGCGAAATTTATCGACAACTGTTACACAACTTGCAGGTTTTCTTCCTTACGATCCTCGGGACGTCGGCGGTTCTCGCCCCGACGAAACCGCACGACACATGGGTGAAGGAGGTACTTCATGAGACCACGCGTGGTGGCTGCCGCAGGCGGCGCGATCGCCCTGGTGGTGGCATTGGGTGCGTGCTCGAAGAACACGGGCGAGGGCACCACCGTGGACAGCGAGCGGAAGCAGACCGGGGTCATCGCGACCGACCCCAAGGACTCGCAGGGTCCGGCGGCCGAGGTCAGCGGGGCGCAGAAGGGTGGCACCTTCAGCGTCATCCGGGAGTCGCCGATCTCCCACCTCGACCCGCAGCGGACGTACTCCTTCGCCGGTCTGATGGCCAACCCGCTCTGGTCTCGCTACCTCACCACCTGGAAGGACGACGGCAAGGGCGGCCTGGTCCTCGTCGGTGACCTCGCCGAGACGCCGGGCAAGAACGTCAACAACGACTGCAAGGTCTGGGAATTCACCGTCAAGGACGGGGTCAAGTTCGAGGACGGCCGACCGATCACCTCCAAGGAGATCGCGTACGGCATCGCCCGCTCCTTCGACCCGGACCTCTCCGGCGGCCCGACCTACCTCCAGGAGTGGCTGGCCGACAGCCCGCAGTTCGACACCAAGTGGGACTTCAAGAAGAACAAGACGTCCCTGCCGCCCGGCCTGAGCACCCCGGACGCCAAGACGCTGCGCTTCGAGTTCGCCAAGCCCCGCTGTGACCTGCCGTTCGCTGTCTCGCTGCCGACCACCGCGCCGCTGCCGGCGGACAAGGACACCGGCATCGACCTGGACAAGCAGCCGTTCTCGTCCGGCCCGTACAAGGTCGCCAAGAACCAGGTCGGCGTGCAGCTCACCCTGGACCGCAACCCCAACTGGGACCCGAACACCGACCCGGTCCGGCACCAGTACCCGGACCAGTTCGTCTGGAGCTTCGGCCCGACCGCGGACGCCGCCAACAACCGGGTGATCGCCGACAACGGCGCGGACCAGAGCGCGCTCGCCTTCAACACCGTGCCCGCCTCGCTGGTCGCCAAGGTGGCCGGGGACACCTCGCTCAAGTCGCGCAGCATCCTCTCCCCGACGCCGAGCGCCAACCAGCTCGTCATCAACAACCAGCGGGTCAAGGACCTCAAGGTCCGCCAGGCGCTCAACTACGCCATCGACCGGGAAGGCATGGTCAAGGCGCTCGGTGGCCAGAACGTCGCCGCCCCGCTGACCACGCTGATGCCGCCGGCCACCATCGGCTACCAGGCGTACGAGGCGTACCCGGCCGGCCCCAACGGTGACGTCGCCAAGGCCAAGGAGCTGCTCGGCGGTCAGACCCCGGAGCTGGTCCTCGGTGTCGCCGACAACTCGACCGAGCAGCAGCAGGGCGCCCAGCTCAAGGCCAACCTGGAGCGCGCCGGCTTCAAGATCACGCTGCGGAACATCTCGGACGACGCCAAGCTCGACGAGATCAAGAAGAAGGACAACCCCTGGGACCTGTACATCGGTAACTGGGCGGCGGACTGGCCGAGCGGGGCGTCGATCCTGCCGGTGCTCTACGACGGTCGCACCATCAAGGCCGAGGGCAACAGCAACCAGTCCTACTTCAACGACCCGGCGATCAACGCCGAGATGGACCGCATCCTCGCCCTGCCCCCGGCCGACCAGGGTCCGGAGTGGGCCAAGCTCGACCAGCGGATCATGAAGGAGCACGCCCCGGTGGTGCCGCTCTACGTCGACGTGGCCTACAACGTGCACGGGTCCAAGGCCGGCGGGATCTTCATCTCCAGCGTCTTCGGCTACCCGTCGTTCGTCAACGCGCACGTCAAGCCGTAAGGCACACCGCAGACAGACAGGGGTCCCTCCCGACAACGCCGTCGGGAGGGGACCCCTGTCGTCGTTGGAGAGGCCGGGCACCTGATCGGATCGGACCGCTACGGTCGGGTGCCGGGCAGGGTCCTTCGGTCAGGCTTGACGTCGAAGGGAGGCCTCGTGATCGCCGCACTCAACCAGCTCGTCGACCAGGTCGAAGAGCACCTCACCGAGGAGTTCGACGTCACCGCGGCGGCCAGGGCGCTCGGCACGACCGAGTACCACCTGCGCCGGATGTTCTCGTCGTTGGCCGGAATGCCGCTCTCCGAGTACGTGCGCCGACGCCGGATGACCGTCGCCGCCGCCGACGTCGTTCGCGGCGAGGGCGATCTGCTGAGCATCGCCGTCCGGCACGGATACGGCTCGACCGAGGCGTTCGGCCGTGCGTTCCGGGCGGTCCACGGTGCCAGCCCCGGTGAGGTACGCCGCCACGGAGGCCCCCTTCGCACACAACCGCAGCTCAGGTTCCGCCTGACCGTCGAAGGGAGCACCCCCATGAACACCCGCATCGTCGACCGCCCCGCGTTCCGGCTGGTCGGGCACGCGGCCCGGGTTCCACTCATCCACCAGGGCGTCAACCCGCACATCCAGCGGCACATCACCGGGCTGCCAGCAGAGGAGCATCTCCGGCTCAAGGCCCTCAGCGACACCGAACCCGGCGGGCTGCTCCAGGTCAGCGACGACGTCGACGCCGAGGCCACCGAGGGCAGCGAACTGACCTACCTGCACGGGGTCGCGGTGTCCCGGGACACGCCGGTCCCCGACGACCTGGACGCCATCGAGGTACCGGCCGGCCAGTGGGCGGTCTTCCACACCTCCGGACCTCACCCGCAGGCGCTACAGACGACCTGGGCGGCGACCGCGACCGAGTGGTTCCCGTCCAACCCGTGGCGACTGCGACCCGGCCCCTCGATGGTGGCGATCCTCGACCGCGCGGCCGACTTCAGCACCGCGACCTGCGAACTGTGGCTGCCCGTCGAGCCGGCGTGACCGACCGCGCGGACGTCTGACCGCGGCTGACGGCAGGTGTCCAGGATCCCCGGCCCGGGCGGTCACCCCAGATGGGTACGGAGGAAGTCCAGCTCCAGTGGGAGCAGACGCTCGGCCGTGCCGTTCGCGGCCAGGTGGGTGGCTCCGCCCAACGGCAGCACCGCGTGCGGGCGGCCCGAGCCCAGCAGCGCCGCCGAGAGCCGGAGCGTGTGCGCGGCCACCACGTTGTCGTCGGCCAGACCGTGCACCAGCAGTAACGGGCGGGCCTGGTCCGGGCCGGTGACCGGCTCGGCGGCCAACTCGACGAGCGAATGGTGCGCGTAGACGTCCATGCCGTCCTCCGGCAACCCCAGATAACGCTCGGTGTACGCGGTGTCGTACAGCGTCCAGTCGGTCACCGGCGCACCGGCGATGCCACACCGGAAGAGCTCAGGATGGCGCAGCACCGCCAACCCGGCCAGCCACCCCCCGAACGACCAACCGCGCACCCCCACCCGGCCCAGGTCCAGGTCCGGATGCTTGGCGGCGAGCGCGCTCAGCGCGTCGATCTGGTCGGTCAGGATCACATCGGCCATCCGCCGGTGGATCGCCTTCTCGAACGACGGCGCCACCCCCGGCGTACCCCGGTTGTCGATGGTGACCACCGCGAACCCGGCGTCGGCCCACCACTGCCGTTCCAACCAGGCCGCCCGGGCGGCCACCACCTCCTGGTGCCCCGGTCCGCCGTAGATGTCCAGCAGCACCGGCAGCCGCCGGCCCGTCACGTGGTTGTCCGGGTAGAGCACCGCGGCCGGGAGCCGGCGGTCGGTCACCCGTTCCAGCAGCGGCAGCGGAGAATACGGCGGGGTGGCGGCGAACGACCGCAGCTCGGCGAGCTCCTGATCGCCCCGGCGCACCGTCCAGCGCACCCCGGCGTGGTCCAGCGACGCGACCCCGACCGCGACGGTGTCCCCGCCCACGGCGGCCGTGTGCCAGCCCGAGTCGGTGGTGAGCCGGCGCGCGTCCACCCCACCGCCGATGGTGGTACGGACCCGGAACAGGTGCCGCTCGCTCGGCTCGCCGTCGCTCGCCTCCACCAGCAGGTCGGCCGGGCCGGCGGCGGACGGCAGCCGACCCACCACCGCCGCACGTACAGCGACGGCGGGGTGAGCAGGGTGCCGTCGGCGAACAGGCACCGCGCGTCGTACCCGTCGTGCGCCAACTCCCCGCCGACCAGCACCCGGCCATCCGGCAGGTGGGCCGGCGTGCCGGTGATCGGCTCGACCCAGCGCGGGTCGGCCAGCTCGGCGTGCACCTGCGTCTCGCCCGTCCGAGGGTCCACCGCCAGGACCAGCCCGTGCTGCTGCGACCGGCGCAGCACGGTGATCAGCGGGCTGCCCTCACCCCAGCTGACCCCGGTCAGGTACGGGTAGGTCTCCCGGTCCCAGTGCACGTCGACCCAGCCGTCGTCAAGGTCCAGCAGGTGCAGGCTGACCTCCGCGTTCGGGCCACCGGCCCGGGGGTACGCGACAGCGGTCGGCACGCTGGCCGGGTCGGCCGGGTCGTGCAGGTGCCAGCGCTCCAGGCGGGACTCGTCGACCCGGGCGGCGAGCACCGAGCGACCGTCCGGCCCCCACCAGTAGCCCCGGAACCGGCCGAACTCCTCCGCCGCGATGTGCTCGGCCAGCCCCCAGCTCACCCCGGCGTCCTCACCGGCCAACAGGGTGTCGGTGCCGTCGGCGTCGATCACCCGCAGCTCGCCTCGGCGCACACCGTCGGCCGCGTCGGTCACGTACGCCAGCCGTTGCCCGTTCGGGTCCGGACGAGGGTCCAGCACCGGGCCGACGTGGCCACCTCCACCACGTCGCCGTGCACCAGATCGGCCCGGAACAACCGTCCGGCCAGCGCGAACGCCGCCACCCGGCCGGCCGCGTCCAGCGCGTACGAGCCGATGCCGTCGGCGCTGAGCCGCAGCCGCTCGCGCAGTGCGCGTTCACCGGGGCTGAGCGACCTGACGTCCCCCTCCTCGCCCAGCAGAGCGGCCGGGTCGGCCACCAACCGCTCCTCGGCGGTGTCGACGTCCAGCAGCCAGAGCGCGTCCGCCGGATCCTCGGGACCGGCGGAGCGTAGGAAGATCACCCGGGAGCCGTCCTCGGCCACCGAGACAGCGCGTGGCGCGCCGTGGCTGAACCGGCGGGTGCGGGCGGCCAGCTCCGGAAAGTCCACACGGCAAATCGTAGAGCGGTCGGGAGGGTGATGTGGGCGACCTGGGCGGACGCGTCAGCACCGGCCGGAGGAGGACCGCCGGTTAGAGTGACCGTCGTGACGACGCTGCCCGACCGCCGCCTGCTGCTGGTCCACGCGCACCCTGACGACGAGTCGATCGGCACCGGCTCGACGATGGCCCACTACGCCACGGACGGCGCGCACGTCACGCTGGTGACCTGCACGTTGGGCGAGGAGGGCGAGGTTCACCTGCCCGCGCTGGCCCAGCTCGCCGCCGCCGAGGCCGACCAGCTCGGTGGGTACCGGATCGCCGAGCTGGCCGCCGCGTGCGCCGCGCTCGGCGTCACCGACCACCGCTTTCTCGGCGGCGCCGGCCGCTACCGCGATTCCGGGATGATGGGGCTCGCGACCAACGAGCACCCCCGGGCCTTCTGGCAGGCCGACCTCGACGAGGCCGCCGGGCAGCTGGTCGAGATCATGCGGGAGGTACGCCCGCAGGTGCTGATCACCTACGACCCGAACGGCTTCTACGGCCACCCCGACCACATCCAGGCCCACCGGGTGGCGATGCGTGCGGTCGAGCTGGCCACGGCCGAGGGCTGCGCCCCGCTCAAGGTCTACTGGACGGCCATGCCGCTCAGCGTGCTGGAGGCCGGCATGACGCACTTCGCCGAGTCCGCCGACAACCCGTTCGGCGGCATCGAGGACATCGCCGACCTGCCCTTCGGCACCCCGGACGCCGAGATCGCCGCCCGGATCGACGGCACCGACCAGCACACCGCCAAGGAGGCCGCGATGAAGGCGCACGCCACCCAGATCCCGGCCAACTCCTGGCTCTACTCGATCGCCGGCAACTTCGGCGGCGAGTTCATGGGCGTGGAATATTTCACCCTCGCGATCGGCGAGAAGGGCCCGGGCACCGGGCCGTACGGCTGGGAGGACGACCTCTTCGCCGGGCTGCCCACGCAGACCGTCCCGGACCGGTCCCCGGTCGAGACCGCCCCGGACCGGTCCCCGGTCGAGACCGCCCCGGACCGGTCCCCGGTCACGGCGGCGGGTCTCCGGTGACAGTGCCCGCCGCACCGATGACGGTCGTGGAGGACCAGAACGCCCCGCCCCCGGCGGGGCCACCGCCGCGAGTGCTGGACCTGGGGCTACGGCTGGCCGGTGCGATCGTCGTGGTGCTCGCCGGAGTGCTCACCGGGGTGCTGGAGCTGCTGCTCGCCACGGTCCGCGTCGGCGGTTACCTGGTCGGCGTCTCGGCGCTCCTCGCCATCGGCGCCAACATCGTGCTGAGCTGGTTCGCGTACGAGGCGGTGGGTCGCCGGTGGGCGGTGGCGCTGCCGGCGGTGCCGTGGTTCGCGCTGATGGCTGTCGCCGCCGTCCGGACCGACGAGGGCGACCTGTTGCTGGCCGGCGACAACTGGGTCGGGTTGGCCATGATCGTGGCCGGCGCGATGACCTTCGCGGTGATGGGCTTCCGGCAGATCCTCGCCCCGCCGCCCACGCTCGGTGGCTGATGACGTCACCCAGGTAAGGGTGGTAGATATTCCTGCCAGGGATGCGAGCCCCGCGACGGGGCGTACGGCAGGAGGTCGGGCGATGGACAGACGGAGGCGGGACGTCGGGGTGCTCGTGGCGGCACTGTTCGCGGTCAACGTGGTCGCCCGACTGATCATCCGGTTCGGCTTCGAGGGTGAGGACGCCGCTGCCGACACCGCTGCGGATCGGGTGTCGCTGGCGATGTTCGCGGTGATCGGTTTGATCCTGGCCGTGGTCGTCTTCCGCTGGGGCCACCGCCGGCCAGTGGCGGGTTGGGGCGCCGACATCGCCCTGGTGGTGCCGGTGGCGATGCTGCTGACCGTGCTGGTCGGGCCACTGCTGATCGGTCACAACCCGTTCGCTGGCGGGGCGCCGACGTTCTTCGCCCAGATCTGGCTCTACCTGCTCGCCACCGGTGCCGGGGTGTTGATCGGCTACCTGGTGCTCACCGCGCTCGGCCGGGACTACCGCTCTCAGCAACTCAAGCGGTACGCCGAGGTCAAGGCGGCCAAGCCGCGCCGCGTCGTCCGCCGCTGACCACCGCCCGCCCAGGCCGGCCGGTCGGATTGGCCGACTGGACTGGCCGGTCGGATTGGTCGGCCGGTCGGGCGCGGGTCTTGATCGACTCGGTTTCCTTGATATCGGGGCTTCCCGGCGTCGTGGATGCTGCGTTTTCCTGAATGTCGAGTGGATCACCCTGCCTGACCGACAGCGTCCGGCCCGGGTCAGTTCGGCGCGGTCGGGGTCAGTGCGGCGCGGCCGGGGTCAGTGCGGGGCGACCCGGGTCAGGTAGGTGTGGTGCGTGGTGAAGCCGAGCCGCTGGTAGAGCGCGACCGCCGCTTCGTTGCGCTGCTCGACCTGGAGGAACGCGTGCGTCGCGCCGCTGGAGGCACCCCAGGCGGTCAGTTCCTGGATCACCCGGCGGGCCAGCCCCTGCCGGCGGCCGCCGGCAGCACCTCGATCAGGCTGAGGCCCACCCAGCGGCCCTGACCGGTCACGGTGCCTCGACCGACCGCCACCAGCGTGCCGTCGGCGTACACGTGGGCGAAGCGGACCTGGTCCACGGCGGTGAGCACGTGTCGGCGGCCTCCGGGAGGCCGCCCTTGCGCCCGGCGGCGATGGTCAACCACTCCTCGCCCGGCGTGGCGGCCAGCTCGACGACCGCGTCGCCCCATCCGCCGACCCGCCCACCGCCGACGCCGCAGTGGCCGGCGGTCGAACCGTTCGGCTCGGCGGTCGGGCCGGGTGCGGCTGCGGCGGACGCCGGTGCCGGCAGGGGCAGCGGCGCGGTCTGTACCAGCGTCGGTGGGCGGGACGCCCCAGCCGCGGGCGTCCAGTTCGGTGCCGACCGGTGCGGCGAGCGGCAACGGCGTGTTGATCAGCGCTGGCTGGCCCAGCTCGGCGTACCAACGCTCGACCGCGTCCACGGCGGCGGCCAGCGGCCGGTCCGGGTCACCGATCGGCAGCGCCGAGTTGGCCCGTCCGGTCCAGCCCTGCGCCGACCGGAGCAGCCAGTCGCCGAGCCGGCCGCGGGTCGGTGCCGGCCAGGCCTCGTCGGCGGCCCGTTCCAGCGCTGCCACGGCCGCGGCGGTCGGTCGCCGGGTCGGCGGTACGCGCTTGGCGCGGTGCACCTGTGCCACCGGAACTCGTAGCTGACCCTGCGCGGTCGCCAGAGTGAGATGGGTCTCGCTCAGCTCGACCAGCTCACCAAGGGCATCGGAGAACAGGGGGCGGCCTTCGCGAATCCCCACAATCCGGCGGACCACGATTCGGTGTCCCACATCCTGCTGTCGGAGCACGATCGACCCCCTCCCCGGCGAGATACTAGGCTCTTACCGTCGCGGGAGATCGCGGCGTGTCTTGCGGAGGAGATACCGGTGACCTACATCATCGCCGAGCCGTGCGTGGATGTGCTCGACAAGGCATGCATCGAGGAGTGCCCGGTCGACTGCATCTACGAGGGCAACCGGATGCTCTACATCCACCCCGACGAGTGCGTCGACTGTGGTGCCTGTGAGCCCGTCTGCCCTGTGGAGGCGATCTTCTACGAGGACGACGTCCCGGAGCAGTGGAAGGACTACACCGGCGCCAACTACGAGTTCTTCGAGGAGCTGGGCTCGCCCGGCGGTGCCTCGAAGGTCGGCAAGGTGGAGAAGGACGCCACCTTCGTCGCCGCGCAGCCGCCGCGCGGCGAGGGCCACTGAACCGGTCCGCGCCGGTCTCGTCGCGGCTGCCCGAGTTCACCTGGGATTCTCTGGACGCCGCGGCCACCCTGGCCGCGGCGCATCCGGAGGGGCTGATCAATCTCTCCATGGGCACGCCGGTCGACCCGGTGCCCGAGGTGATCCGCCGGGCGTTGGCTGACGCGTCCGATGCTCCCGGTTACCCGTTGACCGCCGGGACTCCGGCGCTGCGGGCCGCCATCGCGGCGTGGGTGTCCCGGGCCTGTGGCGCCGGCGTCGACGGTCTCGGTGTCCTGCCGACCATCGGCTCGAAGGAGCTGGTGGCCTGGCTGCCCACCCTGCTCGGCATCGGTCCGGGTGACGTGGTGGTGGTGCCGTCGGTCGCGTACCCCACCTACGAGGACGGCGCCCGGCTGGCCGGTGCCACAGTCGTACGCTCCGACTCGCTCACCTCGGTCGGCCCCACCTCGCGGGTCCGGTTGGTCTGGGTCAACTCGCCCGGCAACCCGACCGGGCGGGTGCTGCCCGCCGCGCACCTGCGCAAGGTGGTCGACTGGGCCCGCGAACGTGGCGCGGTGGTCGCCAGCGACGAGTGCTACCTGCCACTCGGCTGGTCGGCCGAGCCGGTCTCGGTGTTGTCTCCGCAGGTCAGCGGCGGCAGCTACGCGGGGGTGCTCGCCGTGCACTCGCTGTCCAAGCGGTCCAACCTCGCCGGCTACCGGGCCGGGTTCGTCGCCGGTGACCCGGCGCTCGTCGCCGAGCTGCTCAAGGTCCGTAAGCACGCGGGGATGATCGTGCCCGCGCCGGTGCAGGCGGCGATGGTCGCGGCACTGGAGGACGAGCGACACGCCGAGGAGCAGCGGGAGCGCTACCGAGCCCGCCGGGAGGTGCTCGCCGCCGCGTTCACCGGTGCCGGGTTCACCGTCGAGCACTCCGAGGCGGGCCTCTACCTCTGGCTGACCAGGGGCGAGGATTGCTGGCAGACGGTCGACTGGCTGGCCCGCCGCGGCATCCTGGTCGCCGCTGGCACCTTCTACGGCCCGACCGCCGGTCAGTACGTCCGGGTCGCGCTGACCGAGTCCGACGAGCATGTCGCGGCGGTCGCCGGCCGGCTGCGGGCCTGACCCCGGGCGGCCTGGCGATGACCGACGGCGGGACCGGGCGGTACGCCAGGGTGCGGGCCGCCGTGCTCGGCACCGGCCTGATCGGTGGCTCGGTGCTGCTGCGCCTGGCCGAGGCCGGCCTGGACGTCGTCGGCTGGGATCCGGACCCGGCGACCCGGGAGCGCGCGCGGCTGCGGGGCGTGCTCGCCCCGGCCACGCTCGAAGAGACAGTGGTCGGCCGGGATCTGATCTTCCTCTGCGGCCCACTGCCCACCCTGCCGTCCACCCTGGCCCGGATGGTCGAGCTGACCGCGCCCGGCTGCGTGCTGACCGATGTCGGCAGCACCAAGGTCGAGGTGGCCGAGGCGGCCGACCGGCTCGGGCTCGGCGACCGGTTCGTTCCCGGGCATCCGATGGCCGGCGCGGAGTCCGCCGGCCTGACCGCCGCGTCACCGACCCTGCTGGCCGGCGCCGCCTGGGTGCTCTGCCCGGCGGCTGTCGCGACGGGCCCCTTCCGCTGGCTGACCGGGCTGCTGGTGGAGGTGTTCGGCGCCCGGGTCGTGCCGATGTCCGCGCCGGCGCACGACTCGGTGGCCGCGCTCGCCTCGCACGTGCCGCACCTGCTGGCTGGTGCGCTGGCCGGTGCGACGCAGCGGGCGCCGTTGCGTGACGCGGTGCTGGCGCTGGCCGCGGGGAGCTTCTCCGATGGCACCCGGGTCGCCGGCACACCGGCGGAGCGGACCGCGAACATGCTGCTGGCCAACCGTGACCGGGTGCTGCACGAGTTGGCCGAGGTCCGGGTGTTCCTGGATGGGCTGGCCGACGCGCTGCGGGCCGACGACGCAGCCTCGCTCGTCGCGCGCTACGCGGAGGCGAGGGCGGCCCGGTCGGCACTGCTGGACCGGCGGTTCGCCAGCCGGTCGCGGAGGTTCGATATCGACGGCGAGCAGCGGGCCGAGGTGACGTGGCTGCGCGAGTTGGGTGGCGCCGGTGGGCACCTGACGGAGTGTCGGGTCGACCCGGACACGGTTTCGTACACCGCGTGGCTGCCCGTGGCTGACTAGGCTGAGGGGCATGGCGGTGGACGGTCCGGTGGTGCAGGTGCGCGGCGAGGCGTACCGGGAGGTGCCGCCCGAGCTGGCCCGGTTCGCGGTCACCGCCACGGCGCGCGACCGGGACCGGGAGGCGACGCTGACCCGGTTGGCCGAGCGGGCCGCCGCCGTCCGGGTGCTGCTGGACGGCTCCGGGCCGGCGGTGGCCCGACGGGAGACCGGCGACCTGCGGGTCCGACCGGAGACGCGGCGCTCGGGTGAGCGGGTGGTCGCCTGGCACGGCAGTGTCACCACGACCGTCACCGTCACCGACTTCACCCCCCTCGGGGAGCTGATGCTCCGGCTCGCCGATCAGGACCAGGTCGAGGTGGCCGGCCCGTGGTGGGAGCTTCGTCCGGACAGCCCGGCCCACCGCGCGGCCCGACACGCCGCGATCAGCGACGCGCTGCTGCGCGCCCGGGAGTACGCGGAGGCGCTCGGCGCTCAGGTCACGTCCCTGATCGAGCTGGCCGACGCCGGGCCCGTCGACCGGCCGATGTTCGCCCGTGCGGCGTTCGCCGGAGGTGGTGGCGCTGGCGGTGGCCCGCCGGAGCTGGAGCTGGACCCGCAGCCACAGACCGTGCAGGCGGCGGTGCAGGCGCGGTTCACGATCAGCGACCCGGTCCTGGGCTGATGCCGCCGGCCCGGGTGCTGTCCCTCGACGAGTTGATTTCGAGGGCGGTGGAGCTGGCCGAGGCCGGGCCGCGACAACTGCTCGGCATCGCCGGTGCGCCGGGTGCCGGGAAGTCCACCCTGGCCGAGCGGATCGTGGCCGAGGTCGGGTCGGCCGCCCGGTTGGTGCCGATGGACGGCTTCCACCTGGCGCAGTCGCAGCTGGTCCGGCTGGGGCGGGCCGACCGTAAGGGCGCGGTGGACACCTTCGACGCCAACGGGTATGTCTCGCTGCTGCGCCGACTGCACCGGCTGGAGCCGACGTCGGTGTACGCGCCGGAGTTCCGCCGGGAGCTGGAGGAGCCGGTGGCCGGGGCGATCGAGGTGCCGCCGTCGGTCCAGTTGGTGGTGACCGAGGGCAACTATCTGCTGCTGCCGGATTTTCCCTGGCAGGAGATCCGGCCGCTGCTGCACGAGGCATGGTTTCTCGACCTGGACGCCAAGCTGCGGCAGCGTCGGCTGACGGCCCGACACGAGGCGTTCGGTCGGTCGCCGGAGGAGGCGCGCGCCTGGGCGCTGGGCAGTGACGAATCGAATGCCGAGCTGATCACCCCGACCGCCGATCGTGCCGATCTGGTGGTCCGTCTGCCCGAGCCGCCGGCGCCCTAGTCGAGTTCGCGGACCGGCCGGGCCGGGTTGCCGACCGCTACCACGTTGGCGGGCAGGTCCCGGGTGACCACCGCGCCCGCGCCGACGACGGTGTTCGTGCCGATCGTCACGCCGGCCAGGACGATGGCACCGCCGCCCAGCCAGACGTTGTCGCCGATGGTGATCGGCCTGGCCGCCTCCCACTTGTCGCGGCGCGGGCCGGGCTCCACCGGATGGGTCGGTGTCAGTAGCTGGACGTTCGGTCCGACCTGGACGTCGGCGCCGATGGTGATCGGCGCGACGTCGAGGAACACGGCGTGGTAGTTGACGAAGCTGCGCGGTCCGATGCGGATCTGCCAGCCGTAGTCACAGTAGAACGGTGGCCGGATCCAGGTGCCCTCGCCCACCTCGCCGAGGAGGGCGCGCAACGCCGCCAGGCGGGCCTGCGGGTCGGCGGCGGCGCTGGTGTTGAAGCTTTCCATCAACTGGGCGGCCCGGTCCAGGTCGGCGATGATCTCGGCATCGTCGGCGAGGTACGGCTCGCCGGCGAGCATCCGGTCCTTCATGGCGGTCACCGCCCGATCATGCCGGTGCGGCTCGTCGGCTCGTGGCGGGTTCGTCATTTCTCGGACTTCATTTTGCATACCCGGTATGCAATTCTGGTTGTCAATTCGATCCCCATCCATAAAACGCTCGACGAGGAGGATCCGTTGCTCCAGGGAAGAAGATTGGCCGCCCTCGGCCTCGTGTCAGCGCTGGCGCTCTCCGCGCCGGCTCCCGCCGCAGCCGCCGCCGTGCCCGCCCCGACGGGCGCACCGGCCAACAGGCCGCTGCGAACGGGCCCACCGCCAAACGCCCGACCACCGTCACGTTGATCACCGGTGACCGGGTCACCGTCACCGCCACCGGCGCCTCGGCTCAGCCCGGCGCCGGCCGCGAGGACGTGCGGTTCCTCATTCAGCGCGAGCGCGGACGCCTCTCCGTGACGCCGACTGACGCGCTGCCGTTGCTGCGCTCGGGTCGGGTGGACCGACGACTCTTCGACGTCACCGGGCTGATCGAGGCCGGTTACGACGACGCCCAGCGGGACAGCCTGCCGCTACTGGTGACGTACGGCTCGACGGGCGCCAGCCGGCGTGCCCCGGCCGCGCTGCCCGGCACCCGGGTGACCCGTGACCTGGCGGCGATTCGCGGTGTCGCCCTGGCCACCGGCAAGTCCTCTCTCGGCGCGGTCTGGGCGACGGTCACCACCGGGTCCAGCGCGGCCCGGCTCGGCGCGGCGGGGGGCGTCGAGCGGATCTGGCTGGACGGTCGCCGCCGGGTGACCCTCGACCACAGCGTGCCCCAGATCGGTGCGCCTGCCGCCTGGGCGGCCGGGTTCACCGGTAAGGGGGTGTCCGTGGCCGTGCTGGACACCGGCGTCGACGCCACCCACCCGGATCTGGCTGGCAAGGTGGCCGAGGCGCGCAACTTCACCGAGGTGACCGACGCTCGGGACACGGTCGGCCACGGCACCCACGTGGCCTCGACCATCGCCGGCTCCGGCGCGGCCTCCGACGGCCGGTACCGGGGCGTGGCACCGGACGCGACGCTGCTGGACGGCAAGGTCTGTGAGAACACCGGCTGTAGCGACTCGGCCATCCTCGCCGGCATGCAGTGGGCCGCGGTCGAGAAGAAGGCCGCCGTTGTCAACATGAGCCTCAGCGGCTGGGACACCCCGGAGGTCGACCCGCTGGAGGAGGCGGTGCAGACCCTGACCGCGCAGACCGGCACGCTCTTCGTCTCGCCGCCGGCAACGACGGCTCGGACGGCTCGGTCGGCTCGCCGGCCAGCGCCGACGCCGGGCTCGCCGTGGGCGCTGTGGACCGCGACGACGAGTTGGCCGACTTTTCCAGCCGGGGCCCTCGGGTCGGTGACGACGCGCTGAAGCCGGACATCACCGCGCCCGGCGTCGACATCGTCGCCGCCAGGTCGGCCAACGGCGTCATCGGCGACCCGGTGGGGGACCGCTACGTGACGATCTCCGGCACCTCGATGGCCACCCCGCACGTGGCCGGGTCGGCCGCACTGCTGGCCCAGCAGCACCCGGGATGGCGGGCCGACCGGCTCAAGGCGACCCTGATGGCCGCCGCCAAGCCGCACCAGGACCAGACCGCCTACCAGCAGGGGGCCGGACGGGTCGACGTCGCACACGCGATCACCCAGCAGGTCAGCACCGACCCGGTGAGCGTCTCGTTCGGGCGTACGCTCTGGCCGCACGGTGACGACGCCCCGATCACCCGCACGGTGACCTGGCGCAACGACGGTCCGGCCCCGGTCACTGTGGACCTGACCATCGAGGGCGCTGGCCCCGGCGGTCGAGCGCTGCCGGCCGGCCTGTTCCAGTTGGGCACCGGCCAGCTCACCGTGCCGGCTGGCGGTACGGCCGCCACCACCGTCACCGTGAACACCCGGCTCGGCGACGCCGACGGCTACTGGACCGGGCGGATCGTGGCCCGCTCCGGGGCGACGGTCGCCGTCACCCCGCTGGCCGTGCACCGGGAGGTGGAGAGCTACACGCTGACCGTGGAGCACCTGAACCGCGCCGGCGAGCGCACGTCGGACCACTGGACCACCCTGCTCGGCATGGACACCTTCGCCTACTGGGATCTCGTCAGCCCCGACGGGGTGGCCACCGTGCGGGTGCCCAAGGGGCACTACGGCCTGACTGGCCTCGTCTTCGAGCCCGGACCGGAGGATGAGCAGCGCGGGATGTCCCTGCTGGCGCAGCCGCTACTGACCGTCGACCGGGACACCCGGATCGTGGTGGACGCCCGCCGGGCCAAGCCGGTACGGATGACCGTTCCGGACCGGAACGCCACCCCGCAACTGATCGACCTCAGCGGCAACTTCACCGCCGACGACGGCAGTGCGTACGGCGTCGGGCTCTGGGCGGACACCTTCACCGGCCTGACCAGCGGTCAGCTCGGCAAGCCGGTCTCCGCCGACCAGTTCGTCGCCACCGTCAGCAGCCAGTGGATCGAGCCGGACACGGCCAACAGCCCGTACCTGTACGCGCTGGCCGAAGCGATCCCTGGCCGGATGCCCACGGGGTTCGTCCGCGACTATGGCCGACGGGACCTGGCCACCGTCGTGCACCGGTTCCGCGGTGGCTACACCGGCACCGAGACCGAGCGGAGCGTGTATCCCGTCCTGGAGTACAACGTCGGCGGCTCCGCCCTGGTCCTGCCCACCGTCGTGCCCGGCCAGCGGGTCGAGTACTACAACACCACTGGCGTGCGCTGGGAGTCCGAGATCTACTTCGGAACGCGGGACGACGAGGGCTGGTTGGAACCGCAGGCGGTGCTCTTCTCGACGCCCACCGCGTACCGGGCCGGACGGGTGGTGCGGGAGACCTGGAGCCAGGCCCCGTTCGCACCGTCGTTCCCCACCCCGCGCTGGCCGGAGCAGAGTGTCACCCGCACCGGTGACACCATCCTGGTCGACCTGCCGATGTTCAGTGACGCCGCCGGGCACCCGGGCGGCTCGCTGACCGGCAGCGGGCGAACCGACCTCTGGCGCAACGGCAAGCTGGTCGGCGAGAGCGAGTACGCCGGCTACGGAGAGTTCACCGTGCCGGCGGGTGCGGTGGACTACCGGCTCGTCACGTCGGCCACGCGAAGCTTCACCGACCTGAGCACCGAGGTGGAGTCCAGCTGGACCTTCCGGTCGAGGCACGTCGCCGGTGACACGCCGGCCCGCCTGCCGTTGATGGCGGTGCGTTTCGCGCCACCGCTGGGCATCGACAGCAGCGCCCCGGCCGGGCGGAGCTTCGTCGTCCCGGTGCAGGTGCAACGGCAGCCCGGTGCGCCGTCCGTCCGGGTGACCAAGCTGACCGTGGACGTCTCCTACGACGGCGGCAAGACCTGGCAGGCCGCCCGGGTGCGGGACGGCGGGCACGGCTGGACCGCCACCGTCCAGCATCCCGTCGGGGCCGGGTACGCGTCGCTGCGGGCCACCGCCCGGGACTCCGCCGGCAACACGGTGACCGAGCGGATCATCCAGGCGTACCGGTTGCGCTGAGGCGTACCCCGTCCGGTCGCGGCCGAGCGCCGCGGACCCGGACGGTTCGTCAGTCGTTGGCGTGCAGCGCGGCGTTCAGCTCGATGCCCCGGCCGGTGCGCGGCCGGGCCTCCAACGCGCCGGTGACCGAGTTGCGCCAGAACAGCAGGCCGTCGACGCCGGACAGCTCGCGGGCCTTGACCACCCGGCCGTCCGGCAGGGTGATCTTGGAGGCGGCCGTGATGTAGCAGCCGGCCTCGACCACGCAGTCGTCGCCCAGGGAGATGCCGACGCCGGCGTTCGCGCCGATCAGGCTCCGCTCGCCGATGCTCACCTTCTCGGTGCCGCCACCGGAGAGCGTGCCCATGATCGAGGCGCCGCCCCCGACGTCGGAGCCGTCACCGACCAGCACGCCCTGCACGATCCGGCCCTCCACCATCGAGGTGCCCACGGTGCCGGCATTGAAGTTGACGAAGCCCTCGTGCATCACTGTCGTGCCGGCGGCCAGGTGCGCGCCGAGGCGGACCCGGTCGGCGTCGGCGATCCGCACGCCGGAGGGCACCACGTAGTCGGTCATCCGGGGGAACTTGTCCACCCCGTAGACCGCCAGGTGGCGACCGGCGGCCCGCTCGATCACCCGCAGCTCGTCCACCCGCTCCGGCGGGCACGGCCCGGCGGACGTCCAGGCCACGTTGGCCAGCTTGCCGAAGATGCCGTCCAGATTGAGCTCGTTGGGCCGGACCAGGCGGTGCGAGAGCAGGTGCAACCGGAGGTACGCGTCCGGGGCGTCCTTGATCGGTTCGTCCAGCGAACCGATCACGGTGACCACCTGGACGGTACGCAGACCGGGCAGGGACCGGTCACCGAGCGCGGCCGGCGGCAGGTCGAGCACGTCCGCCTTGTCCTCGCCGGCCACCAGCGGCAACTCGCCCAGGCCCAGCTTGCCGGTCGGGTACCAGGTGTCGAGCACCTGCTCGTCTGCCGTGACCGTGGCCAGGCCGATGCCCCAAGCGGAATCTGCGGACGTCACTGTTACACCTCTCGTCACGGCCGGCTGGCCTCAGCTCACTCCTCGCGCTGACAGACCTGAAGGTACCGTGCGAACCATGGAGAACCCGCTGACCCCCGAGGTCCTCGCCGATCCGGTGCAGCTGACCCGCGCTCTGGTCGACATAGAGTCCGTGTCCCTGAACGAGAAGGCGATCGCCGACTGTGTCGAAGAGGTGCTGCGGGGCGTACCGCACCTGACCACCCACCGGCACGGCAACACGGTGATGGCGCGCACCGACCTCGGTCGGTCGCAGCGTGTCGTGTTGGCCGGGCATCTCGACACGGTGCCGCTGAACAACAACTTCCCGTCGACCATGCGCGGCGACCTGATGTACGGCTGCGGCACCTCCGACATGAAGTCCGGCACCGCGTACGCGCTGCACCTGGCCGTGACGCTGCCCGATCCGCGCTACGACGTGACGTACTTCTTCTACGAGGCCGAGGAGATCGAGTCCCGGTACAACGGGCTCAACCTGGTCGCCCAGGCGTACCCGGAGTGGCTGGAGGCGGACTTCGCCGTGCTGCTGGAGCCGACGTACGGCATTGTCGAGGCGGGCTGCCAGGGCACCATGCGCTCGGTGGTCACCACGACCGGGGTGCGCGCCCACTCGGCGCGCTCCTGGCACGGCGCGAACGCCATCCACGCCGCCGCCGAGGTGCTGCGCCGGCTCCAGACGTACGAGGCGCGCCGGGTCACCATCGACGGCTGCGACTACCGCGAGGGCATGAACGCGGTGCGGATCAACGGCGGGGTGGCCGGCAACGTGGTCCCGGACCTGTGTGAGGTCGAGGTCAACTACCGGTTCGCTCCGGATCGCACTCCCGCCGAGGCGGAGGCGCACCTGCGTGAGGTGTTCGCCGGCTTCGAGGTGGCCGTCACCGACTCGGTCGCCGGCGCCGCGCCGGGGCTGACCGCCGCTCCGGCGAAGGAGTTCCTGGCGGCGGTCGGCGCCGCGCCGATCGGCAAGCTGGGCTGGACGGACGTGGCCCGCTTCGCGGCCATGGGGATCCCCGCGCTGAACTTCGGCCCGGGTGACCCGAACCTCGCCCACCACCCGGATGAGCACGTCGAGATCAGCAAGATCCGGGACGGCGCGGCGACCCTGCACCGCTGGCTGGCCCCGGCCTGACTCACCCCCGGGTCCGGTCGTCCGGGTCCGGCCCCCGCCGGTGATCAAGAGGTTTGCGTCAGCCGGGCCCGTTGTCGGCGACGCAAACCTCTTGATCAGCTCCGGATGGGACGGGTGCTGCGGGGGAGGGGTTCAGGTCCCGGGTGCGGCGGCGTTCGGCCACCACGTCTCGGATCCGTCGCTGCATCTGGCGACGGATCCGGATCATCTCGCTGTTACTGATCACGCTGTCTCCTCCCCCGAAGGCGCGCGCCGGGGCATACCCGGTATGTGAATAGTAAGACGTGCGGGAGGGCCGAATAGTTGCCCATGATCGCGAACTATTTCTCGGCGTCCGCGCCCCGCGCACCCGAGCGGTTCGGCTCCACTACGGTTGCCCCATGAGCGAGAGCAACGGACGGGAGGCCGGTCGCGGTCCGGGAATGGAACGTCATCGCGGCGCGGTCACGCTGCGCCGAGGAGCGATCCCGAGCAGCACCGCCGATCAGCGGTTGCTCGATTCACGTGGGCGCGGCGACTGGAAGACCAAGGACGCCTGGCGCGCCCTGCGCATCCTCTCCGAGTTCGTCGAGGGCTTCGACACCCTCGCTGATCTGCCGCCGGCGGTAAGCGTCTTCGGGTCCGCGCGCAGCGGGCCGGACAGCGCCGAGTGCCAGCTGGCCGAGCAGCTGGGTGGCGCGCTGGCCCGGGCCGGCTACGCGGTGATCACCGGTGGCGGCCCCGGTGTGATGGAGGCCGCCAACCGTGGCGCCAGCGAGGCCGGCGGGCTCTCCGTGGGGCTGGGCATCGAGCTTCCGTTCGAGCAGGGCATCAACGAGTGGGTCGACCTGGCCATCGACTTCCGCTACTTCTTCGCCCGCAAGACGATGTTCGTCAAGTACGCCCAGGCGTTCGTCGTGCTGCCCGGTGGGTTCGGCACCATGGACGAGTTGTTCGAGGCGCTCACCCTGGTGCAGACCGGCAAGGTCACCCGGTTCCCGGTGGTGCTCATGGGGGTCGCCTACTGGCAGGGGCTGCTCGACTGGTTGCGCGACACGATGGCCGCCACCGGCAAGATCGGCCCGGTCGACCTGGATCTGATCTGCCTCACCGACGACGTCAACGCGGCGGTCCGGCACATCGTCGCGGCGGAGGCCGCGCTCTCCGCCGAGCAGGAGGCGGTCCGCGAGGAGGCTGTCGCGCGTACCGCCGCCGACCAGCAGGCCGCCGCCGAAGAGGCCGCCGAGCAGTCGCGGGACGACGCCTGATGGCGGCGATCTGCGTCTTCTGCGCCTCCTCCCGCACGCTTAACCAGCGCTGGCTGGATCTGGCCAGCGAGACCGGCGCTGCGCTGGCCCGGCGTGGGCACACCCTGGTCAGCGGTGGCGGTTGCGTCGGCATGATGGGCGCGCTGGCCGACGGTGCCCGGTCCGCCGGTGGGCGCACCGTGGGCGTGATCCCCCAGTCGTTGGTCGATCTGGAGGTCGCGGACCTGGCCTCGGACGAGCTGCTGGTGACCGACTCGATGGCCAGCCGCAAGACCCTGATGATCGACAAGTCGGACGCCTTCCTCACCCTGCCCGGCGGGTTGGGCACCCTGGACGAGTTGTTCGAGGTCTGGACCACCGCCACGCTCGCCCTGCACGCCAAGCCGATGGTGCTGATCGACACCGACGGGTTCTACCGTCCGCTGCTGGACTGGCTGGACGCGCTGGCCGACCAGCACTTCCTCAAGACCGCCGGCCGCGACCTGCTGACAGTGGCCACCTCCGTGGACGAGGCGCTGACCGCCCTGGAGTCCCGCCTAACCTGACCACCCCCGCCGGACCGCCGGGTCCTGCCGCCTTGATCATGAAGTTGTCGCCCTCGACGTCGGCGTGTCGCGGCAACAACTTCATGATCAACGGGGTCTGGTGGGGTGGGGTCTGGGTGGGTGTCGTACGGGTCTGATGGGATGAGCTGATGCAGGCGTACCGGTTGGTGCGGCGGTCCGCGGGGCCGCCGCCGGGGGACGGGGGAGCGCCCGCTGACAGCGCCGCGCCCGTCGCCGCTGGCGATCGGCTTGCCGACCCGGTGCAGACGGAGGTGGTCGGGCACACCGACGGGCCGATGCTCGTGCTCGGCGGACCGGGCACCGGCAAGACCAGCACCCTGGTCGAGGCGGTCGCCGCCCGGGTGGCCGAGGGCGTCGACCCCGAACGGATCCTGGTGCTGACCTTCGGTCGTCGAGGTGCCAGCGCACTGCGCCAGCGCATCGAGGCCCGGATCGCCCAGGACGGCCACCGGGTGCTGCGCGAGCCGCTGGTGCGCACCTTCCCGGCGTACGCCTTCGGGTTGCTCCGCCGAGCCGCCGCCGAACGGGGTGAGCCCTCGCCTCGGCTACTCACCGGCCCCGAGCAGGATCTGATCATCCGCGAGCTGCTGGACGTCGTCGGTGAGGAGCCTGAGGACGACCCGGTCGGCTGGCCGACCGATCTGCGCCCGGCGCTGCGGACCCGGGCGTTCGCCGGCCAGCTACGCGACCTGCTGATGCGCGCCGCCGAGCGGGGCGTGGGCCCGGTCGACCTGGCCCGGCTGGGCGAGAAGCTCGGCCGCGCCGACTGGCCCGCCGCCGCCCGCTTCCTCCGGGAGTACGTCGCCGTCCTCGCGCTGCGCGACGTCAGCAACCGGGGCTCGATCGCGTACGACCCGGCCGAACTGGTCCGGGCGGCCACCGGGCTGCTCCGCGACGACGAGGAGTTGCTGGCCGCCGAGCGTCGTCGACTCGCCCACGTGTACCTCGACGAGTTGGCCGACACCGACCCCGCCCAGCTGGAGCTGCTCTCGGTCATCGCCGGCGGCGGCACGTCGCTTGTCGCGTTCGCCGACCCGGATTCCTCCACGTACGCCTTCCGGGGCGCCGATCCGGCCGGGGTGGCGACCTTCCCGCACCGCTTCCGGACGACTTCCGGCGCACCGGCCGCGCAGGTGCTGCTGACCACGTCGTACCGGGCCGGGCCGGGTCTGCTCGCCGCGATCGCCCGGCTGGGCCGCCGGCTGCGTGGTCCGGCCGCGCACCGTCGACTGCACCCACTGCCGGACGCGCCGCCCGGCGTGGTCGAGGTGCACACGTTCCGCTCGGCGACCAGCGAGGCCGCCTGGCTGGCCCACGCGCTGCGCTCGGCCCACCTGCTCGACGGCGTGCCCTGGTCGCGGATGGCGGTGCTGGTGCGGTCCACCGCGTTGCAGCTACCCACCCTGCGGCGGGCGCTGCACGCGGCCGGCGTACCCACCGTGGTGCACGGCGAGGACCTGCCCCTGCACCTGCAACCGGCGGTCGCGCCGCTGCTGCTTCTGCTGCGCTGCGCGCTGGAGCCGGAGCGACTCGACGAGGAGGCGGCCGTCGCGCTGCTGCACTCGCCGCTGGGCGGCGCCGACCCACTGGCCGAGCGGCGGCTGCGGCAG
>NZ_JAEVHL010000023.1 GCF_016803395.1 Micromonospora tarensis | reverse complement strand
CGGCGTCGAGTGCCGCGCCGACCTCCGGGCCCGGCGGCTCGCGGCCCGGCAGCGACCGCTGGCGTTCGCCGAGGTGGCAGCCGGCCGGGCGAGTACGCCGACGGGTCTGCCGGCGGCCGTCCTGGACGACGTGCTCGCCGCCCACCACGGCCACCCGGTCTACCCGACCGACCGGTGCCGGCACGGTCTCAGCGACGACGAACTGCTCCGGTACGCCCCGGAGCACGCGCCCCGCTTCGCGCTGCGGTGGTATGTCACGCCCACCCGGGACGTCCGGCGCGCGGGTGAACTCCCGCCGTGGTGGCCGCCCGCACCCCGCCCCGACCAACTGCTGCTGCCGGCGCATCCGATCACCGCGGCCCGCCACGCGCTGCCGGTCACGGACCTGCCAGCGATCACCGTCCGGCCCACTCTCTCCATGCGGACGGTGGCGCTCGACGACGACCCGTACCTGCATCTGAAGCTGCCACTGCCCACCGCGAGCCTCGGCGCGCGCAACCGGCGCACGCTGCGGCCGGGTTCGATCGCCGACGGCGCGGCCGTCGCCGGGTTGCTCGACCGGATCGCCGACACGGAACCCGCCTTCGCCGGTCGGGTCCGGCACGTCGACGAGAGCACCTGGGCGCACGTCGACGGCGACGAGCGGCGCAGCGTCCTGCTCCGGCGATACCCGGCCGACCTGGCCGGGATCCACGTGGTGCCGGTCGCCGCCCTCGCCGCGGCCGACCCGGCGGCGCGCACGGTTCTCGAACGGGTCAGCCCGCACCGGCCGGTGGCGCTGCTCGGGTCCTATCTGGATCTGCTGCTCGACTGGCACGTCTTCCTCTGGCTGCGCCACGGGATAGCCCTGGAGGCGCACCCACAGAACATCCACCTGCTGGCGCACCCGGACGGCGCGGTCGGCCTGCTCTACAAGGACAACGACGGCGCCCGTCTCGACGCGCGGCACGGTGGCCCGGACGGGCTCGTCCTGGACGACGACCGGATGTGGGCGCGCGATCCGCAGGAGCTGGCCGACGTGTTCGTCACCATCACCCTGCACCTGGCCGCCGCCGCCCCCCTGCTCGCGCTGGCCGCCCGAGGGCTGGACGTGCCGTCCCCGGCCGAGGCGCTCACCCCTCGGCTCGCCGCCGCCCGGGACAGGTGGGGCGACGGACCGGTGGCGCGGCTGTTCACCGAGCGGGTGCTGGCGGCCACCCGGCTGCCCGTCAAGGCGATGGTCACCGCCGGCACCCTGCTGCCCAAACAGCGGCTGGGCTGCACCGACATCAACAAGTACTACCTGCGTACCGGCCCGAACTACCTGCGGGAGACACGATGACGAGCGTGCGGTCGCGTGCCCGGCCGGCCACCGACCAGCTCGCCGACCTGGCCGCCGCGCACGCCGTCTTCGGTTGCCTGCTGCGCGAGCTGGCCGCACCGGAGGAGACCCCGACGGTCGTCGACGGTGCGGTGCGTCTCCTGCTCCGGCACCTCGACACCACAGTGCGCTGCCGCGTCACCCGAGCCTCGCCGCTCGGCGCGCACCGCTACACCGGCCCGGTGCAGCGGCTGACCGGCGGCGGGCGGTGGGCGGACCTGGACGCGGACGCGCTGGCCGGGTTGGTCGCGGCGGAGCTCGCCGCCGGCACCGGGCTGGCGAACGACGAGTTCGTCAATCAGGTCACTGCCAGTCGGGACACCGTGGCCCGGTTGCTGGCCGACCGGCCGGCGGCGGATCCCACCCCCACCGGCGAACCCGCCATCGACGCGTACGTCGACTCCGAGCAGTCACTGGTCCTCGGCCACCCGCACCACCCCACCCCGAAGTGGCGCAGCGGTGACCCGGCCAGCTGGCGGGCGTACGCGCCGGAGCTGCGCACGTCGTTCCGGTTGCGCTGGCTCGCCGTACCGGACGACCTGGTCGCTGACGCCGGGCCGTTCGATCCGCTGGCGGCCGCCCTCGACCCGCCACGCCCGCCGCCCGGGCACCGCGTGCTGCCCGTGCATCCCTGGCAGCTGTCGCTGCTCCCGCCGTCCCACCCCCGGCTGCGCGACCTGGGGGAGGCCGGTGTGCCGGTGCGACCGACGGCGAGCGTCCGCACCCTGTACGCCCCCGCGGCCGACCTGTTCGTCAAGACCAGCCTGCACGTGCGGATCACCAACTGCCTGCGCAAGAACGCCCGCTACGAACTCACCGGCGCGGTGGCCCTGACCGACCTGCTGGCCCGGGTGCCGATGCCGGACGGGGTGGGGCTGCTCGCCGAGCCCGCCTACCGCACCGTGGACGTCCCCGGCCCGGACGAGGCGTACGGGACGATCCTGCGCACCGGCCTGCGCCCACACCTGCGTCCCGGCGACACCCCGCTGCTGGCGGCGGCGCTGGCCGCCGCGCCGCTGGTCACCCCGGACCCGGTGGCCTGGTGGCGGGCGTACGTCGGGCTGCTGGTGCCGGCGGTGCTGCGCTGCTGGCTGAGTCACGGCGTCGTGCACGAGGCGCACCTGCAGAACGTGGTGGTGGTGCTCGACCGCGACCGCCGCCCGGTGCGCATGCTGCTGCGCGACCTGGAGGGGGTGAAGCTGGCCGCCGACCGGTGGGTCAGCTGGCCGGACGGGGTTCCGGTGCAGGTCCGCTACGGTCCCCGGGCCGCCCGCCAGCGGGTCGTCTACTGTCTCTTCGTCAATCACCTGGCCGGCATCAGCGGCGCCCTCGCCGACGCGCGCCCGGGGATCGAACGACGGCTGTGGCGGGAGGTGCGAGCCGTCGTCGAGGGGTTGGCCGCCGACCTCGACGACCCGCCGGAGCTACGCGCGCTGGTGCGCGGAGAGCCGTTCGAGGCCAAGGCGAACCTGCTGGTCCGGTGGCGGCGCGACGCGGACCGGGCGGCACCCTTCGTACCGGTTCCCAACCCGATGGGCGGTCCACGGTGACCCGACCGGTCTACGTCCACGACCTCGACGCGCTGGCCGCGCACACCCGAGCCATCCGGGCGGCGCTGCCCCCGCCGGTCGAGCTGCTGTACGCGGTCAAGGCCAACCCGGATCCCGGCGTGCTGCGGACCCTCGCCCCGATCGTCGACGGGTTCGAGGCCGCGAGCCGGGGCGAGCTGCGCAGGCTGGCCGAGGTACTGCCAGCACGGGAGCCGGCCGCGTACGCCGGGCCGGGCAAGACCGACGCCGATCTCGCCGCCGCCCTCGCCGCCGGGGTGCGCCGCATCCACGTCGAGTCGCCCGCCGAGCTGGCCCGACTCGGCGCGCTGGCGACCGCCGCCGGCCGGTCGGCCCAGGTGTTGCTGCGGGTGAACCTGCCTGTCGACGCGCCGGGCGCGAGCCTGGTCATGGGGGGCGGACCCAGCCCGTTCGGGATGGACGCGGCCGACGCGATCGCCGCCGCCCGCCGTCCGCCGGCCGGCATCGACGTACGCGGAATCCACGCCCACCTGGCCAGCGGGCTGGACGCACCGCTCGCCGCCACGGTCGCCGCCGCCGTGGTCCGCTGGGCGGTGGCCGAGTTCGGTGCCGACGAGGTCGACGTCGGCGGCGGCATGGCCGTCGACTACACCGACCCGGCGGCCCGATTCGACTGGGTGGGCTACGGCCGGGCGCTGGCGGACGTCCTCGACACGTACCCGGGGGTTCGGCTGCGCGTCGAGCCGGGCCGGTCGGTCACCGTCTACTGCGGGGCCTACCTCACCGAGGTCGTGGACGTGAAGCGCTCCTACGGCGAGTGGTTCGCGGTGGTGGCCGGCGGCACCCACCACCTGCGGACCCCGGTGGCGAAGGGGCACCAGCAGCCGTTCACCGTGCACCGGCGGCGCGGCGCCCACGGTCCCCGCACCGACGGCGGGCCGGTCACCGTGGTCGGGCAACTCTGCACCCCGAAGGACGTGCTGTCCCGCTCGGCCACCGCCGGGCCGATCGGCGTGGGTGATGTGCTGGCCTTCGACATGGCCGGCGCGTACGCCTGGAACATCAGCCACCGCGATTTCCTGCTGCACGAACCGCCGATCTTCCGGACCGGTGACCCGCGGCAGGTGGCCGCCGAGTGGGCCGCCAGACCGCTTGGGCGGTGACGTCCAGCGGCCGGAACGACTCGGCTTGTTATCGATAACATGCTATCTTTCGACCGGGAGTGCAGGGCACACTCCCGGTCACCTCAGCAGGTCGGCGAAGACGTGCCGCCGCACGCCCCCTTCCGCCGATCCCCAGGTCGTGACCCGTCCGGGCACCCCGTCGATGCCGGCGACCACAGTCGGTCGCCGGCCGGCACAGCCCTACGGCAAGGAGCCCACCCAATGCTGAAACGCAGCTATCTCCTCCCATCCATCGCGGCCGCGGCGCTCATCCTCGCGGCCACCACCGGCGGCGCGCTGAGCGGCGGCTTCGGCGCCCCGGCGGCGGCCGCGACCAACGGCACCCTCGCGGCGACCGCCGGCTGTGGCAAGGCCCCCACGCTGACCAGCGGGACGCGCACGATCCAGAGCAGCGGGCAGAGCCGTACCTACAACCTCCGGATTCCGGACGGGTACGACCGCAACCGCCCGTACCGACTGATCTTCGGCTTCCACTGGTTGAACGGCTCGGCCAACAACGTCACCTCGGCCGGTTACTACGGGCTGCAACCGCTGTCGAACAACAGCACCATCTTCGTCGCGCCACAGGGCCTCAACGCCGGCTGGGCCAACACCAACGGCCGGGACCTGACCCTCTTCGACGACATCCGCCAGCAGGTCGAGAACGACCTCTGCGTGGACACCACCCAGCGCTTCGCCCTGGGCTGGAGCTACGGCGGCGCGATGAGCTACGCGGTGGCCTGCGCCCGGCCCACCATCATCCGCGCGGTCACCGTGCTCTCCGGCGCCAACCTCAGCGGATGCAACGGCGGCACCCAGCCCGTCGCCTACTTCGGCATTCACGGCATCTACGACAGCGTGCTGAACATCTCCCAGGGTCGGCAACTGCGCGACACGTTCGTCCGGAACAACGGTTGCACCGCGCAGAGCCCGCGCGAACCGAGCCGGGGCAGTCTCACCCACATCACCACCGCCTACTCGGGTTGCCGAGCCGGTTACCCGGTCCAGTGGGCGGCGTTCGACGGTGACCACACCCCCAGCCCGGTCGACGGGTCCGGCAGCCCCAACGACTCCCGGACCTGGACCTCGGGTGAGATCTGGCGGTTCTTCAGCCAGTTCGAGTCGACGACGCCCCCGACCACCGGCGAACCGGGCACCTGCGTCGCCACCTACCGGACGCTCAACACCTGGCCCGGCGGCTACCAGGCCGAGGTGACAGTGGCCAACAACACCACCTCGGCACTCAACGGCTGGACCGTGGGCCTGACCCTGGCCAGTGGTCAGGCCATCAGCAGCCTCTGGAGCGGCACCAACACGGGCACGACCGGCAGCGTCACCGTCCGGAACGCCGCCTACAACGGCGCGATCGGCCCGAACGCGTCGGCCACCTTCGGGTTCACCGCCACCGGCAACGGCGCGACCGCACCCAGCAACGTCACCTGCACCAGTCCTTAGCCGGACGAGACGGGGTCCGGAGCCGGTCGCTCCGGGCCCCAGGTGACGGGTGGGCCGGCCAGCTGACCGCCGACCCGACCCGCCCGGTTCGGGGCGAGCAGCGAGCAGACCACCGTCACCACACCCGCCCGGTGCGGGAGCGATGGTGTCCCGTCAGGCTCTGGGCGTCCTAACGGCCTGGTCGACGAGGGCCTGGGCCACGTCGCGGACCTTGCGGTTGGAGTCCTGGGACACCTTCGCGAGGATGCTGAAGGCTTCGTTGGGGCTGCACCGACGCTGCGCCATGATCATGCCCTTGGCCTGCTCGATGACCGCGCGGGTGGCCATCGCGTCCTGCATCTGCCGGGCGAGGGTGGCGGTGCTGTCGTAAAGGTGGGCGTTGGCCAGGGCCACGGCGGCGTACGCGGCGAAGGTCCGCAGCACGGTGATCGTGCCGTCGTCGAAGGCGTGCGGGCCGCGGGCGTAGACGTTCAGCGCACCGACGACCGCGTCCTGGATCGGCAGGCCGATCGACACCGAGCTGCCCAGCCCGGCCTTCACCCCGCCCTCGGCCCAGTCCGGCCACCGCTCCTCGGCGGCGAGGTCGGGCACGGACATCACGTCGCCGCTGTTCGAGGCGTCCAGGCAGGGCCCGCGCCCCTGGGCGTACTGGCGCTCGTCCATGTCGCGGGCCAGGTCCCCGTCGGTGGACGCAGTGGTGTGCCCGGCGCCGCCGCGCACCAGCGTGACGGACACCTCCACGTCGATGGGCAGCACCCGCTTGGTCAGTTCGGCCACCCGCCGGAGCACGTCGTCGAGATCGGCGTCGCCGAGCTTGATGCGGGCGAGTTCGGCGAGCGCGGCTGTGGCGTCCGTCGGAAGAGCGGGGTTTGTCGACGGCTGGGTCATCGCGCCAGGTCCTCCGTGACCGGCGCACCCGCCGCAGCAGTCGATTCCGAGGGTGGGTGCGCGGATGGCGGCCCGCGCGTCGCGGACCGTTGTACGGACCTGCCGGGACCCACGCCAGTCGCTCGACGCCGGTCCGCCACGCTCGGCAGGACGGGTGGGTTACAGGCCCTCACGCTACTCGGTCGCGTTGACCCACGCCTCGGCTGCTGGTCCGCTTCGTACCTGGTTGTTCCCCGGTCGTTCGGTGTCGCGTCGATTCGGATCGATAGGGTGCGGTGGCCGCCACCGAGGGCGGCTTCGTGCGAAGGGGAGTCGATGCGCAGGACAACGCTCTGGTCGGCCCGGGCTCTGGGCGCTCTCGCGGGTGCCGTCGCGCTGGTGGCGGCCCTGCTGCCGGGCACGCCGGCGGTCGCGGCGACGGTGGCCTTCAAGGCGGCGACCTTGAACATCTACAACGGGCTGAGCCAGGCGGACTTCGTCCACGACCTGGACCTGATCGCTTCCCGGGCGGACCTCGTCGGCCTCAACGAGGTCGGCAACCGCAAGGCTTTCCTGGAGGATTGGGCCGCCGACAACGGCTGGTGGTTGTACGCGCCGGGCGGCACCAACCAGGCCGGCGAGGCGCTGATCGCCAAGAAGAACATGTTCGACGTCCTCGACAGGGGTTCGGTCTTCGTCTGTGACACCAACGGTCCGGGCGAGGTGCCACCCGCGCGCTACAACAACTGGGTCAAGTACCGGCACAAGCCCAGTGGTCGCAACGTGACCCACATCAACGCCCACGCGGTGGCCGGCATCGAATCCGCCGGCCGGCCCGAGGACCTGCCGCGCACCAGGTGCGCCGAGGCGCAGTTCCAGGGCCTCAAGGACCTGGCGGTCGCCAAGCAGAGCGAGGGCCAGGTCATCGTCAGCGGTGACCTGAACGTCGACTTCAGCGCCGACCGCGGCTACGGGTACGCGAATTTCCCGTGGCAGGTCTTCGAGGCCAACGAGCTGCCGAATCTGCGCTCCAACTACAACCTCTACGGCGAGCAGGGCACCGGAACGCACGGCAACCGGCACATCGACTACGTCTACTTCTGGAAGCGACTTCCGGAGTACCAGCTCATCTGGATGACCGGTTACGACATCGTCGGCGGCACCAGGTCCGACCACAACGGTGTCGTCGCCACGTTCTCCATCCAGAGCTGACGACGTCGACACCGGTGACCCTCGGGCGCCGCCCTCCGATCCGGTCTGGCCGTCTCCGGCAGCCGGCCGCCGGGCGGCCAGCTGGTCAGCCAATCAGCCGGTCAGCTTCGCCGGGGGAGCGGCATCCGTGCTTCGCGCGGACGCCGCATCAGCTGCCGGAGTGGCGTCATCGGTTGCTGGTTGGCGGCGGATGACCAGCAGAGCGATGTCGTCGCTGGGGTGCTCCTCCGCGGTGGAGGCCATGATGCGGTCACACAACGCCTCGGCCGGCTCGGACCGCACGGCGTCGGCGAGGCGCTCGATGCCCGTGTCGATCAGTTCGCTGCGGCGTTCGATCAGTCCGTCGGTGTAGAAGACGAGCGCCGCGCCCGGCGGCAGGTCGAGCACGGTGGTGCGGCGGGTGGCCACTGGTCGGCCCACCCCGAGTGGCCGGTCCACCTTCAGGTTGACGAGCCGGGTGGGTTGGCCGGGGACGGCCAGCAGCGGTGGCAGGTGACCCGCGGAGCTGACGTGGACCGTCTTGCGGTCGGGTGCGATGAGGGCGTAGACGGCGGTGGTCAGGGTGCCGGCTTCGAAGTGGTGGATCTTGCGGTCGAGGGAGGCCAGCGCCTCGGCGGGGTCGTCGGCATCGAGCGCGTAGGCGCGTAGCGCGCTGCGGATGCGTCCCATCACGACGGCGGATGGCAGCCCGTGGCCGGAGACGTCGCCGATGACGGCGCCGAGCCACCCCGAGGGCAACACGAACACGTCGTACCAGTCGCCGCCGATGCCCAGGTCGTGGCCGGGCACGTAGCGGGCGGCCAGGTCCAGGCCGGAGATGTCGGGTAGCCGGCCGGGCAGCAGGCTGCGTTGCAGGGCGAGCGCTGCCTGCCGGTCGAGGACCTGCGCTCGGGCCTGACCCGCGGAGCTGGCCCGATCGGCGACGAGTTGCAACAGCTGCACATCATCGGGACCGAACCGCCGCAGGACCAGCGAGCCGACGTGCAGCACACCGACGAGGTTGCCGTTGGAGAGCATCGGCACGCCGAGCAGAGCACGTACGCCGGTGGTGATCAGGACGGGATTGACCACGTCGTTCGCCGTGACGTCATAGATCGTGACCGGCGCACGGGTCGCCGCCACCCGGCCGGCGAAGCCGCGGCCGACCCGGACGCGGAAGCCGCGGCGCACCTCCTCCTCCAGGCCCTTGGCCGCCGTCGCGACCAGCTCGCCGGTGTGGCTGTCCAGCAGCAGGATGGTGGCGGTATCGACCTTGAGCAGGTCCCGGACCCGTTCGAGGAGTTCGTCGAGCAACTCGGCCATGTCCAACGCCGACAGGGCGGCGTCGGTGATCGCCTCGATACGACGCAGCCGCTCCTCATTTGTCACTAGCTCGGCATCGGCCACCTAGGCAGCCTAGACGCCGGGACGCCATCGACGGCATGCGAGGAGCGAGATCGACAGTGTCACGCCTTCGAGGTGGGGTATCTTCCCATGTCACATTGCTGTCTTTATCGTCCGGTGAACCCGTTTCGAAGGTCATCCTCGTCGCACCAGCGGGAGGTCACCGGACTCCACGTCTGACAGGGAGGGGAGGGAAGCAGTGGCGAACCCACCGCGCGACCAGCATGTCCCCACCGCCGGGAAGCCCCTGTTCTCGACGTCGTTCACCCTCGCCGACCTCGCCCGCATTCGTGACGAGGTGGCGGCCGTCAGTCGTCGGTGCGGCCTCGGGCACGACGAGATCGAGGACTGGGTGACGGCGGTCAACGAATTGTTGATCAACGTGATTCGGCACGGGGGTGGCAAGGGCGCGGTACGTCTGCTTCTGAACGGTCAGCTCACCTGTGAGGTGACGACCAGGGGCGGGGCTTCAACACCGCGCACTACGTTCCCCGCGTCGAGCGACCGCCGCTGTCCGACAGCGGAGGGATGGGGCTGTGGGTGGTCGGGCAGATGGCCGACTACCTGCTCGTCGACAGCGGACCCGCGGGTACCACCATCCGCATCGCGGCACGCACCCGCGACGTTGTCGGCTAGCCGCGCCCTGTTGCGTCGCTGAGGGTGATCAGGCAACTACCTGTCCGGGCGGTGCAACTTTTCGGGCCGGCGGCTCCGTTCTACCTCCGTCACAAGGGAGGCAGGCGACTTGAAAGCCGAAGATGAGCAGGCGTTCCGCGAGTTCGTGACGTCGGAGATGGCGTCGCTGCGCAAGTTGGCGTACGTGACCTGCGGCAACTGGCACACGGCGGAGGACGCCGTGGCCAACGCGCTGATCAAGCTCTACCCCCGCTGGCGGAAGGTGGACCGGCCGGATCTCTACGTGAAGACCATGGTCTACCGGGCCGCGATCGACGAGACCCGTCGGCCCTGGCGGCGCGAACGGTCAGCCGGCGACGCCATGCCGGACGTCGTGGTGCGGGACCCGGCCGGGTCGACCGACGAGCGGATGCGCCTGCGAGCCGCGCTCGACGCCGTGCCGGCCCGGCAGCGGGCCGCAGTCGTACTCCGGCACTACCTGGGTCTGAGCCTGGAGGACACCGCCGGCGTCCTCGACTGCACGGTGGGCACGGCCAAGAGTCAGGTTTCCCGTGGCCTGGCGAAGCTGCGGGAGTCGCTCGCTGGCGAACGTATCGACCTCACCGGGAAGCAGATGGAGGAGTGGACCAGTGCAGTTGCATGATCTGGTGGACGCCGTGACGGGCGAAGAGCCGCCGATGGCCCGCACCGCCGACGACATCATCGCGTCGGGGCGGCGGGCCGAGCGGCGTCGCCGGGCCGGGTTCGCGTCGGCCGGTGCGGCCGGCCTCGTCCTGGTCGCGGTCGCCGGTGCGTTCGCGCTGCCGACCTGATCGCCGAGGCCGGACACCGCGGGCACGAGGGCGCCGGTCGGCGCGGCGGCCACGCCCGCCCCGGCCCTGTGGCCCGCCGCCACGCCGTTCACCTTCACCTTCCAGGGGTACGACGCCGGCACGCTGCACGTGCAGGACCCGATCGTCGCGTCCACCGGCTACCAGATCGCCTCCGTCTACTCCGACCGGCACAGCTCGAACGACAGGCCCGTCACCGAGCAGGAGGCCGAGGCGCAGGGTGGCGGCACCGAGTTGGAGAAGAAGAAGGCCGCCGGGGGGAAGCCGAACCTGTGGGCCTATCTGACCGTCTACCGACCGGGTGTCTTCGATCCCGCCGGCATCAAGGACGGCACTGACGTCACAGTGGCCGGGCACCGGGCCGTGCGGGCGACGCTGCCGGTCGGCCTCGACCCGTTGAAGCCGACAGAGGTTGGCAACAAGCTGTTCGCCTGGGAGTACGCCGACAACGCCTGGGCGGCGGTCACCTCGGTCTCCAGTGACGAAGCCACGCCGAGCTTCGAGGACCTGGGCGGTCTGGTCGAGGGCCTGAAGCCCAGCAAGCCGACGCCGGCCCTGGTGCCGTTCACGGTGGGCTACCTGCCCGGCGGCTACCTGCCGCTGCAGATCGGCACGCACGCCCTACCCGGCCTCAGCGGCATCGCCACGGCCCGCGCCGGTGACTTCGGTGGCGCGACGTACACCAGGCCGGCCGCGCCCACCTCGGGCCTGACCGCGCCGTACGACGCGGCCGAGGGTGCCATCAGGGACGGGTTCCACATCTTCGTCACGCCGAGCACCAGCGCGAACCAGGCACCGGAACCCGGCGTCACGAAGTGCTACAGCGGGTCTGACCGGCGCGACCGGAAGGGCCCCGCCGGCGGCGGCTTCTGCAACATCTGGAGCGCCGACGGCACGGTCGTTCTGCAGGTCAGCGCCGTGGGCCTCGGCAACCAACTGCCGCGGGCCGAGCTGGAGAAGATCGCCAAGGGAATCAGGGTCGCCGACGTCAGGGACGAGTCGACCTGGACCCCTGCCGCGGACGCCCTCCAGCCGTAGCTCTCGGCACCGGCAAACACGACGGCGCCGCTCGGCAGGGTCGGTCGGACACGCGACTCCTGCCGCCAGCGCAACCGGCGGTGATCGCACGCGTAGGTGCGATCACCGCGTCGTGCTGCCCGTGGTCGTCGGCGATTGCGGGTCGCCTGGCGCGGGCCCAGGGACCCGCTGCCCCCTGGCATTCCGGGCGCCGTCACTCATCGACAAGTCTTCATGTCTTGGCAGCGACGCGCGCCTCCGCTACCGTCCATGGGAACGCTCCCATGAACTTGGCAACATCTATGTGGTCAGGAGGCAACACGTCGTGGCTACCTTCTCCTCGCTCCGTCGTAGATCGGCGGCCATCAGCATGGCGGCCGTCGCGGGCGCAGCCGCCGTCGGCGTCTGCCTCACCGTCGGCAGCGCCTCCGCCGGTACGGTGTCCGGATCGCTCTACCGCGACCCGAGTTCCGCCGTCGTCCGCTGGGTCGCCGCCAACCCCGGCGACTCGCGTGCCGCTGTCATTCGCGACAAGATCGCGAGTCAGCCGCAGGCCCGTTGGTTCGCCAACTTCAACCCGTCGACAGTGCAGTCCGAGGTGTCCGGGTTCATCGGCGCCGCCAACGCGGCGCAGCAGATCCCGGTGCTGGCGGTGTACGAGATCACCAACCGGGACTGTGGCGGGGCCAGCGCCGGTGGGGCGCCGGACCTCAACCAGTACCAGACCTGGGTGTCCAACTTCGCCAGCGGGCTCGGCAACCAGACCGTCCTGATCATCCTGGAGACCGACTCGCTCGCCCTGCAGACCTGCCTGAGCAGCGGTGAGATCAACGCGCGCAACCAGGCGCTCACCACGGCCACCCGGACCATCAAGTCGGCCAACCCCAACGCCAAGGTGTACCTCGACGCCGGCCACTCCACCTGGAACAGCGCGGGCGAGACGGCCAACCGCCTCCGGGCGGCCGGCGTGC
The DNA here is from genome assembly GCF_016803395.1 of Micromonospora tarensis. GTDB lineage: Bacteria > Actinomycetota > Actinomycetes > Mycobacteriales > Micromonosporaceae > Micromonospora > Micromonospora tarensis. The sequence goes on along the minus strand of NZ_JAEVHL010000023.1, from coordinate 35,812 downwards.
AGTACGCCGACGGCTTCTTCTCCAACGTGTCGAACTACAACTCCACCTCGAACGAGGCGAACTTCGGCCGGGCGGTCATCTCCGCCCTCAACGGCATGGGCATCTCGGGCAAGCGCCAGGTCATCGACACCAGCCGCAACGGCGGTGCCAGCGGGGACTGGTGCGGCGACGACAACACCGACCGGCGGATCGGGATGTACCCGACGACCAACACCGGCGACGCCAACATCGACGCGTACCTCTGGGTGAAGCCGCCGGGGGAGGCGGACGGCTGCCGCTACACCGCCGGTTCGTTCCAGCCCGACCTGGCCTACAGCCTGGCCAACGGCGCGCCGAACCCGCCGACCACCGCGCCTCCGACCACGACCCCGCCGACCACCACGCCCCCGACCACGACCCCGCCGACGACCACCCCGCCGGTCACCCCGCCGAACACCTCGCCACCGGCCGGTGACGGCTGCTACGCGGAGGTGGCGGTCAACCGGTGGGCCGAGGGCTTCACCGCGAACGTGACGGTCACCGCCGGAAAGTCCGATATCAACGGCTGGACCGTGACCATCGCGCTGCCCAACGGCACCGCGATCACCGGCACCTGGAACGCCCAGGCCAGCGGCAACAGCGGGACCGTCCAGTTCACCAACGTGGGCTACAACGGGCGAATCCTCGGCCGGCAGTCGACCACCTTCGGCTTCCAGGGCACCGGCACCGGCCCGGGCGTGACGGCCACCTGCGTGACCGGCTGACCGGTTCGCCGCCGCAGGCCCGGTGCCAGCCGGCGAGCTTTTCGCCGCGGCGCCGACCAGCGGCTGCGGTACGGCTCGACGTCCCGATCCGGATGACCGGATCGGGACGTCGACACCGGGTGCGACCCAGTGACCTGGCAGGCCTGCCGCCGTGCCGTCAGATCACCGGGCTTCCGCGGCACGAACGATCAGGTCCGCCACCGGGCCCGGGTTGGACACACCGACGGCGGGTGCGGCCGTGCGGATCTCCACGTCTCCCGGGCGCCGGCCCGGTCGGCCATCCAGCGCTGAGCCTCGACCGGAATGTTGCGGTCGGCACCGGCGAGAACGAACCAGGACGGGATCTCGGCCCACGCCGGCTCTCCGGAGCCTGCACTGAGCGCCGCGTCGCGGATGGGGCGCCAGCGGAACACGAATTCGTATGGGTCTTCCATTCGACTCGATGGACTGAAGTAGTTGCGGGAGCGGCGGCCGGGCTACCGGTCGGCGGGTCGAATCGTTTTCGTCCGGCCGTACCGCCGGTTCCTATTCCACCGGGAGCAGGAGGTGCGGACCACGCGAAACCACACGCAGAAGCAGTACTGCGCACGGGTACGCGCTCAGCGCCACGTTCGAGGATCTGCTCCGTTCGTGACCTGCGACAGCAGGGCCTCCAGCCAGCCGCGGGTCAACGCCGCCCGGCCCTGCGCCCGCAGCAACGCGGCCGGGCCCCGGGCTGCCTCCTGAAAGATCGTCCGGGTGCCGCCGTCGGCCTCGTTGAGCAGCAGCCACGTCTGGTAGAAGCTGATGTCGTCACCGACGGCCACCCACCCGAATCTGCTCGGCGGATCGAGTTCACCAACAATGCCGTCCAGAACGTGCGGCCTGGTCACCACCAGAAAGGTGCTGCCCACCGCGATGTCACCCGCCGACTCGGCGCGATCCACCGAGTGCTGCCACGTCGGCCACTCCGCTATCGCGATCAGACGCCCGAAGATCACGGCAGCCGGGGCGGGAATTCGGCGCTCGTGAGCCACGAAGCTGTCGGATTGGTCCGGCCCCCAGCCGGGCGGCCAGTGCACCAGTGGGTACGGCTCTGCGGTCATACCTCAAGACTGGTCGGCACGGAACCGCAGAGCACCCGTCAGATGACTGCCGTCCACGGTCAAGCGCGTTCGTCGTACGCGCCGAGCGCGTCCCGCAACGCCGCCCGCGAGGTGATGCCGAGCTTCGGAAAGATCTTGTACAGGTGGTCACCGACCGTCCGATGCGAGATGAACAGCTTCTGCCCGATCTGCTTGTTGGTCAGCCCGGTGCCGGCGAGTTCGGCGATCTCCCGCTCCTGGGGCGTCAGTGGTGACCCGGCGTCCGGAGCCGACTGCCGGGTCATCCCAGTCGCCCGCAACTCACTCGCCGCCCGGTTCCGCCACGGCACCGCACCGATGGCCGCGAAGGTGTCGTGGGCCATGGTGAGCTGCTCGCGGGCCGCCCTGGTGTCACGGTGCCGGCGCAGCCGTTCGCCGTACGCCAGCCGGACACGAGCGAAGTCGAACGGCCACTGATCAGCACCGGGCACCGACAGGGCCGCCTCGAACATCTCGGGCTCAGCGGCGGTCAGGGCGAGGGCTGCCGAGGTCAACATGGTGAGCCGGGGCGAGATGTCGGCCAGCCCGGCCGCGCGCATGGCGAGCGCGTGCGCCACGCCCTCCTCGTGCCGCCCGGTGTGTACGCACGCCTCGACGAGGTCGAGAGCCGACCAGAGGACGTTCGGCCGGTACGGCAGCAGCTGCCCGGGCGGGCTCACCCGCGAGGCGAACTGGTAGGCCGCCTGGTAATCCCCGGCCCCGATCTCCGCGAGCGCTCTGGCCTGGAACGCGAAGAGGGTGACGCCGCCGGCCTGGTTGACGGCGGCCCAACTGGCCATGCTGTCGGTCAGCTGTCGGGCACCCTTCACCTCGCCCCGGCCGGCCGCCAACAGAGCGTGGATGAACTGGAAGTACCAGTGGAAGAAGCGCAGCCCGTGGCGGGTGCAGACAGTCAGCCCCTCGTCCGCTGTCTCACCGGCCTCACGCCAACGACCACCCTGGAAACCGTCGATGCCCAGGTGCATCAGCGCGCCGAGATGGCGGCGGGCCGGGCCCCTGCCGTCGCGACCCTGGCGCACCAGCCGCCGTTCCAGGCCCCGCAGCCGGGCCAGGCGATCGGGGAAGACGGCGGCGGTGCCGATGCGGATGAGACGCGTCGGATCCTCATCGTTCGGGTCGATCGTGTCGATCAGCGCGTCCAGTTCGGCGACGTCTCTGCTGGTGGCGCGCGCCGGATCAGCGAACACCGCCGCCGTCACCCGCAGCACCGGCGGCGGCTGCGGGGTGAGCCGCCCGAGCAGCCCGAGGAAGGTCTGCCAGGCCTGCTCCGTCCCCACCCACCAGCTGATCAACATCAGGTTGTGCAGCGCCTCGACGAGCACCGGCTGGTCGGCGTCGAACCCGTGATCGCCGGCCTCGATCGCGCCGGCCAGCAGCCGATGTGCCGTCACCACGTCACCGTCGGCGTTGACCAGAAGGTGGGCGGCCGCGGCGGCGGCCGGCAGCGAGTGGGTGTCCAACGACCCGGTACGACGGGCGTTGTCCAGCAGCCGGCTGGCCGCGGCCAGCTCACCACCCGCATCCGCGCCGATGTAGGCGGCCTCCGCGAGCCGCCGGCCGCGGTCGACCGCAGCGGGACTCAGCTCGGCAGAGCGGGTGAGCGCGGCAACCGCCCCGATCGCATCGCCGTGTCGCAGCAACGCACGAGCGCTCAGCTCGAGCTTCGCGGCGATGTCGGCGTCCGGTCCCACGGCGGACGCGGCGAGGTGCCGCACCTGGAGTTCGGGCGATTCCACCGCCTCGACGAGAACACCGTGCGCCCACCGTCGCTGCCGATCGGTGGACGCCGCGACCACGGCGGCGCCGATGAGTGGGTGCCGAAAGGTCAGCCAGCCGCCGGACACCAGGACAAGCCGTTCCTCCTGGGCTGGCGCGAGGTCGTCGAGGTCACAGACGGCACCGGCGGCGCGCTGGAGACGGGTGGTGGCGGTGGTCCCACCGAGCGCGATGAGCAGCATCATCAGCCGGCAACGTTCCGGCAGGCCGCGCACCCGGTCGGCGAAGATCTCCTGCAACCGTTCCGGCAGCGGCAGGACTGCGGGAAGACTGGTGAAGTCCGCCCGCTGGTCGTCGTGCAACGCCGACGGCAGTTCCAGCAGGGCCAGCGGATTGCCGGCGGCCTCGGTGAGCAGCCGCTGCCGTACGGCTGGTGCGAGATCGGGGAAGCGCTGCTCGACCAGCGTCCGAGCCGCATCGGCGGGTAGCGGCGCCAGGTTCAGCTCCGTGAGCCCGCCGTTCTGGAAGAAACCGCGTTCGGTGGGTCGGCCGGCGGCGATGAACCGGATCGGGCTTCCGACCAGGCGGCGGGCGATGAAGCCGAGCGCTTCCGCACTTGCCCGATCGACCCAGTGGACGTCGTCGATCACGAGCAGAAGCGGCGTCTCGGCCGCCACCGCGCGCAGCCAGAACAACGCCGCGTTCGATATCACCAGCCGTTCCGGGACCGGACCGACGTCGAAGCCCAGGGCACAGCTCAGGGCGTCGCGGTGCGCCGTGCTCAGCTCGGCCATCTCGCTGCCGAGCGGAAACAGCAACTGGTTCAGGGCGGAATATCCGACTTCCGCCTCGAACTGCACACCGGCGGCCCGCAGTACCGTGGCACCGCGTTCCGCTTCACCGGCGGCGAACTCATCGAGCACCGCGGTCTTACCCACACCGGCCTCGCCGACCAGCAGGACCGCACCGCCGCCGACGCCAGCCTTGTCGAAGTACGCCCGCAACGAGGCGATGTCGTCAGCACGGCCCACCAGCGTCACCGCTCGATCCTCCAGAAGTACCGCCACCAGGGCAAGAGCCCTCGTCTCCGACCGCCAGTCGTCGGCACCGCTCTTCGTCGGCACCGCCCGTCGGAAGCACCGCCCGTCGGAAGCACCGCCGAAACGTCGTTCACTGCCGTGCTGACTCCTGTCCGCCCGTACTCACCGGAGGCTGGCGATCAGTTCGGCCACCCGGCCCGGAACCGACAGGAACGCCGAATGCGACGTGGCGAGTTCGGCCACGGTGGTGGGGTTGTCCGGAAACGCGGCGTCGGCCTGGTCGATGAACAGCCGCTGCAACGGGGCCGGGATGGTGCGGTCGTGACCGCACACCACATAGGTACGCGGCACGGATCCCCACCCGGTTGCGGTGAGAGTCGTCCTCTCCGTCGCCATCGCCAAGGGCGCGTCGCAGCTGAGCGGGGCTCACCGCATGCAAGCCGTGCGCGGCCAGGTCGACGGCGACACCCGTTCGTCCCCGCGCGGCTAGCTCCGTGACCACCTCGGCCCACGCCCACGAACCGTGATAAAAGCCGGGTACGAGAACGATCGGCGTGTCCGCCATCGTCGATACCTCCGAGACCTGTGAACAGGGGGGAACGTTACCGCCGGCCGGCACGGCGCTGTCAGGCACGCTCCCCCGCAGGTGCGGCGCTGCCAGCTCAGCGGGTGCGGCAACACGACACCCCCGGCGAACCGTTGGGCGGGAGCACCGGACCCGTCCGGCCGGCCCGGCCGCCAGGAGGGTCCGCCGCGACTCTCGCCTGGTAGCGGCGCGATCCCCGGACCAGGTCCCCGGGACCGGAGTCGTCAACCGACGGGTACGGCATCGCCAGGTCCGCTCACCGGCAGTCATCGCGCCCGTCATCTGACGGGCGCTGGAGGCGGGGACAGCGCCAAGTATTGGTCGGGTCAGCACGACGAGCAAGACGAACATTCGGAGGTTGTCATGGTGGAGAACGCGAAGACCACTGTCGTCCTGGTGCACGGTGCGTTCGCGGAGTCGGGCGGCTGGGGCCCGGTGATCGAGCTGGTGCGGGCACAGGGCCACCAGGTGATCTCGGCGGCCAACCCGCTGCGGTCGGTGGCGTTCGACGCGGGGCAGGTGCGAGCCCTGGTGGACAGCATCGACGGGCCGGTGGTCCTGGTGGGTCACTCGTACGGCGGCATGGTCATCAGTAAGGCGGCGGCCGGCGCCGACAACGTGAAGTCGCTGGTGTTCGTGGCCGCTTTCGCGCCGGAGTCGGGGGACAGCGCGGTGACGCTGTCCGGCAAGTTCCCGGGCAGCACCCTGGCGCAGACGCTTCGCCCGGTCCCGCTGCCGGACGGCAACCAGGACATGTACGTCGCCCAGGAGCTCTACCGCAATCAGTTCGCGGCCGATGTGCCCGCCGAGGTGACGCGGGTGATGGCGGCGACGCAGCGGCCGATCACCCTGGCCGCTCTCGAGGAGCCGGCCGACGGAGCGCAGGCGTGGGCGACGACCCCGAGCTTCTTCCTGATCAGCGAGGCGGACAAGAACATCCCGGCAGCCGCGCAACATTTCATGGCCGAGCGGGCCACTGGCGAGGCGGTCAGCATCGACGGGGCCTCGCACGCGGTGTTCGCCTCGCACCCGGCGGAGGTCGCGGACCTCATCCTCCGCGCCGCCCAGGTCTGACCGATCCTGCGCGTGGCGCCGCTGATCCGCGACCTCGTCGACCGGCGGTGCCCGAGCGTCTGATCCGTCTGGCCTCGGCTCATGGGCCGTCGTCCTCGCGTGAGCCTGGGCGGCGGCCCGAGTCGCCACGCGCCCGGTCCCAGGGTTCCCGCTCACTGCTCGGACTGGTGCCCTATCCGCTCCCCGCGCTGCATCTGGAAGGTCGTGCACCATGCAGGCGAATTGTTCGACGGCCCGACGACTCGGCTGTCCGGTGATCTGAGCACCTTCGGCTAACGGCTGCGCGAGCACCTACCTGATCAACCATCTACGCATTCCCGGTGACGTCCCGAACGAGCAGGGACTGTCCTACCTCGAGCAGGTCGAGGCCACCGCGAGGCCGTACGGCGCGACGTGGCTGGCCCAGGGGGAAGGGACCGTGATTGGCTGACCACCACCTTGGCACGCACTGTCTCGGTTGATCGGCAATCGGCGGTGCCTCAGCCGGTTGGGCCGCGGTGGTGGTCGAGTTTGTCGCGGAGCGTGTCGGCGAAGCCTTCGGCCATGTCGAGCTGGTCGCGTAGCGCCGTGACGCGGGTGGTGGCGGCGGCGTGGAACATGCCGAGCCGGTCGAGCAGCGCGGCCCGCTCGGCTCCGGTTGCGGTGTCGAGTGCGTCGAGGACGGCGAGCAGGCCGCGCATCTCGTCGAGGGCGAAGCCGAGGGGCTTCATCCGTTTGACCACGGCGAGGCGGTCGAGGTCAGGCTCGGTGTAGAGACGGAAGCCGCCCTCGCTGCGGGCCGACGGGACGATCAGGCCGGCTTCCTCGTAGTGCCGAATGGTGCGGATGCTCAGCCCGACCCGCTCGGCTGCTTCGCCGATCTGCATCAGGCGGCCCGTGGTCGGACCGGAGGCGTGCTGCTCGGGTCTGCTGTCCCGGCTGGTGGCGGCCATCAGTGACCGACGCCGAGCTGCCCGGCGAGCGTGTCGTGGATACGGACGCTGGGCTGGTTCAACTCGACGATCTCCACCGACTTGCCCCGCGCGGCGTACTTCGTGGTGATGGCGTACAGTGCCGCGACCGAGGAGGCGTCCCACACGTGGGCGTGGGTCATCTCGATGACCACGGTGTCGGGGTCACCCGCGTAGTCGAACTGGCCGACCAGGTCGTTGCTGGAGGCGAAGAACAACTCACCGTGCACGGAGTAGATCCGGGTGCCGCCGTCGGGGTCGAGCACGCTGGTCACCCTGACCAGGTGCGCGACCGCCGAGCGAAGATCACCATGGCGGTGAGCACACCGACGACAACGCCGATGGCCAGGTTGTGGGTGGCCAGGGTGGTGGCGACGGTGGCGAGCATGACGATCGTCTCGCCGTACGGCATCCGCTTGAGCGTCTTCGGCGCGACGGAGTGCCAGTCGAACGTCGACACCGCCACGATGATCATCACCGCGACCAGGGCGGCCATCGGGATCACCGCGACCACGTCGCCGAGGGCGACCACCAGGATCAGCAGGAACGCCCCGGCGAGGAAGGTGGACAGCCGGGTGCGGGCGCCGGACGCCTTCACGTTGATCATTGTCTGGCCGATCATGGCGCAGCCGCCCATGCCGCCGAAGAACCCGGTGACGATGTTGGCGACACCCTGGCCCCAGGACTCACGGGTCTTGCTGGAGGGGGTGTCGGTGATGTCGTCGACCAACTTCGCGGTCATCAACGACTCCATCAGCCCGACCAGCGCGATCCCCAGGGCGTAGGGGGCGATCAGGGTGAGGGTGCCCATGGTCCAGGGGATCTGCGGCAGCCCGAGGGTGGGCAGGCTGTCCGGCAGCGCGCCTTCGTCACCGACTGTCGGCACCGCCAGGTGCGCGCCCACCGTGACCACGGTCAACACCACGATCGCGACCAGCGGCGCCGGTACGGCGCGGGTGAGTCGGGGCAGCCCGACCATGATCGCCAGGGCGGCGGCGACGAGCGGGTAGACCAGCCACGGCACACCGAGCAGATGCGGGACCTGGGCTGCGAAGATCAGGATCGCGAGGGCGTTGACGAAGCCGACCATGACGCGGCGCGGGATGAACCGCATCAGCTTCGCCACCCCGAGCACCGCCAGCAGGACCTGGATCGCCCCGCCGAGGATCACCGCCGCGATCAGGTAATCCAATCCGTGTTCCTTGGCGAGTGGCGCGACGACGAGGGCGATGGCGCCGGTCGCGGCGGAGATCATCGCCGGTCGGCCACCGCAGATCGCGATGGTGACGGCCATGGTGAACGAGGCGAACAGGCCGACCCGCGGATCGACCCCCGCCAGGATCGAGAAGGAGATCGCCTCCGGAATCAACGCCAGCGCGACGACCAGGCCGGCGAGGACCTCGGTGCGGAACACCTGCGGCGACAGCCAGGACGGACGGGACAGACGCGGCCGGTTGACCGCGGACAGCACAGAAGACATACAGCCATTTCCACTCAGGCGCCCTCGGACGCGCACGGTTCCCGCCCCGGACCGGGACGGCGCGGCTATTCGGAGATCGGCGGCAGCCGGTTGGTCGACAGCCAGGCGTCATCGCCTCGGACCCGATTCGTCCGCCCCTGCCGGCTGTCCGGCATCGCCTCGATGATCGACACCGAACCTACCCTTCCGTCAGGAGAGGGTTCGGCGAAAGTGGTGATCGCCACCCTGCCGCTCGGGCTGGGCATTCCGGCGGTCGAGAGAGCCGTCACGACCGCGCCGAGCGTCGGTCGGGCGAGCGGTTGCGTCAACTCGCGCGTAGGGGCTTCGGCAGGTCAGCCGTTTTGAGCTGCGGCGGTCAGAAAATCTGGGCTGGGAACACTAGACATCCTCTGCGGTGTGGCATACTCTTCTTCGAGTCGAGAGCGAAGAGAAGATCCGTCAAGACGTAGACGAGCTGTCCGGCCGTGAGAGCACGACGGGCAGCGAGGAGCGGAACACGAACCATCGTTCCCGCTACGGAAGGCAGTGGAAGCAGAGCCCGGCGTGATGCGAGCCGGGGCGCAGGTGGGGCCAAGGCTCTTTCGGGGCTCCAGCTGTTGTTCGCCGTACGTGCAGGGGCTAGGAAGTCGCGTGGGGCTCCAGCACCGGCGGACCGTACGTCAGTAAGGGAAAGAAGTAGCAGAGGAAAGGGAGGGCCGTACACCGTTGGATCGCCCGCCGTCGGCCGTCATCTCAGGCCGGGCGGACACCGCAGTTTCCATCGAACGAGAGGTGGTCTCCGGTCACGCATACGCGATCCTCGCACCCGAAGCCGTTCTTTGCGGCTGGTGCGGACATGACAAGCCGACGTTCCGGTCGGCAAATGGTGTTCTGACCCGTAACCCTGGGCCCCGGCGCTGACGCGCCGGGGCCCTCGACATGGAGGTGGTATGGGGCAGAACCCCGATGACATGTTCGGCGACGAGGACTTCCCGGCCTACACCATCGGTCAGGCCGCAGAGATGCTCGGCACCACGCAGGACTTCCTGCGCCGCCTGGACGAGGCGAAACTGATCAACCCGCACCGCTCCGGTGGTGGGCACCGTCGCTACTCCCGCTACCAGCTTCGCCTGGCCGCCCGGGCCCGGGAGATGGTCGACCAGGGCACCGCCCTGGAGGCCGCCTGCCGGATCATCATCCTCGAAGACCAACTCGAGGAAGCCCTCCGGCAGAACCAGCAGCAGGGGACGCGGCACGCTGACGGGTGAGGCCAGCGCCAACCACCTCGGCCCTGCCGGCCGTGCTCCTGCTCGCCGCACCGCTTCCCATGTCGGCCGCCACCCGCGGGGTGCCCCATCGAAGGCCGGCTACCTGGCTTGACTCGGCGGCTGGCGAGCGCGTGGCGCGGCAGCCGGTCATCCGATCGGTGCTGCTCGTGCGTTGGCAAGGTGTTTGGTGATGCGGAGCAGCACATGGTCCGGTGGCCCGGCGACGAAGACGGCCGTGTCGGCGAGCGCGGCGATCAGGGGCAGCCCACGACCGCCGACGGTGAGCGGGGCGGGGAGTTCTGCGTCGAGGCCACCGCCGTTGGGGATGCTGCCACGGTTGCCGACCTCGAGGAGGCAGACGGCATCGTCGATGACGATGGTGATGTCAACGGTGCTGTCGGGATCTCCGTGCAGCACCGCGTTGGCGCACGCCTCGCTGATCAGCACAGCGAGGTGACCACGGGAGTCCTCGGCCACATCGGTGAGGCTCAGCAGGGTGGTGAGGACGTGGCGGGCGCGGGTCACCGACGACGGTTCCCGCGGGAGTGACAGCGTCATGCTCACCCGCACCGCACAGCTCCTTCCCCGCCCGTACCCGACCGTCGGACTACCTCGTCACCCGAGGCGCGATGCTCCGGTGGTGATCAGCCCTACCCCGGTTCTACGGAGGCGAAACGGTCAGGGCGCCGGCGCGAACTACGCCGGCCGACAGCGGTTCACCCGTCGGCAGAATATGGTAGGCGGGGATCATCGGGGCGTGGGGGAGGTTGCTGTGGATCTGCTGCTGTCGGTCCGGCCGGGCCGGGGCTGCACCGTGCTCGAGGCGCGCGGCGAGCTGGACATGGCGACATCTCCCCAGCTGCGCGAGAGCCTGCAACGATTGGCCGACGCCGGTGACCAGCACGTGGTGCTGGACCTGGCCGGGGTGGGATTCATGGACTCCAGCGGACTGGGCGCGCTGGTCGTGATGTTCAAGGCGATGCGCGACGTCGGCGGTCGGCTGAGCCTCGCGGCGGTGCGGCCTGCTGTGCACAGCGTCCTGACGGTCACGTCGGTGGATCGAGTGATCCCGGTTTATGACAGTGTGCAGGCGGCTGAAGCCGATGTTCCGTCCACCGACCGCGCGCCTGGCCAGTAGTCAGTCGGGCAGCGCGGCGCTGGCCCGTTCCTGGTCGGCGCCGGCTCTGGTCCGCCGATCCTCGCTGTGCCCGCCGTGCCAGTCGATGATGAACAGGGTGGCGTCGTCGGCCAACGTTGGTCCGCTGACCTCGAGGACGGCGTCGGCCAACGCGCGGGCAGCCTCTCGTGGATGCAGATCGGTGATCAACCGCAACATGGTCGGCAGATCGAGGTTGGCGGCGTTGCGCTCCCGCATGCCATCGGTCACCACCACCAGGCGGTCGCCGGGTCGCAGCGCGATCTCGCCAGCACGGTGCCCGGTGTCGGCGAACATACCCAGCGGAAAGTTGGGCGGTAGTGGCAGCGTCCGGGGTTCGCCGTCGCGTACCAGCATCGGCGGAACGTGCCCGGCGTTGAGCAGCGCGCACACGCCGGTACGCAGGTCGAGACGGCCGAGGACGGCGGTGATGTAGCTGCCGGACGAGGTTGCGTGGTCAGCCACGTCGGCATTCGCCGCTTCGGCCTGCTCCGCCAGACCGGCCCCGCGGCGGCGGCTGTTGCGCAGGCTGCCCACGCCCAGGGTCGCCGTGAGCGCGCTGGCCACCCCGTGGCCCATCGCGTCGGTGACGCTGAAGTGCAGCACGTCGCGGGCGAGGCTGTAGTCGAAGGTGTCCCCGCCGATGCTGGCGGCGGGCTCCAGCCAGCCGGACAGGGTGAAAGCGCTGGCTTCACACGTGAACGAGGCGGGCAGCAGACGGCGCTGGATCTCCCCGGACAGGGTGAACGGGGTCGTCCGTTGCCCCCACTCGAACAGATCGGTGTGCCGCCGGTTGGCGATCACCACGAACGCCAACACGTGCGCCGTACGGGCGATCTCCTCCAGCACCCGCGGGTCCGGCTCATCCGGCAGGACCATCTGGAGCAGGCCGATGGCCTCACCGCGGTCGGTCACCGGCGCCAACACCGTCCAGCTGTCGCGCTGCGGGACGACCTGCACCATCTGGGTGCGTAGCGCCTGCTCGGCGGGGCCACCGGCGAACGGCATCATCGTGGCGACCTCGTCAACGCCCTGGCGTCCCGCACCGGTCCCGGCGAGCGGCACGTGGGTCAACCGGACCAACGCCCGGCCGCTGAGGTCCGCGATCAGGAACGTGACGCTACGCGCCCCCAGCGCCGCACCGAGTTCCCGGGTGACCGCCTCGACCGCGTCGACGGGAGAGGCGTTCTCCGCCGCGTCCAACATCTGCGCCATGATCCGTCCTTGACTGCTTTCCACTGTCCGAGCCTACGAGACCCGGCTGGTCATCGCCCGGCACGAGGATCGTCACCACAACGTCGACAGCCCAAACCAGGTAGGTCCGGCACGCCGGCGTCGACCGGATCACCGCCCTGCTCCGGCGCGGCCTGGTAAGAACGCTGCCGCCGGACCGCTCGTCGGCGCAGCGCCCAACGCGCTGCCCCCTTTGGTCATTCGGGTTCGTCTTTTCCCGTGGGCGGCGCGGCAACGTGGTACGACTGCTTCAGCGACAAGCCGACGAAGCAGGCGGGCGGGTGACGACGAATAGAGTGGCCAATCTGCTGCGCAGGCGTGAGAGTCCGCAGCGGCCGACCTTTCTGGAACTGTTCTTCGACCTCGTGTTCGTCTTCGCGCTCACCCGGATCGTGCACGAGTTGGTGTTGGATTACACCAGAGGTCACGTCGCGGAGAGGCTGACCACTTCCCTTGCGGAGAATGGCGAGACTCTGCTGCTGTTCTTGGCGGTTTGGTGGATCTGGACCCAGACGGCATGGGTGACGAGCAGATTCGATCCGTTTCAGCCGACAATCCAGTTCGTGGTCATCACGACGATGTATGGGAGCCTGTTCCTGGCGGTCGCGATCTCGGGGGCTCTCGCCGAGACTGGCCTGCTCTTCGCGAGCACCTACGTCGCGATCCAGGTGGGCCGTACTCTCTTCTTCGGGCTCATTCTGCGGGGCCACAACCTTCGCCGCGTCAACATGCTGGCGCTCGTCTGGTTCGGCGCGTCTGCCGTACCGTGGCTCACCGGAGCCTTCGCACCCGAGGTGACGCGCAATTCACTGTGGACGCTGGCCCTCGCGATCGACTACCTGGGGGCCAGGTTCGGGTGGCCGGTCCCGGGGCTGGGTCGCGCACAGGTGTCCCCGTGGGCCGGCGCGGGTGAGCACCTGGCCGAACGCTACTGGCAGCTCGTCATCGTCGCGCTCGGCGAGACGATCCTGACCTCGGGGTCGAGCCTGCTACGCGGTCCGATCGTGGCTGACCGAACATTGGCCCTTACCGTGTCGTTCCTCGCCACGGTGTTGCTGTGGCGGATCTACTTCTACCGAGCCGGCCAGATCCTGGGCGAAGCCATCGCGGCATCCACCGACCCCGGACGGGTCGGTCGGTTGGCCGAGTTCTCACACCTGCTCATGGTCTCCGGCATCCTTGCCACCTCGGCCGGTTCCGAACTCACCCTCGTAGATCCCACCGGAGACGCCAAACCCGCCTGGGTCGGGGCCATCCTCGGCGGGCCTGCGCTCTTCCTCGCCGGGCGCTCGGTATTCGAGTACGTGGCCTTCGCCCGGGTGTCCAGGCCACGGCCGATCGGGATCCTCGTCCTCGCGGCCATGGCGCCGGTGATGGTCGGCCTGCCGCCACTCGAGGTCGCCGCAGCGGCTGTCGCCGTCCTGCTCGGCGTCGCTGCCTCGGACACGATCCGCGCTCACGGACGCCCTCTGGAGCAGGCTTCGCCGCCACGCTGACGTCCACCCGTTGCCGCTGGGATTCGGCCCATCCCACCTCTATTGATCTTGGTGAAGTGGTCGCTGTGTGGTCTTCAGGAGAAGCCCCCGCCTGCGCCATGGTGGTCCATCAGGGATGCCCTTCTGACGGCGCACGCGGTAGGGTTTCCGGTGCTGGAGTCGGGCAGATCACTGGCTGATGCGCGAAGGGAGTCGGCATGCGCGGGCAAATCGACAATCTCCAGGAAACCGTCGTCTTGTCCGAGGTGGTAGGGGTCTTCGCGCCAGATGAACTTTGTGAACGTAGGAATTGTCGCTCACGTTGATGCCGGAAAGACGAGCCTGACCGAGCGTCTGCTCTTCAACGCCGGCCTTATTCCCCACATCGGCAGTGTCGACCGAGGTGACACCCAGACCGACTCTCACGAGCTGGAACGCCGACGGGGGATCACCATCAAATCCGCTGTCGTGTCGTTCCGGGTCAATGACGTCCACGTCAACCTCGTCGACACGCCTGGCCACTCCGATTTCGTGGCCGAGGTCGAGCGCGCGCTACGCATGCTGGACGCCGCCGTACTGGTGATCTCCGCCGTGGAGGGGGTGCAGGCGCGTACCCGAGTCCTCATGCGCCGGCTGGTGCGAATGCGGATCCCGACGCTCATCTTCGTCAACAAGATCGACCGGATGGGTGCCCGGGACGCGGACCTGGTGGACTCGATCCGGGAGCACCTGACCCCGGACTGCGTCGTGGTCTCGGCGGTGGAGGCGATCGGCACCCGGGCCGCGCGCAGCCGTCCCCGCGACCCGGCGGATCCGGCCTTCACCGAGGAGTTGGCCGAGGTGCTCGGGGCCCATGATGAGTCGTTCCTGGACGCCTACCTGGACGACGGCGTCCAATTGTCCGCCCGGGACTGCCTGCGGCAGTTGAGCCGGCAGGTGCGGGCCGCCCTGGTGTATCCGGTGCACTTCGGCTCCGCCGTCACGGGCGAGGGCGTCGACCAGCTCACCGACGCCCTCAGCACGATGACCGCGCCGTCGCCGGCCGGGGCGGACGCCCCGCTGAAGGCCACGGTGTTCAAGTTGGAGCGGGGTCGGGCGGGGGAGAAGATCGCGTACGTCCGTACCTTCGCCGGCAGCCTTCGTGCCCGGGACCGGGTGCGGATCTACCGCGGCGAACGGGGCGGGGGCATCCGCGAGTTCGGCGGGCGGTTGTCCGCCGTCCGGGTCTTCGACCGGGGTGCGGACGCGCACGAGGGGGTCGCGTTGCCCGGCGCGATGGCGAAGGTCTCCGGGCTGCCCGAGGCGCGGATCGGTGACCAACTGGGCAGCGCCGAGGGGCTTCTGACGGATCCCCTCTTCGCGCCACCCGGCATGGAAGCCATCGTCTCGGCGCGGCACCCCGGGCAGCGCGCCGTGCTGTTCGCCGCCCTCCAGCAGCTCTCCGAGCAGGATCCGGTGATCAACGTACGGCGCGACGAGTTGGACGGGACCGTCTCGGTGGATCTCTACGGAGAGGTGCAGAAGGAGGTGCTCGCCGCCACCCTGGCCGAGGAGTTCGGCATCGAGGTGGAGTTCGCCCCGTCCCGACCGCTGTACGTGGAACGGCTGGTGGGCAGCGGCGAGGCGCTGGAGGAGATCGGCCTCGACGGGCCGAACTTCTTCTGGGCCACCGTGGGCCTGCGGCTGGAGCCGGCCGCACCCGGCACTGGCACCACGTTCCAGTTGGCCGTGGAGCTGGGCAGCCTGCCTCTCGCGTTCCACAAGGCGATCGAGGAGACGGTGCACCAGACCCTGCGCTACGGACTGTACGGCTGGTCGGTGATCGACTGCGCGGTCACCCTGACCCGTACGGGCTACGCCAGCCCGATCAGCGCGGCGGGTGACTTCCGCAGCGCCACCCCACTGGTGGTGGGCGACGCACTGAAGCGGGCCGGCACCCGGGTGTACGAACCGGTGCACCGTTTCAGCCTGGAGGCGCCGGCGGACGCGGTCGGCGCGCTGCTCGCGACATTGAACGCCGTGCAGGCGATTCCCGACGAGCACCGGGTCCGGGGCGCGCGGACGGTGGTGCTGGGCGGTGTCGTTCCGGCCGACCAGGTCGACGCGCTGGCGCAACGCCTCCCGGAGGTGACCAGCGGTGAGGGGGTGCTGCTGACCGAGTTCGACGGTTACCGCCCGTTCGCCGGCCCTGCACCGGTACGACGGCATCCGGGCGCCAGCCCGTACGACCGCGAGAAGTACATGCTGCACGCGCTGGGTCGAGTGTCCTGACCGACAGATTCCGTAGCCCTCGACATATTCGGATACGACGATTCGAGCTATGCTCTGAAAGCACCGTGACAGCTAGACGGGGGAGGTCGAGTGAACTCCGTATCGGAATTCGAGGAAAGCACCTACGAGCCGGAGATGTTCTTCGCCGAGTACTGGCGCAGGAAGCCGCTCTTCGTGCGTGGGGGTGCCGAAGGCTTTCTCGGTCGCCGGTGGACGGACGAAGATTTTGACAATGCCTATCGGGTGGCCGAGGCCAAGGGCGCGTCAATCAAGGAGCGGGCGGGCGAGGTGACGTTCATCGAGAACGTGTCCGCCTGCGACCCGGACCTGACCCGGCGGGCGGTCGAGTTCAGCAGGCGGTTCGCGTCGCCGCGGGCCTGGTTCGACAGCGTGCGGACGTACTCGTCGAGCGGGATCGGCGCGCACTTCGACCACAGCGACAATTTCGTGCTGCAACAGGGTGGCGTGAAGGAGTGGACGCTGGCCTCGCCCACCAACATCGAGCAGCAGGTCATCGCCCGACGGATGTTGAACCTGCCCGACGTGGGCGGCCACGAGCTTCCCGACGGGGAGGGCGTCCGGTTCGTCGTCGAACCCGGAGACCTGCTGTACATTCCGCTGTTCTGGCTGCACCACGGCATCTCGGAGGCGGCCTCGCTCAGCCTCTCGCTGGTCTGCCCGGCCGTCTCGCTCTACTCGGCGGTGGTTCCGTTCCTGAGTCACGCGATCAAGGAACGGGAGATCGGGCACGAGCCGATCACCGCGCTGCACGAGTACCTGTCTCCGGAGGAGCGGAGCGCCGCGGTGGCGCAGATTCGGCAGGCGACCGCGGATCTGCTCAACCGGATCTCCGACGACGATGTGGTCGGGCTGGTGCAGTCGCTCCAGTTGAAGCGGCTGCCCGGGGTGCGTGTCTGAGCGGCGACGGCAGCTGGATGCCCACCCCCGTCCTTGCTGCGGGGGTGGGCATCCGACGTCGGCCGTCCGGCCCGTGCCGGGCGCCGGAATCTGTCCGTCCGTCCGTCCGTCCGTCCGGTGTCCCAATGGCCGCCGATAATTGATTTTCCGCTCGGGGCGTAGCTCCGAGAACCATTGTTCGAAGCCGCGGTGCGCCGCCGGCCACGCACCGGACATGCATTAGGGAAACACGCCGGGAATGCTCAGGTGATTGGCTCGATCGTCAGTGCGCCACGAATCGCCTTGTTCACCCGCTCGATCGATTCGAACAGCGCCGCCGAATCCGGTGCCGTCGTCACGTACCGGGCCAGGTTGCTGATCGAACCGTCATCGGAGTCGAGTTCGCTGCCGACCGGCTTGTCGAGCATGCCCCAGTCGGCCAGCTTCAGCGCCTCGTCGAGCGCGTCCTGGTCGACCGCGGCGACCCGGTGCCGGCCGGTCGGCGGCTGCGGCCGGACGAAGGCGGCGAACCGCAGGGGTGCGCCTGGCAGGTCCGGCGCCTGCCCGCAGGCGACCTGCGCGATAGCCCGCGCGATGTCGTACTCCCGCGAGAACTGCATCAGCCCGTACATGCAGCCGGCCAGGCGGCCGTTGACCTCCAGGACCACCGGCCCGTCGGCGGTGAGCATCAGTTCGGTGTGCACCGCGCCGGTGGTCAACCCGAGAGCCCGGATGGCCTGCTCCGCCACCGTGGTGACCCGGGTGAGATCACTCGGGTCGAGGGCGCTCGGCGTGAGGTGCCCCTCCTCGCGGAACGGGGGGACGACCGGGGTCTTGTCGGTGACCCCGAGGTGGTGCACCGTCCCCTCGTGCAGGATCGACTCGACGCTGACCTGGTGCCCGAAGCGCGCGTCGGCATGCCAACGGGAGCCCACGATCTCCTCCTCCACCAGGAAGAGGCGGTCGGCGCCGTTCGACCAGGGGTTGGCCTGGTAGCGGCGTCCGGCGTCGGCGTACGCCCCGGCCAGCCCCGCCGGCTCGGTGACCCGCGCCACGCAGAAGCTGCTCACCCCGACCGCGGGCTTGAGGACGACCGGGAAACGGAGGTCCGCGCAGGCGCCCAGGTCCTGCTCTCCGCCGATCAGCCGCCAACCCGGCGTCGGCATACCGGCCGCGGCCAACCGGGCACGTTGGATGTCCTTGCGGCGGGCGGCGGTCAGCGCGGCCGGCGGGTTCGCCGGCAGGCCCAGCAGGTTCGCCAGGAGTCCCGCGTGGAAGGCCATCGTCTCGCTGAAGGCCACCACGCCCCGGATCGGCACCCGGCTGGCGAGTGCGAGCCCCGCCTCGACGGCCTGGTCCGGTCGGGCGAAGGTCTCCACCGGGCCGAGCGCGCCGAGCTTGTCGCGGCGGGCCGCACCACCGCTGCGCAGCATGAGCACCCGTGCCGGCCCGGCGGGGCCCAGCGCCCGCACGATCTCGTCGGGTTGCGGCCCGCCGGGCGAGTCCACGAGAAGCAGGGTCATGACAGCGATACCTCCTGGTCAGTCCGCGGCCATGGTGGCCGGTTCCGGGGCTTTGGCAGGGACGGTCGCCTCCGACTCCCGCCGGCCGGTGCGTACGGCGATCAGTCCCACCACGCTGGCGACGAGGCCGGTCAGGCCGAGGAAGACCCACATCGTGTCCTCCCCTTGCCGTTCGAGCAGGGCGAGCGAGGTCATCGGGCCGACCGCCCAGGCGACGGTCATGGTTGCGCCGTACGCGCCGAGGTAGGCGCCCCGCGCATGCTCCGGCGCGCGGTCGGAAGCCGCGGCCTGCGAGGCCGGCGCCCAGAGCATCTCGCCGACCACGAAGATCACGATCACGACGACGATCATGACGAGGCCGTGGTCGAGGAGGAGCAGCAGCCACGGTACGCCCATCAGCAGCACGCCCACCGCGATCCGCCAACTGTCGTGCACGTGCGCGGTGCGCTTGGTGAGCAGGCCCTGGAAGAGCACCACCAGCACCGGGTTGATGGCGGACAGGAAGCCCCAGGTGGACTGGCCGAGGTCGTACGTGGACACCACCACGATGGGCAGCACGTTGGTGTAGGCCACATAGACCATGAACGACAGCAGCGTCGAGAAGAGCAGTGCCGTGAACGGCACGTCCCGCAGCATGCCGAAGCGTCGTCGATCCCGGGCCTCCCTGGCCTTCGGCGTCCCGAGGCTCCCGGGCAGGACCGCCTGGGCGAACACCGCGGCACCCAGCCCCATCGCACCGAGAAGCAGGAACGCCACCGACCAGTTCGCCACCAACAGGACCAGACCCACCAGCGCCGGGCCGATGACCACGGCCAGGTTGTTGGCGACCCGCAGCGACGAGAACGCCTGGGCTCGGCGCTCCGGGCCCACCACGTCGGCGACCACCGCGTTGCGGGCCGTCCAGGCCGGCGTGGACACCGTGTTCGCCGCCGCGACCAGCGCGAAGCCCAGGAGCTTCTGGTCGCCCACGGCGGCGCAGGCCATCATCAGCAGGGCCAGCGTGCCGAGGCAGCCAACCAGGACGGGACGACGGCCGATCCGGTCGGAGATCCGGCCACCGACGTTGCCGGAGACGACCGACAGTAGGGCGTTGAGCATGAGCAACCAACCCACCTCGCCCGGGGTGGCCCGTAGCTCGACCACCGCCCACACGCCGGCGTAGCCGTAGAAGGCGGACGTGGCGATGGTGGCGAACATGGTGATGCCGAGCAGCGGCCACAGTCCCTCGGTGGCCTCCCGTCCGCCGAGCGCCGCCACCAACGGGCGGAGCCACCAGGCCGGCTTCGGCCCGCTCGCCGGCGCCTCCCGATCGGCATCGGTCATCGCGTGCCTCACTTCGCTGTCGCAGGAACCACTTGTCGGCCAGCCGGTTCGCCGCACCGGGTGGTGCGGCCAACGGCACTGTCAGGAACAGGGATGGACGGTGGAATAGTTGCCGACCCGGCGGACGATGTCGACCTGGCCCGCGCGCACCCGGACCGTCGTCTCCTCCGGCATCCGCCCGACCCGGTAGCAGCCGTCGCCCACCGCGTGCAGGCGGGCGAGTACGCCACTGGGCATCCGCAGCGCCATGCCCTCGGGCTCGACGAGCAGCGTGACGGCCACCGGTCGGTCCAGCTCGGGCGCGTCCGACCGGGTCCAGTCCAGCGCCCGCCGGGCCACGGTCAGCGGGTACTCACCCGGCGGGAGGGGCGGCTCCGGCTGCGGAGTGAGTCTGCTTCGGTTGATCATGATGGGCCCGGTGCGCTGCGCGGGCGGGAACAGCGCCAGCAACTCGGGGCTCAACAGGCAGTCCAGCACGAGGTGCACCCGGTCGTCGGGACCCCCGTTGCGGACGGTGTGGGTGCGGCTGAAGTCGCCGTACCAGAGGCGGTCCGGCGTCCAGTGCACCTCGTGCTCCCCGAAGACCATCAGCGCGGTGCGCGACGTGATCAGCGGGACGTGCAACCGGACCTTGCCGTACTGCAGGCCGAAGAAGCTGTCCACATGCGGCTTCACCTGGGCGTTCGGGATGAGGCGCATGAGCCGGACGGCCGCCGTCTCGCAGGGCATCGAGGCGAGCAGCCGGGACAGCCCGGGCAGTCGACCCAGCAGCGGTGTCGGCCCGTACTCCTCTCCCGGCAGACCCGGGTCGGTGCGGTCCGGGTCACCGTTGGGCGCCCGCAGCGGTACGACGGCCCAGTCCAGGGTGGCTCTCGGCCGGATGCGCTGGTCCACGCTCGCCGTCGACTGCGCCTGCCAGATCAGGGACTGGATCGTCGCGAAGTCGTCCAGCAGCGCCGACCGGTCCACCGGGAAATCCAGCGCGCACCACGCGTCGACGGTGTTCAACACGACCATGGTCCACTCCAATCACGTCTCGTCTGGGGTCGATGTGGATCCGTGCACCAGCGTCTGCAACTCGTCGGTGTAGAAGGTCCAGGGGTGTTCGATCGGCACCTCGCTGGCCGCGTCGAGCGCGGCGAGCACCTCCGGGGCGAGCGTCAGCTCCACCGCCCGGAGGTTCTCCGCGAGCTGACCGGCGGAGGAGACACCCAGCAGCACGGTGCTGACCTCCGACCGCGCCAGCACCCAGGCCAGGGCAAGTTGCGCCGGTGAGTGCCCGGTCTCGGCGGACAGGTCGGCGAGCCGGTCGAGGACGCGGGTGGCGACCGGGGTGAACGGATCGACGTCACCGGTGGTGAAGCTGACCGTCACCCGGCCCGCGCCGGTGACCTGTCGGCGCTCCGGGTCGATCCGATACCGGCCGGAGAGCAGTCCGTTCGCCAGCGGGCCCCAGCTGACCAGCGCGGTGCCGGTGTGGCGCACGAAGGGCAGGAACTCGCCCTCCAACGCCCGTACCAGCAGGTTGTAGTTGAGTTGGAGCGCGGCCGGACGGGGCCAGCCGTGCCACTGGGCGAGCACGTCCGCCCGTCCCGCGTACCAGCCGGGGACGTTGCTCAGACCCAGGTAACGCACCTTGCCGGCGGTGACCAGGTCGGCCGCCGCCGCCAACGTCTCCTCGGCCGGCGTGACCCGGTCCCACAGGTGTACGTAGAGCAGGTCGATGTGGTCGAGGCCGAGCCGCCCCAGGGACCGTTCGACAGAGGTGGTCATGGTCCCGCGGCTGCACCCGCCGCTGTTGGGGTCCCGCGGGTCGGTGCGGTACCCGAACTTGGTGGACACCAGAACCCGGTCCCGGGCCGACAGTCGGGCCAGGGCCGCGCCCAGCCAGGACTCGCTCTCGCCCTGGTTGTAGACATTGGCGGTGTCGAAGTAGTTGATCCCCCGGTCCAGGGCCGTGCCGATCAGGTGGTCGGCGTCCGGTCGGGACATGGTCCAGCGGTCACCCCACCGGGAGCCGAGGGTCGCCACCCCGAGGGAGAGGCTGGAGACCTTGAGCCCGGTCCGGCCCAGTTGGCGGTACCTCATCGTCAGATCAGCGACCCAGCGGAACCGCCGTCGAGACGGCAGAGCATGCCGTTCGCGACGGGTCCGAGGCCGGCCAGGTAGGCGACGCTGCGGTGACACGAGTCGAAATCGATCAGCTGGTCGATCACCAGGTCGGGGTTGGACCGCCGCAGGAACAGGGCGGTGACCTGCTGCTCGCTCAGCCCTTTCTGTTCCGCGATCCGGCGTAGCTGGGCGACCTTCTTCGCATCCGCCAGCGGCCCCAGCAGCAGCGTGGCGACACTCGCGTTGCGAGATCGGTAGCGGGTGGCCAGTGCGGTGCTCAACACCCGCAGGGCTGCCTTGCTGGCCGCGTAGAGGCCGGACCCGTCGTCGGCGTGGTAGATCGACTCCGAGTTGATCACAATGCAGGAGACGAACTGCTCCGGCGGCTTCCGGTCGAGCAGTCCGAGGGCGAGCCGGTACGGGGTCAGGGCGTTGACCCGGAAGACGTCCTCCATCTCGGTCAGCGACGGCGCGCCATCACCCGGTGCGGGGTAGCTGACCGCATTCTGCACCACCAGGTCCGGCGTCTCGCCGAGCCGGTCCAACAACTGTTCCACCGCGTCCGGTCGGGCCAGGTCGAGTCGCACGTAGTCGATTCCCGCCGGTACGGACGACTCGGTGTGCGGCCGTCGGCCCACCCCGGTGACCCGCCAACCCTCCTCGGCCAGCCGCGTCGCGAGATGGGCGCCGAGCCCGTCGCTCGCCCCCGTGATCACTGCCGTCTTCGCTGACATTCAGGCCCTCTTCCAGCTGACGAGAAGTCCGTGGCGGGTGCCCACGAAACAGGAGAAGAGCCGCGGGCTGCGCCCGACCGCCGCCGCGTAGGTCCGGATGCTCTCGGCCTCGCGGCCGTCCTCCTCCGTGCCCGGGCGGTCGGGGCTGAAGTCGCCGCCGGCGAAGGCGTCGTCGGCGATGAGCAGCCCTTCTGGCTCCAGCAGGGGGAAACAGAGCTTCAGGTAGCGCACGTAGGAGACCTTGTCCGCGTCGATGAAGATCATCCCGACGCTCTCCGGCTCGATGGTGCTCAAGTGGTCGGCGGCGTCACCGACCACCACCTCCACGCGGTCGGCGAGGCCGGCCCGAGCCAGGTTGGTCCGGGCTAGTTCGGCCGCCTTCGGGTCGATCTCGATGGTGGTCATCCGGGCACCCTCGGGCAGGCCACGGGCGATGAAGATGGTCGAGTAACCGAACAGCGTGCCGACCTCGACCACCCGCTGTGGACGGCGCAGCATGGTGAGCAGTTGGAGCACCCGGCCGGCGTTGTCGTCCACCTGGATCGTCGGCATCCGATGGTCGAGCAGCGATGATCGGAGGATGTCCTCCAGCACCGGTTCCCGGGAGCCGAGCGCGGCACGAATGTAGGCGTGCGGAATCTCGGTCACCGCGGCAGGGCTCCTTCTCCGGTGGCCACCGGCTCGGCAGAGATCCCGTCAGCGGCCAGCCGGTCGTAGAAGGCGAAGACCGCGTCGCTGTCCGGCGTGGCGGTGGGCAGGGAGAAGTCCAGGCTGGAGGCGAACATCTCGCGCAGTTCCGGCCGGCCGGCGACCTCGACCAGGGTCAGCGGCTCGAAGACGAGGAACTTCTCCACGCTGTCTGAGGCGCCGTACAGGTAGGCGAAGTTCGCGCCCGGGTTGGCCTGGAACATCGGCCAGGTGAAGTACATCGGGAAATCACCGAGCGTGCAGTGCCGCGAGATGCCGAACCGCTCCTCCAACGCGGCGTACGCCTCGGCGAGGCCACCGTCGTCGCGGCGGTGCACCTCGAAGTCGAGGGCGGCGGTGACCGCCCGCTCGACGTAGGTCCGCTGGTACTCGAGGGCCTTGATCCGCTGGCACACCCGCACCATCGCCCGGTCCTGGGCGTCGAGGGAGAGTGAGCGCGCGAAGGCCGGGTGGTACACCCACTTCTCGAAGAACATGCTCAGGTGCTCCAGTCGCTCCAGCGGCAGGTACTCCAGGCCGGAGCGGTTGGAGATCCGCTTGCGGATCAACAGGTGGTTGAGCGCGTGGCCGAACTCGTGGAACAGGCTGTGCACGTTCTGGAAGGTGATCCGGTTGGTCCGGTCCTCGTCCTGTTGGAACCGACACGACACGTACGCGACGGGATGCTGGACCAGGTTGCTCCAGTCGGTCCGGTTGCGCAGCCCCTTGGTGTGGTTGGCGCCCACGGTCTTGCCAGCGGTGTTCCACAGATCGAAGTTGATCTGACCGACCGGGCGGTCGTCCGCCGTCACCTCCACCGTGATGACGTGGCTGTTGCCCGAGGGCAGCGTCCGCAGGTCCAGCCCGAAGACGCTGCGCGCCACGTCGAAGATGAAGGCCAGACACTCGTCCAGGAGGAACAGCGGAGCCCGGGCCCCGCTGGTGACCTGCCGCATGTAGAAACCGAAGTGCTCCAGCGGATCGCCCTCGGTCTCGATCGCCTCGCGTACCCGTTCCACCAGCCGGTCCTGGCTGACCAGCGCCTGCCGCAGGTAGCGCGCGATGAACGCCTCGGCCTCGTCGGCAGGTACGCCGCACTTGGTCAACGCCTGGTCGATCACGCTCGGATGGCCGGCCGCGTGGCTCTGCTCGCGCCGGACGCGCACCATCTCGTCGACGATCGCGACGAGTTCGTCGCGGCGACTGTCCCGGGTCGCCGTCCAGACGCGGGTGAGCTTGTGCCGGGTCGACGCGCCGGGAGTGCCGCTCACCAGCCGGTAGAAGACCGCCGAGGGGTTGTTGGTGTCGGTGGGCGCGCCGACGCGACGGAGGAACCGCAACTGCGCCTGCTGCACCTCGGCCAGCACCGCCTTGGCCCGCTCCTGGAGCTCAACCGCCCGCCGGTCGTCGACCGGGCCGGCAGCCTCCGCCTTGTCCCGCAGCTGTGCCACGTACGCCAGCCGGGACTCCTCCGCCTCCGGGTCCTCGCAGCGCAGCTCGACCAGTTGGCGCAGCACCTTCTCGTCGAGTCCCGGGTTGTCGTGGAAGGCGTCCCGCCAGGGCAGCAGCCCGTCATAGCGGACGTGCTCCTCGTTCGCCTCCAGGTAGAGGAAGATGTAGGCGACGTTGTTGTAGATGGCCGTGATCTCCACCAGGCCCTCTTCGGTCAACGCGCCCTTCGACAGGATCGTCTCCAGCCGGCACATCATGCCCGCCAGGGTCTGCTCGAGTGCTTCCAGGCTCTCCCGGTCCGGCGCGGTGATCGGATCTATGGACACCGTTTCCCCCTGTCGCTGCTTCGGAATCTGAACCGGTAGAGATCGCCCGCGTACGAGGCGCAGTAGGCGTTGCCGTCAGGCGCGGCGACGGGGGTGATGTCCATCGCTGGCTCGTGGTCGGGCAGGCCGAGCACCTGGCTGCTTTCCCAACGGAAGGCGCCGTCGCGACGGCCCAGGCAGAGCATGTTCCCCCGGCCCGTGGTGGCCACGAAGTCGCCGCTGGGCAGCACCGTGACGGAGGTGTACGAGCGCGGCCCGCCCTGGTCGCTGCGCCAGACCTCGCGCAGCGACCGGACGTCCAGACCCACCGTGACGTCGTGCTGGAGGCCGACCGCGGCGACCCCGCCGGAGACCGCCGGGCTGGCGGTGATCTTCGAGCCGAGTGCCGCCTGGCGGCGGATCTCCCCGGTCTCGGCGTCCAGCAGCAGGCACCGGCCGTCGACCGTGCAGACCAGCACCTCGCCTGTCTCGTGCAGGGCCACCGGGGACGCCTTGACCGGATGCCCCAGCTCCGTGCGCCACCGCTCGGTGCCGTCCGAGCCGAGGCACAGCACGTGTTCGGCGCAGCAGACGATGGCCGTGCCCGCCGCCGTGGCTGCCGGGCTGGCATAGGCGTCGCGGTAGGAGGCGACCCCGTCGTGCTCCGCGTGCCAGGGGCGGGGCAGCGCGTGCTCGAAGACCACCCGACCGGTGCCCAGGTCGACGGCGAGGCAGCGACTGTGGAAGGCCGCCACGACCAGCAGGTCGGCGGCGGGCAGCACGGTCGGGGTGGCGCAGACCGGTGCGCCGGCCGTCGCCGACCAGACCAGCCGACCGCGCAGGTCGACACAGGCCAGCTCGCCGTTGGTGGCGGCCACGACGACGTGCCGGCGCCGCCGGTCGACCACCAGCGAGGCGTAGACGGAACTGGTCAGGCGGATTCGCCAGTACTCCTTGCGCAGCGTCGGGTCGAGCAGGCGTACGAAGCCGTCGTCGCTGGCCGCCACGACGCCCACGCCGGCCACCACGGCCGGGGTGGCGCTGACCGGAACGGCGATGCTGCGGCCGAGGGTCCGGTTGTCGTACCTCATCCGCCGGTGCCCGCACACCGCCGGTTCGGCCGTCCAGTCGACGGGCTCGCCGGCCCGTCCCGGGAGCACCGACTTGACCGGATCGTGGCGGAACGCGGGCGTCGGTGGCGCGTCGCGGACGCCGCCCGACGCCACCGTGGGCTCCGGCTGCACGCCGGAGCGTCGGGGGTGACCAACCGCGGCACGGGTCGCCTACCCTTCCCGCCCGGCCGCCGGACCGGTGGTCGCGTCCCCGTCGAGCGCGGCCGCCAGCCGGGTCTGCGCCGGGTGGGAGAGCCGCCGCGCCAGCGCCAGCGCGGCGGTGACGACCTCAGGGCTGGGTTCGGCGGTGTCCACCAGGGACAGGTAGTGGGCCAGGGCCAGCTCGTGGTCGCCGGCGCGCTCGCGGCACCGGGCCGCCTGGAGCAGGTGGTGACCGACGTACGGCGGGCCGATCCGCACCGCGGTCTCGAACAGCTCGGCGGCCGGGCCGGGCCGGCCGAACCGTACGTACGCCTCGGCCAGCTCGCCGTAGCTGGGGGACCAGGCCGGGTCGATCGCGATCAGCGCGCGTCCCGACTCCTCCGCGCGGTCCTCGTCCCGGGTGAGGTACATGTGTTCCTTCAGCGAGGACTCGTGGTAGGTCTTCATCAGGTGCATCTCGTAGGCCCGGGGTCGCTTGGTGATCGTTTCCCGAGCGGCGGCCCGGGCGTGCTCCATGTAGCGCCGGGTGGCGGCCACCTCGCCCTTCGCCGCCGGAATCATGGCGACGCCGCGGTACCAGGAGGAGAGGGCGGCCGGCTCGACCAGCCCGGGCTGTTCGGCCAGGGCGGTCCCCGTCGCCACGAACCAGTCGAAGTCCGCCTCGGAGAGCTCGCGTCGTTTGAGGAACCAGACCACGCCCTGCGCGCAGGCGTCCATCACCCGGTCCGGGGGAAGGGCGCGCGACTCGATGGCCGCGCGCATCCGGCCGAAGGCCGCTGGGAGGCCGCCCCGTCGTCGCGCCGGTTGGACACGACGAACTCCAACATGGCGGTCTCGAAGGTCTCCAGCGGGGTACGCGCGGCGGTGGCGGCCGACGCGAGCAGGCGCTCGGCCATCCCGAAACGGGAGATGCTGATCAGCGCGGCGGCGAGATTGACGTGCTCCACCACGTCGAGGTCGGCGCTGTTCTCGACCAGCTCCGCGAGGTTCTTGATGGTGGCGGTGGGCTGGTACCGGAGGGTGTCCAACTCCTCGAAGGGCACCCCTTCGAGGAGGGCGACCTCCCGCAGCACCTCGGACTCGAAGACCTGGGCGAACAGGTAGCCGAACTGGTGCGGGTCGAAATCGAGGTACTGCTCGACGCAGGCCCGGGAGAACAGGTCCGCCGGCTGGTCGTCGGTCGTCTCGTACTCGAGGCCGACGAAGGTCTGCTGGAAGGTGTTCCGGGTGGCACGGGAAATGCTGAGATCCGTCATCGTCAGGCCTCCGGGAAAGGGGTGATGAGGTGCTCGCCCGGGTTGGGGGCAGGGGCCTGCCGGGACTGCCGCGTCAGCCAGCCCAGCAGATGCAGCATGATCGTGACCGCCCGTCCACCGTCGGCGAGCGTCTTCGGATCGCGGGCGGTACGAGGCGCGGCGAACTCCACCAGATCGAAGCCGATCAAACGGTTCCCGGCCAGCACCGCGTCGATCGACCGTAGGAGTTCCCGCACGGTCAGGCCGGCGTCGGCGGGATATCCGGTCGCGGACATCGCGCTGCGGTCGAGGACGTCGACGTCGACCGTCAGGTAGACGTCGACGCCCCGGCCGACCGCGTCGCG
Source organism: Micromonospora tarensis (assembly GCF_016803395.1). Taxonomy (GTDB): domain Bacteria; phylum Actinomycetota; class Actinomycetes; order Mycobacteriales; family Micromonosporaceae; genus Micromonospora; species Micromonospora tarensis. Next base: position 7,810 of record NZ_JAEVHL010000023.1, on the reverse strand, counting down.
GATAGCCTCCGGGTCGTCCAGCTCCGGCGAGGTGAGGCAGATCTGGCGTCCCACAGTGGCCAGGTAGTCGAGGACGGCCGGCGCGGCCACCGCCTCGACGGTCGCGTACGGGTCGATCCCGATCTGCACCAGGCCGCCGGGGCCGATCTCGTCGGCGACGTGTGACATCACGTTGGTGTTGAAGATCGGCTCCCGGGCGGCGGCGGACCGGTCCGTGCCCTTGTCCCAGATCTGCAGGTCGAGGTGGTGGTCGAACTGCACCACCCGGAACGGCCGGTCCCGGCGGGCGCACAACGCGCGGACCACCGGCAGGGTGACCGAGTGGTCACCCCCGATCAGGCAGGGCGCGACGTGCGGCGGCAACGCCCTGACGACGGCCTCGATGGCGGCCAGCGCCTCGGTCAGCGACATCCCGTCGAAGGTGATGTCGCCGAGATCGACCACGCCGTCGAGGAGCGACGCGCCGGCCCGCAGGTCGAGCACGCTGGGTGTCTCGGCCGACCAGGTGTACGCCCGGGAGAGGGTGCGGAGGAAGAACGGACCGTTCTCGGTGCCCTCGTGCGGGGTGCCCAGGCTGTGCCCTCCGCCGATCACGGCAGCCACCGCCTCCGGCGCGATGGCGTCAGCCGGCGTGCTGGGAAGCCCGCAGAACGGGAGGGTGTTCGAAGTGCTCGGTGTGGTCGCTGTCATCACTCGCCTCCCGTCTGCGGAAGAGGAACTGGGTCTGAGTGCCGATTTGTGGCGGTAAATATGATTTTGTCTCACATGTTGATCGCTGTCAACATTCTCGATCTTGATTGGCGCGGGCCTCCGCCGCCAGCTCCCCGGCCAGTTCCGCCATGGCAATCCGCACGGCGCCGAACAGCCCACCGGCGGTCTCGTCGTCGATCCCGTCCGACCGGCGGAGCATGACCAGCTCCCAGCCGCCGTCGGGTTGCGGGAACGCCTCGAACATCAGCTCCAGGGCCGTCGTCGGCGCTGGCACCCGCACCGCCCGCAGGGCGATCCCCCCAGCGAACGCGCCCGAGGGCGGCGCGTGCTGCACCACCACCCACACCTGGAACCAGGGGTGCCGGTCGCGCGGCGGCGCCAGCACCCGCACCAACTCGTCGAAGGGCAACCGGCCGTGTCGCATCGCCGCCGCCGTCTGCTCGACGACCCGGTCCAACAGGGCGCCGGCCGGCTCGTCCCGCACGCCCGCCACCGGAACCACCAACGGGTTGACGAAGTAGCCCACCACGTCGTCGAGGTCCGGGTGCGGCCGGCCGGCGGTCACCGTGCCCAGGCAGACGTCCGCAACGTCGAAGGTCCGTCCCAATCCGCGGCCCACGGCGGCCAGCAGGGCGGTCACCGCCGGACCACCGTGCCGCCGAGCCACCCCGGCCAGCGCTGCCACCTCGGCCGCGGGCACCCGGGCCACCAGGTCCCGGCGGGCCGTCTCGCCGGTGGACCCCGGTGCCGGCAGCACCGGGGCCGTCGGTCGGCGCAACGTCTGCCGCCAGAACGGGAGCTCCTCCTCCGCCCACTGCTTCAGCCCACGCCGCTCCCAGCGGCTGTAGTCGGCGTACGACGGACCGCTCGGCCAGGCGAGGACACGCCCCGCCGCCCGCTCCCGGTACGCCGCGCCGAGGGTTTCGACCAGCCGCTGCTCCGACCAGCCGTCGAAGGCGACGTGGTGGATGTTCAGGCAGAGCAGGTGCCGGTCCTCGGCCAGCCGGCAGAGCCGGGCCCGCAGCGACACCTCGCGCTCCAGGTCGAACGGACGCCGCCACCAGTCGGCGGTCACCAGTCGGGCCAGTTCGACCGGGTCGGAGCAGTCTTCCGGGACCGTGCGGCGTTCCAGCCTCACCCGGGCGGTGGCCGGGTCGAGGGCGAACTGCTCCGGCAGCCGCCCCGTCCACCGATAGACCGTGCGCAGCGCCGGGTGGCCGCGCACCACGTCCTGGAGCGCGGCGTCCAGCAGCGTGGCGTCCAGCGGCCCGTCGAGCAGGTACGCCAGCACCACGACGTTGTCGGCCGCCCCGGGCATGGTCTGCTCGGCCACCCAGAACCGGGTCTGGGCGTGGGAGAGCGGCGCGCCGGCGCCCTCGGGTTCGTCGGCCACCGGGACGGCTGCCCCGATCGGCGGCCCGCCCCGCAGCAGCTCGCGTAGCCCGTCGACGTGCGCGCCCGGTGGACGTCGGCCACCGTGACCCGCCGCCCGAGCCGGCGCATCGCCCGCAGGGCGAGCCGGACCGCGTCCAGCGACGTCGCGCCGGCCGCGAAGACGTCGTCCGAGGCGGCGAGGTGGGGGGCGTCGAGCACCCGCCGTACGTCGGCGAGGAACGGATCGGCGGCGCTGGCCGGAACCGCCGCCTCCGGGCCCCGGCGCGCGAGGACGGCCTGCTCGGCGAGCGCCCGCAGGGCGATTCCGTCCACCTTGCCGGTCGGGCCGAGCGGGAGCCGGTCGACGTGCCGCCACACCGTCGGAGTCATCGCCGGCAGCAGTCGTGGCGCGGCGAACGCGCGCAGCTCCGCGTCGGTCAGCGGGAGGCCGTCGTGGCTGCGGTAGACCATCGCGAGTTCCGGCCGGCCCGGGGTGAGTTCCAGACGCAGCACCGCGCCGGTCGCGATCCGGGGGTGGGCCACGAGCACCGACTCGACCTCGCCTGGTTCGATCCGTACCCCGTTGACCTTGAACTGCCGGTCGGCGCGGCCGCGGTAGTGCAGCACCCCCTCCTCGTCCAGACAGCCCAGGTCGCCGGTGCGGTAGTGGCGTACCCCGGCCAGCTCCACGAAGGCGCGTGCCGTCTCGTCCGGGTCGCCCAGATAACCGATCGCCAGGCCGTCACCGGAGACGAGGATCTCCCCGACCGACCCGGCGGGCACCGGGTGGTCCTCGTTGTCGACCAGCCTGATCCCGGTACGCGGCACCGGCCGGCCGATCGGCACGTCGGCGTCCGGGTCGCGGACATCGTCCGGGCGGATCACGTGGGTGGTGGTGAAGATCGTGCTCTCGGCGGGACCGTACCCGTTGACCACCCGCAGGCCGGGAAACCGGTCCAGGACCCGGCGTACGTGTGGCGCGGACACCCGCTCCCCACCCACCAGCAGCAGCTGGATCCGGTCGAACAGCTCCGGCGCCTCGTCGGCGAGCACGTTGAACAGCGAGCTGGTCAGCCAGAGGCTGTTCACACCCCGCTCGACCATCGTGGCCAGCCCTGCCACGTCGAGTGCCGGCAGGTGCGCGTCCAGGAGCTGGCAGCGACCGCCGTTGAGCAGCGGCGCCCAGAGTTCCAGCGATAGGCCGTCCCACGGCAGCGGCGCGGCCTGGAGGAAGACGGTCGTCGGGTCCAGCGGGATGTCCGGGTGGTCGACCAGGGTGCGGATGGTGCCGCGGTGCGGGGAGACGGCTCCCTTGGGGCGGCCGGTGGAGCCCGAGGTGTAGAAGACACAGGCCGGCGCGCCGCCGTCGAGCCCGGTACGCGGGGCGGGTCGGTCCCAGCCCGCAGCCAGGTCCGGGTAGCTGGCGACGGCTAGACCGGGCCGGCCCGGCACCGGGTCGTCGGCCACCAGCAGGCGGCAGCGGGTGCCGTCGAAGACCGTGGCCTTCCGGTCAGCCGGCCAGCCGGGATCCATCGCGACATAGGCCGCGCCGGTGGCCAGCACCCCCAGCAACACCGCGACCAGCTCGACGGAGCGGGGCAGGCAGACCGGCACGACGTCACCCGGTCCGACCCCCCGCGCCGCCAGTGCTGCGGCGATCCGATCGGCCCGCGACACCAGCTCCGCGTAGCTGAGCCGGCGTTCGCCCTGCTGCACGGCCACCGCCGCCGGCGTCATCCGGGCATGTCGGGCCACCACCCGCTCGATCCGGTCGCCGTGGCGGTACGGGTCACCCGCCACGTCGGCCCGGCCGGTCGCGCGCCGCCGGCCTGCGCCGTGCCCGGTCCGGCCGCCATCAGCCGACCGCCAGCGGGAGTGTGGTGGTTCCGAGGATGAAGTTCGAGCGGAGCCGCCGGGGCGTGCCAGCGAGGCGGAACCGGCCCGGGGCGGCCAGCAGCGCGCCGAAGAGCAACGACAGCTCCCGCTGCGCCGTCGGCGCGCCGATGCAGCGGTGGATGCCCGCGCCGTAGGACAGGTGCCGATTCGGGCTGCGGGTCACGTCGAAGCGGTCGGCGTCGGGGAACTGGGCCGGGTCGCGGTTGGCCGAGACGTTCCACAGGGTCACCGAGTCACCCCTGCGGATGAGGTGCCCGTCGCGTTCCACGTCCCGCATCGCGACCCGCTGGACGTACGCGTTGACCGAACTCCAGCGCAGCATCTCCTCGATGGCGCCGGTCAGCGCCTCCGGCCGCCGGCGCAGCAGGTCGTACTGGTCGGGGGCGGCGACCAGCGCCTCGATCCCGTGGCAGGCGGTGTACGACGACGTCTCGTTGCCACCCACCGCGACGTTCATGCAGTTGTAGAAGATGTCCTCCTCGGACATTCGTCGGCCGTTCACCCGCGCGTTGAGCAGCAGGGTGACCAGGTCGTCGGCCGGATTGCGGCGCCGCTGCGCGAGCAGGTCGGCGAAGAATTCGAAGATCTCCGCCTGCGTCCAGGCCAGCCGCAGCTTCTGATCCCCCCCGGTGTCCACGAACGCCTCGTCGCGGAAGCCCACCATCCGCCGGGTCAGTCCGATGAGGTGGTGCGCCTCGTCGTGGCCGATGCCGAAGACCACCATGAGCGCACCGGCCGGCAGTTCGGTGGCGATCTCGGTGGCGAAGTCGCAGCCGCCGGCCGCCACCGCCTGCCCGACGGCCTTGTCGATGAGGATCCGCACCTGGTCGCCGACGCGGTCCACGACGGCCGCCGACAACGCCGGGGCGATCTGCTGCTTGAGCAGCCGGTGCCGGGGCAGGTCGCTGGCGACCAGCATCCGGCCCGCGGCGGTGTCGTCGTCGCTGCGGAAGGACCCGCCGAGGATCGCTCCCCGCGCCGACCCGAACGAGGCGTGCTCCCGGTACGCCCAGTGCACGTCCTCGTACCGGGTCAGCGCCCAGAAGTGGCTGCCGTCGGCGCCCTCGTTCCAGTGCAGCGGGCGGTGCTCGCGGAGCCAGGCGAACGCGTCCAGGTGCCGACCGCTGACGAACAGGTCGACGTCGGTCAGGTCCACCGGGACGGACGGGCCGGTCACGCGCCGGGTCCGCCCGCCCGGGCCCGCTCCACGAGCGCCGCCACGTCGGACAGCAGCGGGTCGCGCAGCACCGCGGCCAGCTCCACCGACACCCCGTACCTGCGTTTGACCTGGCTGTGCATCCGGAAGGCGAGCAGTGAGTGCCCGCCGAGGGTGAAGAAGTCCTCATTCACGCCGACGTTCTCGACGCCGAGCAGCTCCTCCCACAGCTCCGCGAGATACCGCTCAACCTCGGTACGCGGCGCCACGTGACGCGCCCGGCGTTCCCGGACCCGGTCGGCGATGCCGTGCAGGGCCGCCATGTCCCGCTTACCGTGCTCGTTTGACGGAATCTCCTCCACCAGCGCGAACTGGCTGGGCACCAGGTAGTCCGGCAGTTCGGCGCGGGCGAACTCCTGGATCTCCCGAAGGGTGGTGTCCTCGGCGGGCACGACCACGGCGAGCAGGTGCCGGTCCTCGCCCTCGCCGCTGGGCACCACGACCGCCTCGCGTACCCCGTGGCTGCGGCACAGGCTCCGTTCGACCTCGCCCGGCTCCACCCGGTAACCGCGGATCTTCACCTGCCCGTCCGTCCGCCCGACGAACTCCAGCACCCCGTCCGGGCGGCGGCGCGCCAGGTCGCCGGTGCGGTAGAGCCGGTCCGGGCCGTCGGGTCGCGGACCGGCCACGAACTGTTGTCGGGTCAGCTCCGGCGCGTCCAGGTAGCCCCGGGCGACCCCCGGACCGCCGATGTGGATCTCGCCAATCTCGCCGTCCGGCACCGCCCGCGTGCCGTCGCCGAGCAGCAGGACGGTGACCCCGGCCAGGGGCCGCCCGATCGGGATGGTGTCCCGCTCCGCGTCCTCGACGGTGACCCGGTGCGCGGTGCACGCGGTGGTCGCCTCCGCCGGGCCGTAGAGGTTGTACAGCTCGCCCTGGAAGTCGCCGTGCAACAGGTCCCGGCAGGCCGAGGGCAGGAGGACGTCACCACCGGCCTGGAGGATCCGCAGCGGGGCGAAGGCGTCCCGGTCCTCCCGGATCACCTGGTTGATGACCATGGTGGGGACGAGCATCGCGGTGATCCGTCGCCGCCGCATCTCCCGCCGGAAGTCGGCGGCCAGCAGCTCGGGCACGGCCGGCAGGACGGCGAGCTCCGCACCCCGGTACAGCGTCGTCCACAGCTCGAAGTGGAAGGCGTCGAAGGAGACACTGGAGATCTGACCGACCCGGTCGTCCGGCACCAGTTCCGGCAGGCTCGGGTTGGCGGCGAACGAGACGATGTTCCGGTGCTCCAGCACGATCGCCTTGGGCTTGCCGGCCGAACCGGAGGTGAAGAGCACGCTGGCCGCCCCGGCCGACTCGGCGTGATCCACGGCCGGCGCCGCCGGGGTGGCAGTGCTGCGGAAGGGCAGCTCATCGAGACCCAGGTGCGCGATGCGCTGCTGCCAGTCCGCGCGGGTCACCACCAGCTTGCAGCCGCCAGCGACCAGCATGTGGTCGCGGCGGCCGTCCGGGTACCGCGCGTCCACGGCGACGTAGCCGGCGCCGGCCCGCAGGATGCCGAGGACGGCCACCACCAGGTCCACCGAACGGTCCAGGTAGAGGCCCACCCGGTCCTCGGCGCCGATCCCCCGGGCCCGCAGGTCGACCGCCAGGGCCGCGGAGCGCCGGTCGAGTTCGGCGTACGAGAGGGTGGTGTCGTCGTCGCTGACGGCGGGACGGTCCGGCCAGGTCCGCACGCTCGTGGCGAACATGCCGGTCAACGTCTGCGCGGCGGGCGATCCGGTGTCTCGGGTGGTCATTGCGGGGCCTCCAACAACGGACTGAGCAGCGGGTCGGGCGAGGTGTGGCGGCGGTCGTCAGCAGCGTCGGGCCCGCAGCCAGACGGCACGGCTGAGGCAGCGGAGCGCGCCGTCGACGGCGACGAGGACGACGATGGTGTGCAGGTCCGGGATGGTCCGGTCCCGGTCGCTGTTCCCGGTCAGTTCGAGGGTGTGTCGCGCGCCAGCGGGCAGCTCGACCGAGGTGATCCCGTCGAGCCGGCAGCGCAGCAGGTCCTGCCGGCGGAAGGCGGCGCCGACCGTCACGGCGACGGCCCGGTCCGCCGGGGCGGTGACCTCGACGACGAGGCGGAACGGCTCGCCGCAGGCCACCTCGGCCGGTGTCGTGACCCGGACCGTCGCGGGGAACTCCGCGGCGCCGGAGAGGACCTCCCCGCAGCGGGAGCAGACCAGATAGCACAGTCGGGGCCCGGTGCCGGCCGCCGGCGTGACGTCGTGGCCGACGGCGGTGAGGTCACCGCACTGTGGGCACTCCCGGACACCGTCGGCCGTGCGGACCTGCCAGGGCTCCGGCCAGCCCCCGATGAAGTGGTAGAAGGAGCGGGCGACGACGGCCAGCTCCTGCTCGACCGCGCCGTGCTGCACGGCGGCGAGTCCGGCGTGGGCCGATGCGTACGCCTCCGCCGCCTCCCGGGCCGTGGTCAGGTGGTCGGCCTCGGCGCGCTGCCGCACCGCCGCGACCGCCCGGCGGTCCAGCGCGTCCAGCCGGTCCCCGTCGACCCGCAGGCCGATCTCGGTGAGCTCGCGCAGCCGATGCGACCAGGGCCGGAAGTGGTCCCGCCAGGGCCGCATCGGAGCGGCGCCGGCGCGGGGGCGACCGGACCGGCGGATC
>NZ_JAEVHL010000022.1 GCF_016803395.1 Micromonospora tarensis | reverse complement strand
GTCGGCACGGCGCTGCCCGACGGGGCCGGCGTGGCGGCCGGCGGCGCGGCGATCGTCCCGCTGCCGTCCGCCGCCTTCAGCACCTTACGGAAGCGCAGCTCGGCCGCGCTGCCCACCTCGTCGAGGTTCCGGTTCTCACCGGGCAGGGAGATGACGATGTTCCGGTTGCCCTCGGTGACCACCTCGGCCTCGGCCACGCCGAGCCCGTTGACCCGGTTCTCGATGATCTGCCGGGCCTCCTCGAGGTTCTCCGCCGTCGGCGGCTTGCCGTCGATGGAGTTGGTCGCCTCCAGCGTCATCCGGGTGCCGCCGATCAGGTCCAGGCCGAGCTTTGGCTCGAGCCGGTCCTTGAAGCTGCCGTTGGCTCCGGCGAAGAACACCAAAAGATAGAGGACCACGAAGATGAACCCGAGCACGGCGAGCTGCCGCCCGGGGCGCATCTGTCCCTGAGGTGGTGCCACGGCTGTCCTGTCTCCCTGTACGGTCGCGCCGCTCTGCGCAGCGACGGCGGTGTCGGGCCGGTGTCCCGCCCGACGGGTCTGCCTTGAGCCGACGAGATGCCGACACGAGGACCGGGCACCCCGGCACGGATCGCCGACGGTCACGGGAACGTGTCGACGCCCGACGTCGACCCAACTATCCAGTTTTCACGTCTCGTCCGCTGCCCCATCGGGCGCGGCGACCCCGAAGGTCGGTGGACCGGCCGTACGCCGGACCGCCACCCACGGGCGGACGGTCAGTCCTTGGCGGTTTCCGCGTCCTCGGTGACCGGCTCGCTCGGCAGCTCCGCGCGGGTGACCACCCGCGCGATGGCCGGGCGGGCGTAGCGGGTCTGCACGCCCGGTGCCACCTCGAGCAGGACGGTGTCGTCCTCGACGCCGGTGACCGTGCCGTAGAGCCCGCCGATGGTCACGACCTCGTCGCCGGGGCCGAGGTTCGACTGCATCGACTCCGCCTCACGGCGGCGCTTCTGCTGGGGCCGGATCATCATGAAATACATGACACCGAAGAGCAGGGCGATCATCAGGATCGGCGTGAAACCGCCGGCCCCGCCGCCCGCTGCTGCGTAATGCACGGTTACTGACCTTCCCATTGGCCGCCGCCCAGCACCGGGGGTGCCGGAGCGGAGGCGGATTCTCACGTCCTGTACAGACCGCGGCGAAGTCTAAACCCTGCACCTGAGAACACCGAATGCGGCACAGATCACGTTCGCATCACGGCTGATCGGTATCCAACGAGAACAGATCGGGCACCGGCGGGCTATCTGCACCAAATGTACCATTCGGTGGAGTGCGCCCCAGATGCCGCCAGGCCCCCTCGGTGGCCACCCGACCCCGGGGCGTCCGCGCCAACAGACCGGCGCGGACCAGGAACGGCTCGCAGACCTCCTCGACCGTGTCCGGCTGCTCCCCCACCGCCACGGCGAGGGTGGACAACCCGACCGGGCCACCCCGGAACGAGTCGACAAGCGCGGTCAGCACCGCCCGGTCCAACCGGTCCAGGCCGAGCGCGTCCACGTCGTAGACGATCAGGGCGGCACGGGCGGTGTCGAGATCGACCACCCCGTCGGCCCGCACCTCCGCGTAGTCGCGGACCCGGCGCAGCAGCCGGTTGGCGATCCGTGGTGTGCCACGCGACCGACCGGCGATCTCGGTCGCCCCGGCCGGGGTGATCGGCACGCCGAGAATCCGCGCCGAGCGGTGCAGCAGCGTCTCCAGATCCGCCGGGGCGTAGAAGTCCAGGTGCGCGACGAAGCCGAACCGGTCCCGCATCGGCCCGGTCAACAGGCCCGACCGGGTCGTCGCGCCGACCAGGGTGAACGGCTCGACGTCCAGCGGGATCGCCGTCGCCCCCGGGCCCTTGCCGACCACCACGTCGACCCGGAAGTCCTCCATCGCGCTGTAGAGCAACTCCTCCGCCGGCCGCGCGATGCGGTGGATCTCGTCGATGAAGAGCACGTCGCCCTCGGCGAGGCTGGTCAGGATCGCCGCCAGATCACCGGACCGCTCGATCGCCGGGCCGCTGGTCACCCGGATGCCCGAGCCCAACTCGGCCGCGACGATGTTGGCCAGACTCGTCTTGCCCAACCCGGGCGGGCCGGAGAGCAGGATGTGATCCGGTGGCGACCCCCGCCGCATCGCACCCTGCAACAACAGGTCGAGCTGATCGCGCACCCGGTCCTGGGCGACGAACTCCGCGAGCCGTCGCGGTCGAACCGTGGCCTCCGCGTCCCGGTCGGCGTCGCTGACGTACGCCGAGACGAGCCCGTCGGTCTCGCTCACCGCGCCTTCCTCACTCGCGGAGTTCCCGAGCCCGGCTCGCTCCTCGCGCTCATCGGGTCCGCCCGAGCAGTCGGATGGCCTGCTTGAGCAGGACCGGCACCGGCGGGGTGTCGCCCTCGATCGTCTCCGCCACGGCGGCTACCGCCTGGTCGGCCTGACCGGCCGTCCAGCCCAGCCCGACCAGCGCCTGCCGGACCTGGTCCGGCCAGTTGCCGCCGGTCACCCCGCCCGCGCCGTCGGCGCCGATCGGCACCGGGCCGATCCGGTCCCGCAGCTCCAGCACCAGGCGTTCCGCGCCCTTCTTGCCGATCCCCGGCACCCGGGTCAACGCGGCCGTGTCGGCGTTGGCGATCGCCTTTCGGACCGCGTCCGGGGTGTGCACGGCCAGCACCGCCTGGGCCAGTCGCGGGCCGACCCCGCTGGCGGTCTGGAGCAACTCGAACAGCGACTTGGCGTCGTCGTCGGCGAAGCCGTAGAGGGTCAGCGAGTCTTCCCGCACGATCAGGCTGGTGGCGAGCCGGGCGACCTGGCCGACCCGCAGCTCCGCGAGGGTGCCCGGGGCGCAGTGCACGGCGAGCCCGACACCGCCGACCTCGATCACGGCCTGGTCCGGACCTGTCGCGGTCACCGTGCCGCGCACGCTGGCGATCATCGTGCTCCTCCTCGTCGTGCCCGGTCGGCCGCGGCGGCCAGCTTGGAGCGGGTCCCGCCGCGCCACACGTGGCAGATGGCCAGCGCCAGGGCGTCGGCGGCGTCGGCCGGCTTCGGCGGCTCGGCCAGCCGCAGCAGCCGGGTCACCATGGCGGTCATCTGCGCCTTGTCGGCCTGACCGGAGCCGGTCACTGCCGCCTTCACCTCGCTCGGGGTGTACGTCTGCACGGGCAGCCCGGCGCGCGCCCCGGCCAGCACGGCGATGCCGCTGGCCTGCGCGGTGCCCATCACCGTGCGCACGTTGTGCTGGCTGAACACCCGCTCGACGGCGACGCTCTCCGGTTGGTGCTCGGCGACCAACTTGGTCAGCGACCGGTCCAGGTGCAGCAGCCGCAGCGCCAGGTCGTCGGCCGGGTCGGTGTAGACCACGTAGTAGGCGATCAGGGTGCACTGCCGACCGGGCACCCCCTCGACCACGCCCACCCCACACCGGGTCAGCCCCGGGTCGACACCGAGCACGCGCACGCCGCCCCCTCCCCAGCCGTCAGCAGTACGTGTGTTCGACACCCTAACCGTCGCCCTTCCCACCAACCCCACGGGACACGCCCTCACGTCCCCGGGGCAACGAGCGCCCCGCGCCAAGATCGTGCTCGAACACGGATGCGGTGGCATCCCCGAGCCCGCAGGCCACCACATCCAGGATCGAGCGCGATCTTGAGGCAGACGGGCGGACGGCGGCCGGCGGGCAACGCCGGGGCGCGGGGTGAGGGTCGGCGGGGCCACACAGCTTTGGCACGGAGTATGTGTCGCCGGCCCATGTGCCGGAGGGGACACAGCTCGTAACTTCTTGCGCCATGACGGCAGAACCCGTGGCGGTCCCCCACGTCGTACAGGTCGACCTCGCCGGTCGGACCGCCCTGGTCACCGGTGGCGGCAGCGGCATCGGGCGGGCGTGCGCCCTGCGGTTGGGGGCGGCCGGCGCCAAGGTGCTCGTGGTGGACCGCAACCTGGCAGCGGCCAAGGCGGTGGCGGCCGAGGCCGGCGGCCGGGCCGCGGGTGTCGACCTGTCCGACGTCGCGGCGGTGGACCAGCTCGACGTGGACGTGGACATCGTGGTGAACAACGCGGGACTCCAGCACGTCGCGCCGGTGCAGGACTTCCCGGTCGAGCGGTTCGAGTACATCCAGCGGGTGATGGTGGAGGCGCCGTTCCTGCTGATCCGCCGGGCGCTGCCGCACATGTACGCCCGGGGTTGGGGGCGGGTCGTCAACATCTCCTCGGTGCACGGGTTGCGCGCCTCGCCGTACAAGGCGGCCTACGTCTCGGCGAAGCACGCCCTGGAGGGGCTGTCCAAGGTGGTCGCCCTGGAGGGCGCCGCGCACGGGGTCACCGCCAACTGCATCAACCCGGCGTACGTGCGCACCGCGCTGGTGGAGAGCCAGATCGCCGACCAGGCGGCCAGCCACGGCATCGACGAGGCCGAGGTGATCGAAAAAATCATGCTGGCCCGGGCCGCGATCAAGCGGCTGATCGAGCCGGAGGAGGTCGCCGAGCTGCTGGCGTACCTCTGCTCGCCGCCGGCGGCGTTCATCAGCGGCGCGTCGATCGCGCTCGACGGGGGCTGGACGGCCAACTAGTGGGCCCGAGCACAATGTCGACCATGTCCTCGCCTGTGGAGTTCCTGGAGCTGCTCGCCCGTGAGGCCGCGGCGGTCGAGTTCGAGGGCCCCCTGGTGGCCGCGCGGGCCGCCGGGCTCCCGCCGGACCGGCTGGCCGAGCTGGAGCAGGCCAGGTCGGTGGCGTTGCGGGTCCGCGCGCTGCTGGAGCGTCGCCGCCGCCGCGAGACCGAGCTGTCCGGCCTGTACGACACGGTCAGCGACCTGGCCGGGCTGCGTGACCTGGACGACGTGCTGCGGGCGATCGTGCACCGGGCCCGCCACCTGCTCGGCGCGGACGTGGCCTACATGACGCTCAACGACGACGAGCGTGGCGACACGTACATGCGGGTGACCGACGGGTCCGTCTCGGCCCGCTTCCAGCGGCTGCGGCTGCCGATGGGCGCGGGCCTCGGTGGCCTGGTGGCCCAGTCCGGCGCGCCGTACGTCACCGCGAACTACGGCGAGGACGCGCGGTTCCACCACACCGGCGAGATCGACGCCGGGGTCGGGGAGGAGGGGCTGGTGGCGATCCTCGGGGTGCCGTTGCGGCTCGGCTCCACCTCGATCGGGGTGCTCTACGCGGCCAACCGTTCGGCCCGGCCGTTCGTCCGGGAGGAGGTGGCGCTGCTGGTGTCCCTCGCCGCGCACGCCGCGGTGGCGATCGACACCGCCCGGCTGTTGACCGAGACCCGCTCGGCGCTGGCCGAGCTGTCGGCGGCGAACACCACCATCCGGGCGCACAGCAGCTCGGTGGAGCGCGCCGCGGCGGCCCACGACCGGATGACCGCGCTGGTGCTGCGCGGCGGCGGGGTGGAGGACGTGGCGGCGGCGGTGACCGAGGTGCTGGGCGGTGCGCTGCTGGCGCTGGACGCCGAGGGTCGGCTGCTGGCCCGGGTGGGCGAGATCGACGAGCCGGACCGGGCGGACATCGTGGAGGCGGTGGCCGCGTCCCGGACCGAGGGGCGCAGCGTGCGCCGGGGTCCGCTCTGGTACGCGGCGGTGGTGGCGGGCGCGGAGAACCTGGGTGCCCTGGTGTTGCGCCCGGATGACGAGTTGGTCGACGCCGACCAGCGCATCCTGGAGCGGGCCGCGTTGGTGACCGCGCTGCTGCTGCTGTTCCGCAGGACGGTCGCGGAGGCGGAGGGGCGGGTCCGCGGCGAGCTGCTGGACGACCTGATCGCCCGCCCGTTGCGCGACACCGACGCGCTGCGCAGCCGGGCCCGTCGCCTCGGGGTGGACCTGGACGCGCCGCACGTGCTGGTGGCGGTGGGCGACGACGCGATAGCGGCGACCGGCTCTGCTCGGCAGCGGATCCTCTCCTGGGCCACCACGTACGCCTCGGCGCGCGGCGGGCTGGCCGCGGCGCGCGACGGTCGGGTGGTGTTGATGCTGCCCGGGTTGGACGCCGGCGGCAGCGCCCGCGCGGTGGCCCGGGACCTGTCCCGGGTGACCGGCCGACCGGTGACCGCCGGGGCGAGCGGCCCGGCGAACACGCCGGCGGCGCTGGCGAGAACGTTCCAGGAGGCGGACCGGTGCCTGACGGCGCTGGGTGCGCTGGGCCGCGCCGGGCAGGGCGCGAGCACCGTGGAGCTGGGCTTCGTCGGGCTGCTGCTGGGCACCGTCGGTGACCGGGGCGAGAAGGACGTGACCGACTTCCTCCGCGCCACCGTCGGGCCGGTGGTCGACTACGACGCCCGGCGGGGCACGGCGCTGGTGAAGACGCTGGAGGCGTACTTCGGGGTGGGCGGCAGTCTGGCCCGGGCCGCCGAGCAGCTGCACGTGCACGTCAACACGGTCACCCAGCGCCTGGAGCGGGTCGGCAGCTGCTCGGCACCGACTGGCAACGCCCCGAGCGGGCCCTGGAGGTGCAGCTCGCACTGCGTCTGCATCGGCTGCGGGCACCGGCCGGCTGACCGCCGCCGAACCCGCCCCGCACCGGCCCCCGGGCCGGCGTCGGCAGCCCCCACCGACCCGGCGGCCCCGCCGACCCGGCAGCCCCCACCAGCCCAGCAGACCGGATCAGCGGGTCCGGATGCCCTCCAGCACGGCGTCGACGACCCGCTCGGGCAGGCTCTGCTCGTCCAGGTCCGGATTCCACTGGAGCACTCGTTGGATCAGCATCGGTCCGGTGAGCAGCGCCATCGTCACCTCGACGTCGATGTCGGCCCGGAGCACCCCCTCGTCGATGCCGCGCCGCAGCACCTCGCGCATCAGCTGCCGCCGGGGGGCGATGATGTTCTGGTAGAGCTGGAACTGGTCCGAGCTGCGGTTCACCGCGGGCACCAGGCAGGGCATGATCTTCGCGGCTCGTGGGTCGACGTTCTTGCCGATCGCGCCGACGAGCAGCACCAGGTCGTCGCGGACGGAGTGGCCGGCCGGCTGCGCCAGGATGCCCTTGAGCCGGCGAAGCGCGTCCAGGAGCAACGCGTCCTTGCCGGCCCAGCGCCGGTAGATGGTGGCCTTGCCGACTCCGGCGCGGGCGGCGATCGACTCGATCGAGAGCGCCTCGATGGTGCTGCCCTCGGCGAGCAGGTCGAGGGTGGCCTCGATGATGGCCTCGTCGGCGCGGATGCTCCGCGGTCGACCAGGCGACCGCGGAGCATCGGCAGTGGACGTCATGTCCGACATTCTTCCCGAACCTATGCCGTGCCGGCCAACTCGGGCTCGGCGACCGGGGTCGCCGGGGCGAGGTTCGTCTCCTCCCGGCCCGGCATCCAGCGCAGCACCACGATGATGCCGAGCGCGGCGATGATCCCGGAGAGCCCGGCCGCCCAGTGCATGGCGGTGACGAAGGCGTCGTTGGCCGCCGAGATCAGCGTCGGCGCGGCCGGGCCGAGCTGGCCCGCAGCCGCGTACGCTCCGGAGATCGACTCGTTGGCGCTGTCCCGGGCCTGCGCGGGCAGGCCGGTCAGGGCGTCACTGATGTCGCTGCGGTAGACCGCGGAGAGCACCGAGCCGAGGACGGCCACGCCGAGCGCGCCGGCCACCTGGCGGATGGTGTTGCTGACCGCGGAGCCCACACCGGCCTTCTCCCGGGGCAGCGCCGACATGATCGACTCAGTGGCCGGCGGCATGATGTTGGCCATTCCGGCGCCCTGGATGAGGAAGACGAGCAGCACGATCCAGATCGGGGTGGTGGCGCCGATGAAGACGAACGCGGCGAGCGAGACCACGGTCAACGCCAACCCGACGGCGGCGACGGCCTTACCGCCGTAGCGGCGGACCATGCGGCGCTGCGCGGCGCGAAGATCAGCTGGGCGCCGGCGAAGGGCAGGAAGAGCAGACCGGTCTGCAGCGGGCTGTAGCCCCGCACCAGTTGCAGGTAGAACGAGCCGAAGAACATCGAGCCCATGGCGGCGAAGAAGACCAGGCCGACGATGGCGACCGGGGCGGCGAACCGGGGCACCTTGAAGAGCCGGACGTCCAGCGACGGGTGGTCGCTGCGCCGCTCGTGCTGCACGAACCAGGCCAGCACCGCGAGGCCGACCAGGATCGAGCCCCAGGCCACCGGGCGGTCGAAGCCGTGCTCGCCGCCGTCGATGATGCCGTAGGAGAGGGCGACCAGGCCGACGACGGACTGCAGGACGCCGAGCACGTCGATCCGGCCGGGCCGTGGGTCACGCGACTCGGGGACCAGCAGCGCCACCAGGATCACGCCGGCGACGACCACCGGCACGTTGATCAGGAAGACCGAGCCCCACCAGAAGTGCTCCAGCAGCGCGCCGCCGAGGATCGGGCCGATCGCCACGGCGAGGCCGACCGCGCCGGCCCAGACACCGATGGCCCGACCCCGCTCCCGCGGGTCGAAGACGTTGGAGATGATCGACAACGTGACCGGCATGATGGCCGCGCCGCCGACCCCCATCAGGGCGCGGGCCGCGATGAGCTGGCCGGGGCTCTGCGCGTACGCGGAGAGCAGCGAGGCCAGGCCGAACAGCACCAGACCGATCATCAGGAAACGCTTGCGGCCAGCGCGGTCGCCGAGCACCCCGAAGGTGAACAGCAGCCCGGCGAAGACCAGCGTGTAGGAGTTGATCGCCCACTCCAGCTCGCCCTGGCTCGCGCCGAGGCCGTGCACCGGGTCGGCCAGGGTGCGCAGCGCGACGTTGAGGATCGTGTTGTC
The DNA here is from genome assembly GCF_016803395.1 of Micromonospora tarensis. GTDB lineage: Bacteria > Actinomycetota > Actinomycetes > Mycobacteriales > Micromonosporaceae > Micromonospora > Micromonospora tarensis. Next base: position 40,069 of record NZ_JAEVHL010000022.1, on the reverse strand, counting down.
GAGGACGACCACGAGGAGGCTGATCACCAGCACCCCCAGGATCGCCCACCTCCTCGGGTGTCCCGTGTTGTCGTGCAACTCCATAACCGGTGTTCCCCCCATGCTGTGACTGGCCGCGCAATACGATACGCATCAGACTCGTAACCGGGGTCAGCCTACGGGTCGCATTAACGATACGGCACCGATCCGTATCGTATGTGGCGGGAGTCACGTGCCGGCGCGGCGGCGAGGCAGGCGGCGACCGCCTCCGGCAGCGCGTCCAGCCGGGTCGTCGGCGCGGCGAGCGGCGCGGTCCAGCCCGGCCCCGCGCCGTACACCCGGAGGAACGGAAAGTCCCGGGCCAACCGCACCAGGCGGGGCGCGCGGGCGGTGACCGGCGTCTGCGACCAGAGCACGACGGTGTGCGGACCCGCCCGGCGCACCGCGCTGCCCAGCGCGGGCCAGGGCAGCGCGGGTCCGAGATTCAGGCAGCCACGACCCTGCTCGCGCAGCGCGGCGGCGAGCGCGAGCAGGCCGAGGCCGTAGGTGTCATCCTCCGCACCGGCCAGCAGTAAGCCGCCGGTGGGCAGTGACCGGCCCGGCTCCCGGCGGTACGCGTCCAACCCGACCCGGACCCCCTCGAAGAGGGCGTGCCCGGTGGCGGTACGCCCCGGCAGCCGGGCCAGCAGCGGACGACAGGCCTGCTCCCAGAGCGCCGGCACGGCCCAGGTCTCGGCCAGCTCCAGCAGCAGCGAGGCGACTGCGTTGGCGTCCAGGTCCTCGGCGGCCAGCGAGAGTTGCCGCCGCGCGACCTGCACCGCCTCCGCCGGCATCGGATCGGTCAGCACCAGACGCACCTCCAGGTAGACGTTCCCTACCCGGGGGTTAGCTCAAACGGCGCGGGGCGGATGCGCCGTCGCGGACTTTACCGGCGGCGGGCCGCCCACCGGTGGGCCGGCGCGGCGACGCTGCCCCAGATGCCGCGCCGGAACAGCACCACGACGAGGACGAAGATGGCGCCGGTGACCAGGCCGATCGCCTCGAACCCGGAGAACGACAGCCAGTCCTCCAGCCGGACCACGAGGGCGGCGCCGAGCACCCCGCCCCAGAGGGTGCCGATCCCACCGAGCACCACCACGATGACCGCCTTGCCGGAGGTGGTCCAGTGCAGCACGTCCAGCGAGACGAACCGGTGGCCGACCGCGAACAACCCGCCGCCGAGGCCGGCGATGAACCCGGAGAGCACGAACGCGGTGAGCTTGTAGCGGTGCACCGGGTAGCCCAGCGCCCGGGCCCGGGCCGGATTGTCCCGGATGCCGACCAGCACCCGGCCGAACGGCGAGTGCACGATCCGCCAGGCGGCGGCCAGCCCGAGCAGCACGACCGGCAGGATCGCGTAGTAGAAGTAGTAGTCGTCGGTGAGGTCCAGACCGAACAGCTCCCGGGGCACGCCCTGGAGACCGTTCTCGCCCTGGGTGACCGAGCGCCACTCGTTGGCGACGTAGTAGACCAGCTGCGCGAAGGCCAGGGTCACCATGGCGAAGTAGATGCCGGTCCGCTTGACCGCCAGGTAGCCGATCGGCACCGCGAGCACGGCGGCGGCCAGCGCCCCGGCCAGCACCGCGAGGGGGAACGGCAGGCCGGCGTGGATGGCCACCAACCCGGTGACGTACGCCGAGGTGCCCCAGAACGCCGCGTGCCCGAAGGACATCAGCCCGGTGAAGCCGAGCAGCAGGTCCACCGCGACGGCGAACAGCGCCCAGCAGAGGATGTCCACCGCCACCGCCGGGTAGAGGCCGTTGGGCAGCCACGCCGCGACGAGCAGCCCGACGGCGAGCAGCGCGTACCGGACCCAGCGGGGTGCGCGGACGACGGCGACCAGCCCGGAGGGCGGGGCCGGACGCGCCGCCTCGGGCGCGGTGTCCACAGTGCTCGTCATGCCGGTGCCTCCTCACGGCCGAACAGACCCGCCGGGCGCCAGAGCAGCACGACCGCCATCACCACGAAGACGATGGTCTGCGAGACGATCGGGAAGTTGGACAGGTACGCCTCGCCCCACGCCTGGACCAGGCCGATGCCGAAGCCGGCGGCGACCGAGCCGAAGATCGAGCCCAGCCCACCGATCACCACCACCGCGAAGACCACGATGATCAGGTCGGCGCCCATCAACGGGTTGACCGCGCGCATCGGCGCGGCCAGCACCCCGGCCAGGCCGGCGAGCCCGATGCCGAAGCCGAAGACCGGGGTCACCCACCGTCCGACGTCGATGCCGAACGCGCGGGTCAGGTCCGGCCGCTCGGTGGCCGCCCGGACCACCATGCCGATCCGGGTCCGGGTCAGCACCCACCACACCGCGACGCAGAGCAGCACCGCGAAGCCGAGGATGAACACCCGGTACGTCGGGAAGTCGAAGAGCCCGAAGTTCACCGACCCGCTCAACAGCGACGGGGTGGCGTACGGGCTGGACTGCACGCCGTAGCGCAGTTTCACCAGGTCCTGGAGGATCAGGGTGAGACCGAAGGTGAGCAGGAAGTTGTAGAGCGGGTCCAGTGTGGTCAGTCGGTGGATCACCGCGCGTTCCAGCGCCATGCCGAGCAGGCCCAGCCCCACCGGCATGATCACCAGGGCCGCCCAGAACGGCACACCAGCCTCGGTGAGCAGCACGTACGCGCCGAACGCGCCGAGCATGTAGAACGCGCCGTGGGCGAAGTTGACCACCCGCAGCATGCCGAAGATGACAGCGAGCCCGAGGGCGAGCAGGGCGTAGAACGCCCCGCTCACCAACCCGTTGAAGGTGTTCTGCGCGAATCCACTCATAGCTTGCAGTCCGCGGAGGGCGCGCGGAACGCCTCCGCGGCGGGGATCGTCTCGAGCACCTTCACGTAGTCCCACGGCTCGGTGACCTCGGCCTGCGGCTTCACCTGGGCCAGGTACGCGTCGTGCACCACCCGGTGGTCCTCGGCGCGGATCTTGCCGTTGCGCAGGAAGACGTCCTCGACCGTCTTGCCCTCCAGAGCCTTGACCACCGCGTCCGCGTCGTCGGTGCCGGCGGCCTGCACCGCCTCCAGGTACTGCAACGCGGCGGAGTAGTTGGCGGCGTGCGCGAACGTCGGCCGGGTGCCGGCCTTCTGCTGGAAGCGGTCGGCGAACTCCCGGTTCTTCGCGTCGAAGTTCCAGTACCAGGCGTCGGTGTACGTGGTGCCGGCGAGCGCGGCCGGGGTGAGCGAGTGGATGTCGGTGAGGAACATCAGCCCCACCGCCAGGCCGACGCCCTTGTCCCTCAGCTTGAACTCGTTGTACTGCTTCACCACGTTGACCAGCTCCGCGCCGGCCTGCATGGTGCCCAGCACGTCCGGCTTCGGCTTCAGGTTCGGCGCCTTGAGCAGGAAGGTGGAGAAGTCGCCGCTGGTGTTCGGGAACGGCGCCCCGTCCCTGCCGACGACCGTGCCGCCGGCCGCCGTGATCGCGGTGGAGAAGCTCTTCTCCATGTCCTGACCGAAGGCGTAGTTCGGGTAGAGGATGTACCAGTTCTTGCCGATCTGCTCGGTGGTGGTCTTCCCGGTGCCGTTGGCCAGCATGTACGTGTCGTAGGCGTAGTGGAAGGTGTACCTGTTGCAGCTCTTGCCGGTCAGGTCGGTGGTCGCCGCACCGATGTTGAAGTAGAGCTTCTTCTTCTCCTTCGCCACGTCGGCGACCTTCAGCGCCGCCGACGAGGTGGGCACGTCCAGGATCAGGTCGACGCCCTTGCGGTCGTACATCTCCTGGGCCTTGGAGTTGGCCACGTCCGGCTTGTTCTGGTGGTCGGCGGTCTGCACGGTGATGTCAGTGGTCACCGCCTTGTCGCCGTACTTCGCGGTGAAGTCGGCGATGGCCATCTCCACCGCCGTCACCGAGTTCTTCCCGGACAGCTCCGAGTACGCCCCGGACTGGTCGTTGAGCACGCCCAGCACGATCTTGTCGCCGGTCAGCTTCTGGTCGCCGCCCGACTGGGGCCCACCGCCGCCGCAACCGGCCATCAGCACCACCGCGGCCGACGCCGCGGCCACACCCACCGTCCTGCGCATGCCCACTCCATCCATCCCGCGCGTCGTCGTGCGGATCGTCGTCGAAAAAATCAGATCCCGAGGTACGCGAGCAGTTCGCGTTCCCGGGACCGCACCTCGGAGTTGTCCATCGCCTCGGCGACGCGTCCCTCGGCCAGCAGGTAGTGCCGGTCGGCGACACCGGTGGCGAAGTGCAGGTTCTGTTCGACAAGCAGCACTGTCACCCCGTGCCGCTTGGCCTCGCGCAGCAGGTCGCCTACCTGCTGCACCAGCAGCGGCGACAGCCCTTCGGTGGGCTCGTCGCAGAGCAGCAGCCGAGCGCCCATCCGCAGCACCCGGGCCAGCGCGAGCATCTGCTGCTCGCCGCCGGAGAGCATGGTGGCCGCCGAGTCCCGCCGGGTGTGCAGGGCCGGGAACGCCTCGTACACCCGCTCCAGCGACCACGGGTCGGGGCCGACGGTGGGTGGCAGGATGAGGTTCTCGGTGACCGTCAACGTGGCGTAACTGCCCCGGTCGTCGGGCACCCAGCCCAGCCCCAGTCGGGCCCGCTTGTGCGCCGGCAGCCTGGTGATGTCCCGCCCGTCCAGCTCGACCGTGCCGCGTTGCCCGGCGTGCAGCCCCATCACACAGCGCAGCAGGGTGGACTTGCCGGCACCGTTGCGCCCGACCAGGGTGACCACCTCGCCGGCGGCGACCTGGAGGCTGACGTCGCGCAGCACCCGCGCCTCGCCGTAGCTGGCGGACAGGTTCTCAATGCGCAGCATCGGCGGCTCCGAGGTAGGCGGTGATCACACGCTCGTCGGCGCGGACCTGCTCGTACGGGCCCTCGACGAGGACCTTGCCGGCCTGGAGCACGGTGACGGTGTCGGCGAGCCGGCCGACCACGCTCATGTTGTGCTCGACCATCACCACGGTCCGGCCCTGGCGGACCCGGCTGATCAGCTCGACGGTGCGGTCGACGTCCTCCAGGCCCATCCCGGCGGTCGGCTCGTCGAGCAGCAGCACCTTCGGGTCCAACGCCAGGGCGATGGCCAACTCCAGGGCCCGCTTGCGCCCGTACGCCAGCGCCTCCGACGGCGCGTGCGCCAGGTCGGCCAGCCCCACCATGGCCAGCAGTTCGTCGGCGCGCTCGGTGTAGCGGCCCATCAGCTTCGCCGAACGCCAGAACCGCCAGCCCAGCCCACTGGGCGACTGCAACGCCAGCGCGACGTGCTCCCGCGCGGACAACTGCGGAAACAGGCTGGTGATCTGGAACGAGCGGGCCACACCGAGCCGCGCCACCCGCTCCGGCGGCAGCCCGGTGACGTCCCGCCCGGCCAGCTCGATCCGCCCGCCGCTGGGTCGCAGGAACCCGGTGAGCAGGTTGAACAGGGTGGTCTTGCCCGCGCCGTTCGGGCCGACCAGCGCGTGCACGCTCTCCGCCGTCACGTCGAGGTCGACGTCGTCGACCGCCCGGAAGCCCCGGAAGTCGCGGGTCAGCCCACGGGCCGACAGGAGCGCTTGCCCGGCCATCGCCTCATCCTCCGCACGTCCCGGCGACGGACCGGTCCGGTGACCGTGGTCACAGGCCCGTCGCGTGGACGAAACCTACGGCGGGCCGGACGAGTCGAGCCATGTCGATGGGCTCCATATTCGACCCGCCGGGGACGTGCGCGAACTCCACTACCGCACGCCGGCGACTTGACCGGATCTCCTAGGTTGATGATCCACACAGCCCAACGGAAGGTTCCCACCCCATGCCCGTCGGCTTCACCATGGCGATCGTCTTCGCCGTCGCAGTGGCGGTCAGCGCCGTCCTGGCTCTCGTCGCCTCCGCGCGGCCGCTGAAGCGGATGGCCGCCCTCGCGGCGCTCGTTCTCCTCGCCCTCACCCTGCTGGTCGGCGTCACCTCCAGCGCCCACTCGGTGCCCATCCGTTCGGTCGGCATCGTCACCAGCTTCGGCAAGCCCACCGGCAAGGTGACCGGCTCGGGCCTCAAGTGGGTCGCCCCCTGGCAGAAGGTCGCGAGTGGGACGCCGGCCGGCAGAAGTACGACCACATCGGCGGTGACAACTGCGTACGGGTCCGCACCGGCACGCTCGCCGACGCGTGCGTCGAGGTGCTCGTCGAGTGGCAGGTCAGGCCGGAGAACGCGCCGAAGCAGTTTATGGACTACAAGGGAGACTTCGTCAGCTTCCGGGGCCAGCGGGTGGGTGTGCAGCTGGACAGCGCGGTCAACGACGCGTTCGCCGCGTACAACCCGTTGGAGAAGATCGACGCCCGGACCGGTGATCTCAACGTCGACCTGAAGCCGTTCGCGGCGAACATCAAGACCAGCGCGGAGACCCGCCTCGCCGCCGACGTGGACATCCTCTCGGTGACCATCACCCGGGTGAACCACGACGACAAGACCGAGGGCAACATCAAGGCGTTCCAGGACAAGCTGGCGCAGACCCGCAACCTGGAGCAGGACCGCAAGAACGCCGAGATCTCCAAGCAGATCACCGAGACCAACGCGACTGTCGACAAGGTGACCCGCTGCCTGGAGATCGCCGAGAAGAACGGCGCCAACCCGGGGCTCTGCATCAACCCGGGCATCGTCACCGGCAAGTGAGCAGAAGCCGGCCCACCCGGGCCGGCTCTCTCACGTCACCAGGACCAGGTGCCGGGGCTGGTGTTCGTCACCAGAACGCCGATGCCGAAGTCGCTGATGACCACGGCTGTGTAGCGGTCCTGGTCGTACACGTTGAGTTTGTACTTGTCGCCCTTCTCGGACCACTGCCAGTAGTCGTTCTTGCCGGACTGCGGCGAGAAGCTCTGCTGCTGCGACATCCCGGCGGGTGCCAGACCCTCGACGTCCAGACTCTCGGACCTGCCTCCGCCGGTCCAGGTGACAGTGCCGGCCAGCGCTGCGCTCGAGATGTTGACGACAAAGAAGTCGAACGACCCACCGCCCGACATCGGGCCCTTGTCCGCGCCCTCGGATTCCTGCACCGTCTCAATCCCCCGTCTCGGACCCTGCAACCTGTCGAATACAGTCAGGGTACGTGGACGGAACGGGCATTTCGCCTATACGGCCCATTCCGTGTTGCCGCCGGTCGGGCTGTGCCGCTCGGCTCAGTCCAGGGTGACCACCCAGCGGGCGCCCTCGCCCCGGGCCAGCCGGTCGAACGCCGCGGGCGCCTCGTCCAGCGGGATCGTGCCGCTGACCAGCAGCCCCAGATCGAGTGCGCCGCCGGCCAGCTCGGCGGCGAGCACCGGCACCTCCCGGTCCGGGTCGGACGAGCCGTACACCGAGGAGCGCAGCGTCCGGGCGGAGTGGAAGATGTCCAGCGCGCCGAGGCTGACCATGTCGTCCTTGGCGCCCATGCCGACCACTGTCACCGCTCCCCCGCGTCGGGTGAGCCGCCAGGCGGCGCGGATGGTGGCGGCGCGGCCGACGCACTCGAAGGCGTGGTCGACGCCCCGGCTCTCGGTGCGCGCCCGTACCTCCTTGGAGAGCCGGTCGTCGGCGAGCAGGAAGTCGGTCGCCCCGGCGGCGAGAGCCAGGTCCCGCTTGGCCTCGGCGACGTCGACGGCCAGGATCGTCGTGGCGCCGGCCCGGCGGGCGGTGGTGAGCACGGCGAGCCCGACCCCACCGAGCCCGACGACGGCGACGGACTCGCCGGGCGCCACCCCTGCGGTGTTACGGACCGCGCCGACGCCGGTGAGCACCGCGCAGCCGAGCAGCGCGGCCTGTTCGGCCGGCAGCCCGGCGGGAATCGGAATGACCGCGCGCTCCGGCACCACCACCGCCTCGGCCAGCGCGCCGAGGCCGAGGGTCAGGTGCAGCGGTACGCCGTCCTCGGTCTCGCCGCGCGGCACTGTCGGGGCGGTGGTGGCGGCGCAGAGCCACGGCTCGCCGCGCCGGCACCACCAGCAGGCCCGGCAGGCCGGCGCCCAGTTCAGCACCACCGGGGTGCCGACGGCCAGGTCCACGCCCGGCCCGGTCCCGGCCACCACTCCGGTCGCCTCGTGCCCGAGCACCAGCGGGAACCGCGCCGCGAGGGTGCCGTTGGCCATCGACAGATCGGAGTGGCAGACCCCGGCGGCGGTGATCGTCACCCGCACCTCGCCGGGGCCGGGAGCGGGCAGGCGTACCCGCTCGACCCGCAGCTCGGCGTCGGACCCGCGAGCGACCAGCGCGCGGACGGTGACCGGCGCGGACGTCGGCCCGGTCTCGGTCGTCGGCTCGGCGGCGCTCATCGCTGGATCGCCTTCAGCTCGCAGAACTCGGCGAGCCCGTGCACGCCCAGCTCGCGGCCGAGCCCGGACTGCTTGTAGCCGCCGAACGGGGCGAGCGGGTTGAACGGCGCGCCGTTGATGTCGACCGCGCCGGTACGCAGCCGCCGGGCCACGGCGAGCGCCGCGTCGGTGTCGGCGGACCAGACCGCGCCGGCCAGCCCGTACCGCGAGTTGTTGGCGATGGCGACGGCCTCGTCGGTGTCGGCGAACGGGAGAACGGCGAGCACCGGGCCGAAGACCTCCTCCTGGGCGAGCGCGCTGTCGGGGTGCACGTCGGCGAAGACGGTCGGGGCGACGAAATGGCCCCGGTCCGGCACGGGCGCGTCGGGGCCGCCGGCGACGAGGCGGGCGCCGTCGGTGAGCGCCCGGTCGACGTGACCGCGCACCCGCTCGGCCTGGGCGGCGGAGACCAGCGGGCCGAGCCGGGTGGCAGCGTCGAACGGGTCACCGAGGCGGTAGCCGGCCACCGCGTTGGCGATCAGGTCGAGCGCCTCGTCGTACCGGTCGCGGTGCACCAGCATCCGGGTCCACGCCGTGCAGGTCTGCCCGGAGTTGAGCAGGGCGTTGCCGACGCCGACCTTGACGGCGGTGGCCAGGTCGGCGTCGGGGAGGATCACGTTTGCCGACTTGCCGCCCAGTTCCAGGGCGACCCGGGCGAGCCGGTCGGCGGCGAGCCGCATGATCCGGGCGCCGGTGGCGGTGGAGCCGGTGAACGAGACCAGGTCGACGTCGGGGTGCCCGGCGAGAGCCTCGCCGACGACCGGGCCGGTGCCGGGGACCAGGTTGAGCACGCCCGGCGGCAGCCCGGCCTCGGTGACCGCGTCGAAGAGCAGGTACGCGGTAAGCGGGGTCAGCTCGCTGGGTTTGAGCACCACAGTGCAGCCGGCGGCGAGCGCGGGCGCCAGCTTCGCCAGCACCTGGTGCAGGGGGTAGTTCCACGGGGTGATCGCGCCGACCACACCGACCGGCTCACGGACCACCAGCGAGTTGCCAATGGTCTCCTCGACCGGTGGGCGGGCGGCGAGCGCGACGTGGTCACGCAGCACGGTCAGCGGCAACCCGACCTGCACCCGGGTGGCGAGCTTGAGCGGTGCGCCCAGCTCCACGGCGATGGTGCGGGCGAGGTCGTCGGCGCGGCTGGCGAGCGCGGTGTGCAGCCGGTCGAGGTGCCCGGACCGCTCGGCGGGCGCGGCGGCCGACCAGCCGGGAAACGCGGCGCGGGCGGCGGCCACTGCGCGGTCCACGTCCGCCGGCGTGCCGGCCGGCACCTGCCCGACCAGCTCACCGGTGCTCGGGTTCTCCACGTCGATCAGGCCGGCGTCGGCGGGAGAGGTCCACTCACCGCCGAGGTGCAGGTGGCGCCGGTGGCGCAGGGCGTCGGGTAGCCGCGACGGCGGGGCGGCGAGGTCCATGTCGTCCCTTCGGGGGTGGGGGCGATGGGGAGGAAACTAGCGCTGGGAGTTTGGACGCTACCCCTTGGGCCGGGCGGACTCCACCGTGCCGACGCTGCGGGCGTACTCGGCGGTGAGACCGTGCAGCAGGGCGTCCAGGCCGAGGGCGAAGGCGCCCTCGTCCACGCTCTGCTGGTGCTCGGCGAGCCGGTGCGCGTCGCGCAGGTGCGGGTAGTGCGCGGCGTACAGCTCGGGGTCCTCGACGAAGCCGCGGGCGAACGAGCCGAGCGCCGACCCGGCCACGAAGTAGCGCAGCGCCGCGCCGATGTGGGTGGCGCGCGCGGGCGGCCAGCCGGCCCGCACCAGACCCCCGTAGACGGCGTCGGCCATGGTCAGCGCGGCCGGCCGGCGGCCCGGCCCCTGCGCCAGGTACGGCACGATGTTCGGGTGCGCGGTGAGCGCCCGCCGGTACGACCAGGCCCAGTCGCGCAGGGCGACGACCCAGTCCCGGCTGGCGAAGCCGCTGGTGTCGACGGCACCGGTGACCGTGTCGGCGACCGCGTCGAGGATCTCGTCCTTGGTGGCGAAGTGGTTGTAGAGCGACGGCCCGCGGACGCCCAGTTCGGCGGCGAGCCGCCGGGTGGAGAACGCCGGCAGCCCCTCGGCGTCGATGAGCGCGGTGGCGTTCTCGACGATGAGCTGCCGGGTGAGCCGGGGCTGGCGGGGTCGGGACACTGCGCTCCTCGCGGTCTCGGCGCTCGGGTCTGGACGCGGCAAAACTTACACCGCTAGTTTAAGGGTGACCGGCCGCACCGACGCCAGGAGGACCACCGTGGACTTTTCGCTGACCGACGAGGAGCGGGCGGTACGGGACACCGTCCGGTCGTTCATCCAGCGCGAGGTGATGCCGCTGGAGGCGGAGGTGCTCCGCCGGGAGCGGGCACACCAGCCCGGCCTCGACCACTCCGAGGTGCGCGAACTGCAACTCAAGGCGCGCAAGTTCGGCTTCTGGGGCCTGGCCACCCCGGAAGAGTACGGCGGGATGAACCTGCCGGCGGTGCTCCAGTCGTTGATCTGGACCGAGTTGGGCCGCACCTTCGTGCCGTTCCGCTTCGGCGGCGAGGCGGACAACATCCTGTTCCACGCCACCGAGGAGCAGAAGCGGGAGTTCCTGGTCCCGACCATCGAGGGCGAGCGGCGCTCCTGTTTCGCGATCACCGAGCCCGGCGCCGGCTCGGACGCCGCCAACATCCGGCTCTCCGCCCGCCGCGACGGCGACGACTGGATCCTCGACGGCGAGAAGACCTTCATCACCGGCGGTCACGACGCCGACTTCGCCATCGTGGTCGCGGTGACCGACCGGGAGAAGGGCGCCCGCAACGGCGGCGCCACCGCGTTCCTGGTGGACCGTTCGATGGGCTGGCGCTCGGAGTTCATCCAGACCATGGGCGAGGGCGGCCCGGCCTCGCTCATCTTCGACGGCGTACGCGTGCCGCACCGCAACATCCTCGGCGAGATCGGGCAGGGCTTCACCCTCGGCATGGAGTGGATCGGCAAGGGCCGCTACACCATCCCGTCGCACGCCATCGGCATCGCCGAACGGGTGCTCCAGATGGCCATCGACCACGCGAACACCCGGGAGACCTTCGGCGCGAAGATCGGCACCAACCAGGCCATCCAGTGGATGATCGCCGACTCGGAGACCGAGCTGGAGGCGGCCCGCTGGCTGGTGCTGCGCTCGGCCTGGACCGTCGACCAGGGCCTGGACCCCCGGCACGCCTCGTCGATGGGCAAGCTCTACGGCGCCGGCATGGTCAACCGGGTGGTCGACCGGGTGCTCCAGATCCACGGCGGCATGGGCTACACCCGGGAGCTACCCATCGAGCGGTGGTACCGGCAGGTCCGGCTGTACCGGATCTTCGAGGGCACCGACGAGATGCAGCGGCTGATCATCTCCCGCGACCTGCTGCGCGGGTACACGAAGATCGGCGGTCACCTGGCCTGAGCCGGGTCACCCCGTCAACGCGGTGAGCGCCGCGTCCACGTCGGCCTCGGTGGAGTAGATGTGGAAGGAGGCCCGGACCCGTCCGGCGCGCACCGCGGCCCGGATGCCGGCCGCCGCCAGCCGCCGCTGCGCGTCCGGCACGTCCACGGCGACGATGGCGCTCTCCCCCGGCGGCCGGCCCAGCCCGGTCAGGAACCGGTTGGCCAGCGCCACATTGTGCGCCTGGATCGCCGGCACGCCGATCTCGGCGACCAACTCCAGGGCCGGTGCCGCACCGACCCAGCTGAACCAGGCCGGCGAGATGTCGAACCGGCGGGCGTCGTCGGCCAGCCGCAGCGGCGGGCCGTAGTAGGAGGCGTGCGGGTCGCGGCCCGCGAACCAACCGGCGGCGTCCGGGCGCAGCCGGTCGCGCAGCGCCGGGGCCAGATAGGCGAACGCGGTCCCGCGCGGATTCATCAGCCACTTGTAACCGCCCACCGCCACCACGTCGGCCCGACTCCCGTCAAACGGCAGCCAGCCACACGCCTGGGTCGCGTCCACCACCACCAGCGCGTCGTACGCGCGGGCCGCGGCCACGATCTCGTCGTACCGGGCGACCGCGCCGTCGGCCGACTGCACCAGGCTGAACGCGACCAGGTCGGTCTCCGCGTCGATGGCGTCGACAAGCGACTCCAACGGCACCGCGCGGACCGTGACGCCACGCTCCTCCTGGACCAGCCAGGGGAACAGGTTGGAGGTGAACTCGACCTCCGGGACCACCACTGTCGCCCCGGCGGGCAACGCCGCCGCCACCGGCGCGAGCAGCTGGGAGACGGCGGTGCCGACCGCCACGTCGCCCGCCGGCACACCGACCAGGCGAGCGAACGCGGTACGGGAGCGCTGCACCGAGTCACCCCAGCCCTCCCACGAGGTGCTGCCGACCCGCCACTGGCCCAGCGCCTCCTGCAACGCCGTCCACGCCGGCTCGGGCGGCAAACCGTAGGAGGCGGTGTTCAACCAGCCGGGCTCGGGCTTCCACAACTGCTGCGCCTGCTCGATCTCCATGACCTCGACGGTAGGCGGGCCGGCGGGCAACGGGCACGGCCAATCCGCGATCGGCGGCCTGTCAGATCCGCACGAAGTCGTGGCCGACCACATCGACAGGAGGTCAGTCGTGGATTCGGGTGAAGGTGTCGGCGAGGCCGGCGAGCCACCGGTTGACCTCCACCAGGTGCCGGGCCGACCGGGGGTCGACCGCGCCGAGCAGCGGGCGGAGCCGGTCCACCTCCTCGGCGCAGGTGGTCGACACCGGGATGGGGCCGGGGGCGCGGCCGTGTGCCACCTCGTCGGCCAGTTCGTGGTACGCCGAGCGCAGCTGCCCGGCGGATTCTCGCAGCAGCGCCGCCGCCTCGGGCCAGTCCGCGAGACAGCCGGGCGGGTTGCGGCGCAGCAGCGACTCGGCCCCCGGCAGGACGTGGTGCCCGGCACCGAGCACGGCGTCCCAGTTGACCTGCCGACGGCGCGGATCGTGCCGCTCCGAGTGGTACTGGCAGTACGACGAGTCGATCAGGACGGTCCGACGCCGGACCCGATCGAGGGCGCGGTCTGGCGGTGGAGCATCGCCGAGCACCGCCTGGACGGTCAGCTCGACCGCGTCGGCGTTGGCCGCCAGATAGCCAATGGCGTTGTGCCGCAGGTCGTGGCCCGCGCCGCGCGGCCACATCGCCACCCCGGCGAGCACCCCGATCACCGCGCCGAGCAGCACGTCGACGAGGCGGGCCTCGGCGAGCCGCCACCCGCCGGGGTCGAGCTGGGCGAAGACGACCGTCAGCAGCACCGTGAACAGCGCCTGCTGCCACACCGGGCCGAGCAGGCGACCGACGCCGAAGGCCAGCATCAGGGTGACCGGCAGGACGACGGCGTACACGATCGGTTGGTTGACCACCAGCATCACCGCGCCGCTGACGAGCGCGCCGGCGATCGTGCCCAGCACGGCCGGCCGCAGCGCGGTCCGGGTGTCGGCGGCCGAGGAACGCAGCACGGTGAGGGTGGCCAGCAGCACCCAGAAGCCGTGGGTCAGCTGCAACGCCCCGGCGGCGACCCGGGCGATGGCGAGCGCCACGGCCAACCGCAACGAGCCGTGCAGGTGGGCCGAGCGGGGTGCCAGGTGGGCGCGGTACTGCCGCCAGTACAGCGTCCACGGTTTGTGCCGGGCGTACTCGAACAGCTTCGAGCCGGCGTCCGTACCGCCGAGCCGCGCCCCGGTCGCCACCCGGGCACCGACGGCGAAGACCCGCACCTGGTCGGCGATGGCCAGCGCGGTCGCGTCCCGGCACAACCGGGGTACGTCCGGCGGGTCGCGGCGGTCGCTCTCCACGACCCGGTAGGACGCCTCGGCCCACCTGATCGCGGCGTCCAGGTCGCCGAGGTCGACCGGTGGCGTGCCGCCCGACAGACTGCGCCCGGCGGCGCGGGTCGTCTCGGCGCCGGAGCGCAGCAGCCGCGCCGCCGCCAGGTCCGGAATCGGCTGCGGTGGCGGATCCGCCGCCAACCGGTCCGCCTCGGCCAGCACCTCCCGTAGCGCGGCGGCGCAGATCCGCAACGACCGGTCCTTGGCGCCCGCCGCGATGGGTGCCCCGACCGGCGGGTTGCGGGTCAAATCGAGTGCCGCGACCACGTGGTACGCCCGCGGACGTCGCTGCTCCCGACCAGCGGGACCGGTCCGCGGGTTGGTCAGCGCGTCGGCGGTGGCATCGAGGAGCGCGCCGACGCCGGCCGCCGCCTCGGCCAGCCGTTGCCGGTACGAGACCGGCACCGGGTCGGGCCAGAGCGCCACCTCGGCGAGGGCGAGCAGCACGATGGCGAGGGTGACTCCGGCCAGCCGCTGGGGCAGGGTGCCCGGCTGGTACGGCGGGAAGGACGCCAGGATGTAGAAGAGCTGGAACGCGCTCGCCAAACCCATCAGACGCGGATTGCCCACCCCGGCGAACGCCACCACGAACCCGATGACCAGCATCCCGCCGGCAGCGGCCCACGTGCTCCACGCCAACAGCGCGCCCGCCGTGATCAACGCCCAGACCACCGGCAACGACAGGACGAGGATCCGCGCCCGCTGCGGCGCCGGACCGGGCAGCTGCGCGAACGCCCCGGCGGCGATCGCGCCGAACAGGCCGTACGTGGCGAGCGTGGAGCTGCCCACGCCGTAACGGCCGCCGTAGAAGACGACGGACGCGACGAGCGTCACCCGTGCGGCGCGGCGCAGGATGGCGTACCCCGGGTCACGGCGGCGCAGCCGGCCCAGGAGGCTGGTTCCGCGCACGCCTGCTCCCCCGCGATCCGCGCGGCGCCCCTCCCCGGTTGCCCATTTTCCACCGCGCCCCGCGCCCGTCCGGCGGGTTTGCCGACGAATCACCGGCGAGCGCCCCCGAACAGGCCGACGCTCAGCTGGCCCGCCACTTCTGGTTGGCGTTGCCGTTGCACTGCCAGATCTGCAACCGGGCGCCGTTGTCCGGGTTGGCGTCGAGCACGTCGACGCACCTGTCCGCCTTGGTGTTGACCAGGTCGTAGGCCTTGTTGAGGGTGAACCTCTGCGACCCGGCGCCGGAGCAGTCGGCGAGCAGGACGGCTGCCCCGTCCGCGGTGGAGTGGCCGGCGACGTCCAGGCACTTGCCCATCGAACGCACCGTGCCGTCGGCGGGGAAGGTCCAGAGCTGCTTCGCCGTGCGACGGCAGTCCCAGATCTGGAGTCGCACCCCAGCCGTGGCGTTGCCGTCCGGGATGTCGACGCACCGGTCACTGGCGAAGCTGATGATCTGTTTGCCGGCGGGCGCGCTGCCCTGCGTCGGCGAGGGCGGCGGCGATGGTTGCTCCGCCGGATTCCCCGGCCCCGCCGTCGTACCGCTGCCGGTCCCTGGCGTCGGCGGACCCGCGCCGACGGACGGCGGCGGGCCGGCGGTTCGCGACGGCGGGCCGCCCGCGACCGGCAGGCCCTGGAAACCGTCGGCGATCAGCGCGAAGACGCCGGCGCTCGCCGACCATTCGGCGGCCGACGTGGTCCAGTCAATCGAGTACGCGTGCCCGTTGTGGCCGACGAACACGCGGCTCACCGTGCGCGTCGGGGTGCCGTCCGGGTCGGTCTGCGTCCACTCCCACTCGGCGGCGCGCAGCTGGTAGCGCAGCGCCGCGAGCCGCACCCGGTGGAAGTCGGCGTGGCGCGGGCGTTCCGTTGCCTCGCGGTCCCGCAGCTCGGCGACCAGGTCCGCGGGGACGGCCCGGAGTTCGTCGACGATCAGCACGCGGCTGCCGTCCGGCTCCCGGAACTCGGCCCGCTCGCCGTCGCGGCGCACCCGCCAACCGTCGGGGACGGGCACCAGGAAGCGGGGATCGTCGCGGTAGTAGCGCCAGCCGGCGGGCGCCGGGGGCAGCACCCTGGACACCGGCGTCTCGGCGATCGGCGACGCCGGCCCGGCGGGCGTCGCCACCCGGTCGGCGTCCGGGCCGCCGCGCAGCACGCCGGTCAGCAGGGAGGCGGTGACCAGCAGGACGATGAGCAGAGCCGCGGCGCTGAGCGACCCGATCAGTCGAGCCCGACGCCGACGGCCCGACCTGGACACCGGGACGTCGGGGGCGGCGGGCGACCCGGGCGGAGCAGACTCGGCGGTGACGAACTCGGGCACTATCGTCGGCCAGGATCCGTCGCCGGAGGTGCCGGCACCGCCGACCGGCTGGTCGCCGGTGGCGCTGGCCCGGGTGACCGGCTGGTCGCCGGTAGCGGCCTGGCGCAGCAGCCGGTCGGCCTCGTCCGCGCTGATCCGCTGATCCGGCTCCCGGCGCAGCAGCCCTTCGAGGAGCGGGGTCAGCCGACCGGCCCGCCGGGCCGGCGGTGGTGGCTCGGTGGCGAGCGCCGCCAACGTCGCGATCGGGGACGAGCGCTGGTACGGGGTTCGTCCCTCGACCGCCGCGTAGAGGGTGGCGCCGAGCGACCAGAGGTCGGCGGCCGGCCCGACGTCGCCATCGGTGGCCCGCTCGGGGGCGAGAAACGCCGGCGAGCCGAGCACCATCCCGGTCTGGGTCATCCGAGGGTCGCCGGGGAGGGTGGCCAGCCCGAAGTCGGTGAGCACCACCCGGCCGTCGTCGCCCAGCAGCACGTTCGCCGGCTTGACGTCCCGATGCAGCACGCCGGACTGGTGGGCGGCGCGCAGCGCCCCGAGCACACCCAACCCGATCCGTGCGGCGCGGTCCGCCGACATCGGCCCCTCGGCGTCGAGCACCTGCTGCAGGGACCGGGACGGCACGAGTTCCATCACGATCCAGGGGTCGTCGCCCGAGTGCAGCACGTCGAAGACGCGTACCACGTTGGCGTGCCCGAGGCGGGCCACCGCCCGCGCCTCGCGCATGGACCGCTCACGCATCTCCCGGCGTTCGTCGTCCCGGAGGCCGGGCGGCGCGACCAACTCCTTGATGGCCACGTCGCGGTGGAGCATCTCGTCCCGGGCCTGCCATACCCGGCCCATCCCGCCCTGGCCGAGTGGACGAACCAGCCGATAGCGATCGGCAATCAACTGTCGAGAGGCGTCTGGCACGACAGGAACGTACCCGGCGATGTTTACCTGCCCAATTCTCGCGGCCGATGGCGAAACGACAGTTGGATATGTCACAGGCAAGATCGACAAACAACTGATCGACCATTTCGGAACAACTCCCCTATTGACCCGAACGCGGTCGCCGAGCGCAACGTTACCAACGCGTATATCGGTAACGTGCTATGCAGATCGAATGAATTCGAATTCCGCGAAGACCCGGTACGCGCGGCCGCCGGCCCGCGCCGGCCGGAGCACGGCACACCCCGTCGGTCGATTCGATGCCTACATTACCGGCGGGTTATCAACCCGTGGGAGAAGAGATGGCCGTTCCGGACGATGCGGTGTTGCCGGTGGCGGCATCCGGCGAGGCGGTTCCGGCGCTTCGACCTCGGCATCGGTCAAGCCTGCGACAGGAGCGGCACGCCACCTGGTGTCGGTAGCGCGACAGCTGGGCGATGGGTTCGCTGATCGTGTTGTGGTAGGTCTGTTGGCGTGACAACAGACGCCAGCGCCACCACCGGGGAGAAGCTGTTCATTTCCTACGCTGGCCCGGACCGGCCGTGGGCCGAGTGGGTGGCCTGGCAGCTGGAACAGGCCGGGTACGTGGTGGAGCTGGACCTGTGGGACTGGGCCGCCGGCGACAACTCGGTGGTCCGCATCAACCAGGCGTTGGAGCGGGCCGACCGGATGGTGGCGCTCTTCTCCGAGGCGTACTTCGAACACCAGCGGTTCACCACTGACGAGTGGACGGCGGTCATGTCCGGGCGGGACCGGCAGGGCCGGCTGGTGCCGCTGCGCCTCGGGGACGTCACGCTGCCCGCGGTGCTCCGCCCGCTGATCGCGCCCAGCCTGGCCGACCTGTCGGCCGAGGACGCGCACCGAGTGCTGATCAACGCGGTGCGCGGGGTGCCCCGGCCGGCGACCGAACCCGATTTTCCCGGTGCGCAGATCCCCCGGCCACGATCGGCGGCCGACGCTCCCCGGCTGCCGGGAGGACATCAGCCCACGCTCTGGCAGGTCCCGCGCCGCAACGCGGACTTCGTCGGGCGGGACCGTGACATCGACGCCGTCCGTCGCGAACTCCGGCCGGGACGACCGGTGGTGGTCCAGTCCGGGGTTCCGCTCGGCGGAGTCGGCAAGACCCAGGTCGCGGTGGAGTACGTGCACCGATTCGCGGCCCAGTACGACCTGGTGGCGTGGATCAACGCCGAGGACCCACAACTGGTGCCGGCCCAGCTCATCGCGCTCGCCGCCGAGCTGGGGCTGGTCGTCGAGCATGACGAGGCGGGGGCGCTGCCCGCGCTGCGGCGGCACCTACAGCAGCCGAAACGATGGCTGCTGGTGTTCGACAACGCGGAGACCGCCGAGGCCGTCCAACCCTGGGCGCCCGCTGGCGTCGGCCACGTCCTGATCACATCACGGTCCCGCGACTGGTCCGAGTTCGCGAGGGTGCACCTTGAGCTGCTGACCCGGCGGGAGTCGGTCACGCTGCTACGCAACCGGGTGCCGGAGCTGTCGGCCGAGGACGCGACCTGGTCGCGGACAAGCTGGGCGACCTGCCGTTGGCCCTGGTGCAGGCGGCCACCGTGCTGTCCACGATGCCGACCGAGCTGTACCTGGAGATGCTGGACACCGACGCCGACGAGGTGCTCAACGAGGGCCTACCGCAGTCCTATCCACTGTCCCTCGCCGCCGCCCTGCGCGTCTCGATCAACGAACTCGCCGATCACGGCGAAGCCCTGGACCTGCTCCGCCTCTGCTGCGTCCTCGCGCCCGAACCCGTTCCGATGACGCTGCTCGGCGCGGCCCCCGACGCCGTCGCGGATTCACTGCGACCGGTGGTGGCCAGTCCGATGCGGCTGTACCAGACCGCGACACGGCTCGGTGACCTGGTGCGCCTGTCGCAGCGCGGCATCCAGGTCCACCGCCTGGTGCAGACGCTCGTCCTCAGTCAGCTTGCTGCCTCCAGCCGCGACGAGCTGCGCCGCCAGGCGGGTGGCCTGGTGGCCGCCAGCCATCCCGGCGAGCCAGCCTCGGCGTCGACGTGGCCAGCGTGGTCCACCCTCCTGCCACACCTGCTGGCGCTGGAGCTGGGCGAGACCGACGACCGACAGCTCCGCGACGCGGCCTGCGACGCGATGCTCTACCTGCTCTACAGCGGAAACACCGACGCCGGCTTCCGCCTCGCCCGCCACCTCTTTGACCAGTGGCGACAGAAGCTGGGGCCCGACGATCCGCACACCCTCACCGCGGCCTCCGAGCTCGCGCACGCCTATCACAACCAGGGGCGCGACCGGGAAGCCCTCGACCTGACCGAGGACACCCTGACTCGCCGGCAACGCACCCTTGGCCCCGACGACCCGGCCACGTTGCGCTCCGCCAGTGACTACAGCATCGTCATAGCCAGCCTGGGGAGACTGGCCGAGGGTATCGACAGAGCCAAGGATGTTCTTGCTCGCCGTATCAAGGTGCTGGGCGGCGAGCACCGGGACACATTGATCACCCGCGGCCAGATTGCCAGCTGGAAAGGCGAGACCGGTGATCACCAGACCGCCATCACCGCCTACGAGGAACTCCTCACCGACCGGCTGCGCATCCTCGGCCCCGACCACCCCGACACCCTGACCACCCGCGCCAACCTCGCCAGCTGGAAAGGCGAGGCCGGCGACCACCACACCGCCATCACCGCCTTCGAAGAACTCCTCACCGACCAGCTACGTATTCTCGGTCCGAATCACCCTGACACGTTGAAGGGTCGCGGGAATCTCGCGCACGCACTGCTAGTGCGAGGTGCTTTGCTGGCGGCCCGAGCACAGGCCACGGCCAAGCTCGAAGCAGAGCGACGCCTGTTCGGGCTGGGCGATCGCCGGACCCAGGAAACACAGAAGTTGCTCAACGAAATCAAACGTCGGATGGGCGGCCGGTCGGGCCCATCAAATGGCAGGCGTAAGAAGCGCTGACCGACACAGTCAGACCGACTGCGGTGGTCAGACGAGGCGGGTAATCCGCAGCGGGGCCCACATTCAGCGCGTGCGGCCAATGGTCCGACTGCTCGCGGCGACGCGGCCGGTCACGCCGCCGTCGAAGGCATGGCCGATGGTCTCTGGGCGCGGGGGATCAGCCTCGCAGTCCGGGCCGGGACCGTGATCGACTCGACTTCCTTGATAACGCGGTCTCGAAGCGGGGCGGAAAGCCCGACTTCACGGAAACCGAGTTGATCACCGCCGGCCGTGTGCGGTGTCGGGGCGGCACGGCCATGGACGGTCGCAGCCACCGCGGCTCGCTGGCGGCAGGCGGTCCCTTCGGCGTCCCGGTCCGGCGCCGATGCGCCTGGCGCGCGTGACGATCGGCCGTCACCGGCCCCTACAACCCCAGGTAGACGGCACCATGCCGAGACCGACCGCTAAGTGATCTTGTAAGCTCGGGTGGCAGAGCCGCCTCGGCCGCGTCAACAACGTCGATAGGGATCGAGGGAGACAGTGCTCACCGTAGGCTTGGCGGACACCACAGTGGTGCCCGAGGGTGAGCGGTTCGGATTCTGGCACGACCTGGTGGCCCGCGAGTCCGTGCCGATGCGGATTCACAGTGCCCACGCGGCAGACTTCCGGGCCCGGGCCGAGGTCATCAACCTGGGTGAGGTAGTGCTGTCGTCCTGGCGGTACCCGTCGTTGGACATGCGGCGGACCGGCACGTTCATCCGTCGCAGCGACCCGGAGATGTACCAGTTCGCGCTGCCGCTGTCCGGGCGCGGTGGGGTGGAACAGGAGCGGCGCACGAACCCCTTCTCGCCGGGGCATTTCGCAGTCGTCGACACGTCGCGCCCGCATCAGTCGTCGCATCGGGGGCGATCGCCGCAGGAGAGTCTGTTGACCACCCTGACGATCCTCGTTCCGCACCAGCTCATACCGGTGCAGTCCAACAAGATCGCACAGCTTCTCGGTACGAACATCCCCGCCACCGAGGGGATGGGCATGCTGCTCAGCCAGTTCGTGAACCAGGTCATGAGCCACCCGGAGCAGTATCAGGACAGCGACGCTCCGCTCCTGGGCACCGTCGTGCGAGACCTGCTCTCCGCGACGGTGGCCCAGCGTCTGGACCTCACCGACGCACTACCCCATGAGGTGCGCGGGCACAGCCTGCGGATGCGGGTCCAGGCGTTCATCGACGAGCACCTCGGCGACCCGGACCTGTCACCGGGCACGATCGCCGCCGCGCACCACGTCTCGCTGCGCACCCTGCATCGAGCCTTCGAGGCCGAGGACCAGACAGTCGCTGAGATCATCCGGATGAGGCGCCTCGACCGGTGTGCCCGCGACCTACGCGATCCCCTGCAACGAGCGCGGCCCATCCACAGCATCGCCGTCCGCTGGGGATTCCCCACCCAGGCGCACTTCAGCAGGGTCTTCACGGCCGCGTACGGGATGTCTCCCCGCGCGTTCCGCGACGACCTCAGCGCTCGGTCCGCACCGCGCTGGCCCGCCCCGGATCAACGAAAGGCCTAGAAGGGGGGCCAGCGGGAGTCGGCGGGCGGCCTGGGATGGATGCGCTTCCCGGCGCCGCGCATCTCGACCGGCCAGCGCTGGTCGATCACCCTTGCGGTTTCCTTGCAGCCCGGACAGGCATTGGGCCAGTCCGGCACCCACGGGTACGCCGAGGCGGACACGCTGTCGTGCTGTATGCCGCACAGGGTCGCCCCGGCACCCTCGTGGGCGTACGCCACGTCGTAGGCATGACCCACGTCCTCGGGCAACTGCGGTGACTGTGCCCGCTCCCAGCGATTCTTCATCGGCTCGTACTGCGGTCGTGCGATCTCGCGCGGGTCGTGCCCGAACTCGGTCCATGCGTAGCACCACGAGCAGAACCACCGCTCCCGGACCGGTGCGGCCCATTCCGTCAGCGGTTCCGGCACCGGCTGCTGCCGCATCTGGTGACCACACACATCGCACGTCACATGGCGATCCTTCCATCCGCCGACCCTGATCAGGTGATGAGAAGGAAAGGGCCGGGAACGATCCAGGCACCTGTTTCTCATCACCTGATCAGGAAGATCCGGGGCCGTCGCGCCGGACTCAGGCCGGTGCGCCGGCGGTCGCCTTCTCGTCGTCGGGTCGCCGCACCGCCGACTCGTCCTCGTCATCGTGCTCGTCCAGCATGGTCGCCTCGTCGAACGGGTCGTCGCCGCGCAGCACCCCGGCTGCCCGGTCCCGGTCGAACTCGCCGGTCCAGGTCCCGACCAGCACGGTCGCCACGGCGTTGCCGGCGAAGTTGGTAAGCGCCCGCGCCTCGGACATGAACCGGTCGATGCCGACGATCAGCCCCACCCCGTCGACGAGGTCCGGTCGGTGCGACTGGAGGCCGCCGGCCAGCGTGGCCAGCCCGGCGCCGGTGACGCCGGCGGCACCCTTGGACGCGATGATCATGAAGAGCAGCAGCGAGATCTGCTCCCCGATCGCCAGCGGCTTGCCCAGCGCGTCGGCGATGAACAGCGACGCCATGGTCAGGTAGATCGCCGTTCCGTCCAGGTTGAACGAGTACCCGGTCGGCACCGTGATGCCGACGACCGGCTTGCTGACGCCGAAGTGCTCCATCTTGGCGATCAGCCGCGGCAGCGCCGACTCGGACGACGAGGTCGACAGGATCAGCAGGAACTCCCGCCCCAGGTAGCGCAGCAGCGAGAAGATCGAAATCCGGGCCACGAACCACAGCAGCGCGCCCAGGAACACCAGCACGAAGATCAGGCAGGTGAGGTAGAAGCCCACCATGATCTGGGCGAGGCTCTTGAGGGCGTCGACACCCGTCGCGCCGACCACGGCGGCCATCGCGCCGAACGCGCCGAACGGCGCCAGCCACATGATCATGGCGAGGACCTTGAAGACGACCCGCTGGATGACGGTGATGGCGCTGAGCACCGGCTCACCCCGCCGGCCCATGGCCTGCACGGCGAAGCCGACCAACAGGGCGACCAGCAGCGTCTGGAGCACCTTGCCCTCGGTGAGCGCGGAGAGCAGCGTGGTCGGGATGATCCCGAGCAGGAAGTCCGCCGTACCGGCGGCCTCGTCGCCGGCCGCGGCCTTGCCGGCGCCGGCGAGGTCCTGGCCGAGGTTCAGGCCGGAGCCGGGGTGGATCAGGTTGCCGACCACCAGGCCGATGGCGAGCGCCACTGTCGACATGGTGAGGAAGTAGCCGAGGGCGAGGCCGCCGACCCGGCCGACCTTCGCGGCCTGCCGGACGGAGCCGACGCCGAGCACGATGGTGCAGAAGATGACCGGGCTGATCATCATCTTGATCAGGTTGACGAAGCCGGTGCCGATCGGCTTGAGTTCCTTGCCGAAATCGGGGGCGACCAGCCCGACCACGATGCCGGCGACGACGGCCACGATGACGGCCAGATACAGGTAACGGGTACGGTCCCGGCGGCCGCCGGTGCCGGTGTGGTGGCGGATGTGGTGGTGTCCATGTCGACAATGTGAAGCGCGTCTCACCCGTTGACAGCCTTGCGGTCATTCTGTTCACCGCGAGGTGCGGCAACGGCGGCCGGATGAGGAGGTGATGGGGGTGGCCCGACGCCAGTGGAGCATCGCGGGGCAACTCTTCGCCCTCCAGGCGGTGGTGGTGACGCTGCTGGTGCTGGCCGGCGCGGCGGGCGCCGTCTGGCTGGCCCGCAGCGACTCCCGCCAGGCCGCCCAGGAGGAGGTGCTCGCGGTGGCGCAGACCGTCGCCGGCTCCCCCGACGTCCGCGCCGCCCTCACCGCCGCCGACCCAGCGAGGGTCCTCCAGCCGTACGCCGAATCGACAAGAAAGGCCACAGGCACCGACTTCGTGGTGGTGATGGCCCCGGACCGCACCCGTTTCTCGCACCCGACCCGGGAGCGGATCGGTGAGCCGTTCGTCGGCGAGATCGAACCCGCGCTGGCGGGTCGCGCGTTCACCACCACGAACGTCGGGACGCTCGGCGAGTCGGTGCGCGCTGTCGTTCCGGTCTACGACGAGCGGCGACGCCTCGTCGGTCTGGTCTCGGTGGGCATCACCACCCGGGCCATCGACCGTAAGCTGCTCGGTCAGCTGCCGGTGCTGTTCGGTGTGGCCGCACCGGCTCTCGCGCTCGCCGCGACCGGCTCCTGGCTGCTCAGCCGCCGGCTGCGCCGCCAGACGCACGGTCTGGGGCCGGCGCAGATGACCCGGATGTACGAGTACTACGACGCCGTGCTGCACTCGGTGCGCGAAGGTCTCGTCGTGCTGACCACCGACCGGCGGGTGGCATTGATCAATGATGAGGGTCGCCGGTTGTTGGGGCTGGACGCGGACGCGCCGGTGATCGACCAGCCGGTGGCCGGGATCGACCTGCCGCCCGCGGCGGCCGAGCTGCTCGACTCCGGACGCGACGCCCGTGACGAGCCGATCCTCGCCGGTGACCGGGTGCTGGTCGCCAACCAGCGGACCACCCGGTTCGAGGGCACGGTGCTCGGTACCGTGTTGACGCTGCGCGACCAGACCGAGTTACGCACGCTGGCCAGCGAGTTGGATTCGGTACGCGCGCTGACCGAGGCGTTGCAGGCACAGACCCACGAGTCGGCGAACCGGCTGCACACCGTGCTGACCCTGGTCGAGCTGGGCCGCGCCGACGAGGCTGTCCGGCTCGGCACCCGGGACCTGGCCCTCGCCCAACAGCTGACCGACCGGGTGGTCGGGGCGGTGACCGAGCCGGCGCTGGCCGCGCTGCTGCTCGGCAAGTCCGCGCAGGCCGGCGAGCGCGGGGTGGACCTGGTCATCGAACCGGACTGCCGGCTGGACGACAGCCCGCTGCCGACCGGTGACCTGCTCACCGTGGTCGGCAACCTGGTCGACAACGCCCTGGAGGCGGTGGCCGGCACGCCGGCGCCACGCCGGGTGCGGGTCTTCGTCGGCGCGGTCGACGACGAGTTGGTGATCCGGGTCGCCGACAGCGGTCCCGGGCTGGCCCCGGAGCGGGTGGCTGACGCGTTCCGGCGCGGCTGGTCCACCAAGAGCACCGGCCGGGGCCTCGGTCTGGCGTTGGTCGGGCAGGTGGTCCGCCGGCACGGCGGCAGCGCGGAGGTGGCCCGCTCGGACGACGGCGGCAGCCTGTTCACCGTCCGGCTGCCGGGCAGGATCGAGCGGTCGTGACAGACATCCGGGTGCTTGTCGTCGAGGACGAGCCGCTGCTGGCCGAGGCGCACAGCGCGTACACCGAACGGGTTCCCGGTTTCGTGGTGGTCGGGGTGGCGCACACCGCGCGGGCGGCGATGGCGGCCCTGCGCGCGGGCGGCGGCGGCGAGGTGGACCTCGTACTCCTTGATTTTCGGTTGCCCGACCTGCACGGCCTGGACGTGTGCCGGGCGCTGCGCGCGGCGGGCAGCAGCGTCGACGTGCTCGCGGTGACGTCCGCGCGGGACCTGGCGGTGGTGCGCACCGCCGTCTCCCTCGGGGTGACCCACTATCTGCTCAAGCCGTTCACCTTCGCCGCGTTCCGCGACAAGCTGGAACGCTACGCCGACTACCGGGCGCAGGCGCTCGCCGACGGCGAGGTCGCCGCCCAGCACGAGGTGGACCAGATGTTCGCCACCCTGCGCGGCACCGCCGGGCACAGCCTGCCCAAGGGGCTCGACGCGCAGACCCTCGATCGGGTACGCGCCGCGCTGGCCGAGGGGACCCGCGCGGCGGCCGGGCTGTCCGCGACCGAGGTGGGCGCGGCGACCGGCATCTCCCGGGTGACCGCCCGCCGCTACCTGGAGTACCTGGTGACGGTCGATCGGGCCGCCCGCAGCCCGCGCTACGGCACCCCGGGCCGCCCCGAGGTCGAATACCGCCCGAGGTGAGCGAACGAGTCCCGATCCCGGCTGAGGCACGGGCACAGGAGCGGAACGTGGTAACCGTCAGTAACCGCAGTCGGAGCGGACGCAGTGGTGAGCGGTATACCTCAGAGTCATATTCATACCCCTGAGGTATACCGCTCAACAGCATGTCGACGGGGCGGGCAGGGGCCCGCCGATGACGTTCGTCCCCGCACACCCACCGCCGGGCACCTACGGTCGCCGGCCGGGGGGGGGAATCCGCTGGCGGGGTGGAGATCCGTTGTTAGACTTGCCGGGTTGGGTTAGCGGTACGACCAGGGAGACCAGACATGGCGGGTGACGACGACATCTCCGGGTGAGACCGGGCATGTTCGGCCATCGGTTCGGCGCGCAGCGCGCAGCCGCCGTGGCCATGACGTCGTTCCACCGGTCCCGTTTGTCGTCGGGCGCGCTTGGCCGCGCCCAACCCACCCTTTGAGGTCACTCGCATGTCCGATGCGTTCATTGTCTGCTCGAACCTCTCCTTCTCCTGGCCGGACGACACCCCGGTCTTCTCGGAGCTGTCCTTCACAGTGCCGGGCGGTCGCACCGGCCTGGTCGCGCCCAACGGCGCCGGCAAGAGCACCCTGCTGCGGCTGATCGCCGGGGAGCTGCGGCCCAGCGGCGGCAGCGTCACCGTCGACGGCCTGCTCGGCTACCTCCCGCAGACGCTGCCGCTGGCCGGCGACCTGAGCGTGGCGCGGGTGCTCGGCGTCGCCGAGCGGATCGCGGCGCTGCACGCCATCGAGGCCGGCGACGCCAGCGAGGAACACTTCGCCACCATCGGCGACGACTGGGACATCGAGGAGCGCACCCGCGCCGAGCTGGACCGGCTCGGCCTGGGTGAGCTGTCGCTCGACCGCCCGCTGCACACCCTCAGCGGCGGCCAGGTGGTCTCCCTCGGCCTGGCGGCGCAGCTGCTCCGCCGCCCGGACGTGCTGCTGCTCGACGAGCCGACAAACAACCTGGACCTGGCAGCCCGGCACAAGCTCTACGACGTCCTCACCGACTTCACCGGGTGCCTGCTGCTGGTCAGCCACGACCGGGAGCTGCTGGACCGAATGGACCGGATCGCCGAGCTGGAGCGCGGCGAGATCCGCTGGTACAAGGGCAACTTCACCGCGTACACCGAGGCGGTGCAGGCGGCGCGGGAGGTGGCCGAGAGCAACCTGCGCAACGCCGAGCAGGAGGTCAAGCGGGAGAAGCGGGAGATGCAGCAGGCCCGGGAGCGGGCCGACCGGCGGGCCAGCAACGCCGCCAAGAACCTGAAGAACGCCGGCCTGGCCCGGATCGTGGCCGGCGGTCTCAAGCGCAGCGCCCAGGAGTCGGCGGGCAAGGCGCAGGAGACGCACGCCGGCCGGCTCGGTCAGGCCAAGGCCCGACTCGACGAGGCCGGGCGGGCGGTACGCGACGAGGACCGGATCACCGTCGACCTGCCGGACACCACCGTCCCAGGTGGGCGCACTGTCTTCTCCGGCCAGGGGATGCGGGCCGCTTCGACGGCCGGGAGCTGTTCGGCGGCGACGGCGCGGACCTGGTGATCCGGGGGCCGGAGCGGATCGCGCTCACCGGGGCGAACGGCGTCGGCAAGTCGACCCTGCTGCGCCTGGTCAACGGCGACCTGGACCCGGCCGGCGGCGAGATCCGGCGGGCCGACGGACGGATCGCGTACCTGTCGCAGCGGCTGGACCTGCTGGACCTGGACCGCACGGTGGCGGAGAACTTCACCGCGTACGCGCCGAACCTGCCGGACGCCAAGCGGATGAACCTGCTCGCCCGGTTCCTGTTCCGGGGCGCCCGGGTCAACCTGCCGGTCGGGGTGCTCTCCGGCGGTGAGCGGCTGCGCGCCACCCTCGCCTGCGTGCTCTGCGCCGAGCCGGCGCCGCAACTGCTGCTGCTCGACGAGCCGACCAACAACCTGGATCTGGTCAGCGTGGCCCAGTTGGAGAGTGCGCTGTCCGCGTACCAGGGGGCGTTCGTGGTGGTCAGCCACGACGAACGGTTCCTCGCCGAGATCGGCGTGCAGCGCTGGTTGCGGTTGGCCGACGGCCAGCTGCGGGAGATCAGCGCCCCCGAGCGGGGCTGAGCCCGACGGCGTCCTCGGCCCGGTCGGTCGGACACCGGCCGGCGAGGCCCGGTCAGCTCGCACCGACCGGGCCGTGGCCGGTGTCAGCTCACATTGGCCGGGCCGAGGACGCTCTTCAGGTCGCCCATCAGCGCGGTCGTCGCGGCCACCCGGAACGGGCCCAGCCGCAGGGTGGTGGTGCGCCCGCCGTTCTGCAACTTGACGTGCACCTCGGTGTCGCCGGGGTGCAGCACCAGAGTCTCCTTGAGTCGTTCCACAAGCGGCGGCGTGCACCGGTGCACCGGGATGGTGAGGGTGACCGGCTTGTTGGTGGCGCTGGTGCTGACGTCCGGCATGGACATGTCCATCGCCATGATCCGTGGGGTGTCGTCACGGCGGTCCACCCGCCCCTTGACCACCACGATGGCGTCCTCGGCGATGTACTGCCCGATCACCTCGTAGGTGTTGGGGAAGAACAGCGTCTCCACCCCACCGGCCAGGTCCTCCAGGGTGGCCGACGCCCAGGCCCGGCCCTGCTTGGTGACCCGGCGCTGCACCCCGGAGAGGATGCCGGCGAGGGTGACCACCGCCCCGTCGGGCACCGCGCCCTCCTCGGCCAGCGCGGCGATTGTGGTGTCGGCCGCCGCGTTGAGGATGTGTTCCAGGCCGAACAGCGGATGGTCGGAGACGTACAGGCCGAGCATCTCCCGCTCGAAGGCCAGCTTGTCCCGCTTGTCCCACTCGCTGTCACCGATGACCGGCATCACAGTGGTGCTGCCGGTGTCGGCGTCACCGAAGCCGGCACCGAAGAGGTCGTACTGACCGACCGCCTCCTTGCGCTTGACGTCGGCGTACGCGTCGATCGCGTCGGCGTGCACCGCGAGCAGGCCCTTGCGGGGGTGCTCCATCGAGTCGAACGCGCCCGCCTTGATCAGCGATTCGATTGTCTTCTTGTTGCAGACCACCGCCTCCACCTTGGACAGGAAGTCGTAGAAGTCGGTGTAGTCGCCCTTCTCCTCCCGACACCGCATGATCGAGGCGACCACGTTCGCGCCGACGTTGCGGACGGCGGCCAGGCCGAACCGGATGTCCTTGCCGACCGGCGTGAACGGCCCGGCCGAGGTGTTCACGTCCGGCGGCAGCACCTGGATGCGCATCCGGCGACACTCGGCCAGGTAGAGCGCCATCTTGTCCTTGTCGTCACCGACGCTGGTCAGCAGCCCCGCCATGTACTCGGCCGGGTAGTGCGCCTTCAGGTAGGCGGTCCAGTAGGAGACCAGGCCGTACGCGGCGGAGTGCGCCTTGTTGAACGCGTAGCCGGCGAACGGCACCAGGACGTCCCACACCGCCTGGATCGCCTCGTCGGAGTAGCCGCGCTCGCGGCAGCCGTCCCGGAACGGGATGAACTCCTTGTCGAGGATCTCCTTCTTCTTCTTACCCATCGCCCGGCGCAGCAGGTCCGCCTGACCGAGGGTGTAACCGGCGAGGATCTGCGCGGCGCGCTGCACCTGCTCCTGGTAGACGATCAGACCGTGGGTGGGGGCCAGGATCTCCCGCAGCGGCTCCTCCAGCTCCGGGTGGATCGGGGTGATCTCCTGGAGACCGTTCTTGCGCAGCGCGTAGTTGGTGTGCGAGTCGACGCCCATCGGGCCGGGCCGGTACAGCGCCAGGACGGCGGAGATGTCCTCGAAGTTGTCCGGCTTCATCAACCGCAGCAGCGACCGCATCGGCCCACCGTCGAGCTGGAACACGCCCAGGGTGTCGCCACGGGCCAACAGCTCGTACGCGGCCTTGTCGTCCAGCGGCAGGGCCAGCAGGTCGAGTTTTTTGCCGTGGTTCAGCTCGATGTTCTTGACCGCGTCGTCGATGATCGTCAGGTTGCGCAGGCCGAGGAAGTCCATCTTCAACAGCCCGAGCGACTCGCACGTCGGGTAGTCGAACTGCGTGATGATCGCCCCGTCGGCGTCGCGGCGCATCAACGGGATGTGCTCGATGATCGGCTCGGCGGACATGATGACGCCGGCGGCGTGCACACCGGTCTGCCGGATCAGCCCCTCGATGCCCTTGGCCGTGTCGATCACCTTGCGGACGTCCGGGTCGGAGTCGTACAGGCCGCGGATCTCGCCCGCCTCGGCGTAGCGGGGGTGCTTGGCGTCGAAGATGCCGGTGAGCGGGATGTCCTTGCCCATCACCGCGGGCGGCATCGCCTTGGTGATCCGGTCGCCGACCGCGTACGGGAAACCGAGGACCCGGGCCGAGTCCTTGATCGCGGCCTTCGCCTTGATCGTGCCGAAGGTGGCGATCTGGGCGACCTTGTCCTCACCCCACTTGTCGGTGACGTACTTGATCACCTCACCGCGCCGGCGCTCGTCGAAGTCGATGTCGACATCCGGCATCGAGACCCGCTCGGGGTTGAGGAACCGCTCGAAGATCAGGCCGTGCTGGATCGGGTCGAGGTCGGTGATGCCCAGCGCGTACGCCACCAGCGAGCCGGCGGCCGAACCACGGCCCGGACCCACCGCGATGCCCTGGTTCTTCGCCCACTGGATGAAGTCGGCGACCACCAGGAAGTAGGACGGAAAGCCCATCTGGTTGATGACGCCCAGCTCGTACTCCGCCTGCACGACGTGCCCCTCGGGGATGCCGTTCGGGTAGCGGCGGGCCAGCCCGGCGAACGTCTCCTTGCGGAACCAGGACTCCTCGGTCTCGCCGTCGGGCACCGGGAAACGCGGCATCAGGTTGTGGAACTCGAACATGCCCTTCGGGTCGACCTTCTCGGCCACCAGCAGGGTGTTGCGGCAGCCCTGCTGCCACAGCTCGGACGAGTCCACCGCGCGCATCTGGTCGGCGCTCTTGATGAAGTAACCGCCGCCCTCGAACCGGAACCGGTTGGGGTCGTCGATGTTGCTGCCGGTCTGCACGCAGAGCAGCACGTCGTGGGCGGTGGCCTGGGCCTCGTGGGTGTAGTGCGAGTCGTTGGTGACCACCGGCGGGATGTCCAGCTTGCGGGCGATCTCGGTGAGCCCCTCGCGGACCCGGCTCTCGATGGAGAGCCCGTGATCCATGATCTCGAGGAAGTAGTTCTCCTTGCCGAAGATGTCCTGGTAGCTGGCGGCGACCTTGAGGGCCTCGTCGAACTGCCCCAGCCGCAGCCGGGTCTGCACCGCGCCCGACGGGCAGCCGGTGGTGGCCATGATCCCCTCGGCGTGCTCGGCGATCAGCTCCATGTCCATCCGGGGCCACTTGACGTAGTGCCCCTCCATGGAGGCGCGCGAGTTGAGGGTGAAGAGGTTCTTCAGGCCCTGCGCGTTCTTCGCCCACATGGTCTTGTGGGTGATCGCGCCGTTACCGGAGATGTCGTCGCTCTTCTGCTCCGGGCGACCCCACTTGACCCGTGCCTTGTGATAGCGCGACTCCGGCGCCACGTACGCCTCGACGCCCAGGATCGGGGTGATCCCGGCGGCCATCGCCTGGTTGTAGAAGTCGTTCGCGCCGTGCATGTTGCCGTGGTCGGTGATCGCCACAGCGGGCATGCCGAGCCGCTTGGCCTCGGCGAACAGGTCCTTCAGTCGGGCCGCTCCGTCGAGCATCGAGTACTCGGTGTGCACGTGCAGATGCGCGAACGAATCAGCCATGCCTGGCGCCCCCCGGCGGTGTGGATCTTGTTGGTCCGAGTCGACCGGGACCTACCCTACCGAGGTGATCTCGACGGCTCCACCGTCCGCGCCGACGGCCGTGGCCCTCGTCTCCGCAACGCCGCCAGGTGCGCCTAGTCTCGGAGGATGGCGAGGTACTACGACGTCCACCCGGAGAACCCGCAGCCCCGGACCATCGGCCAGGTCGCCGACCTGATCCGCGGCGGTGGTCTGGTGGCCTACCCGACCGACTCCTGCTACGCGCTCGGCGTCCAGCTGGGCAACCAGGACGGGCTGGACCGGATCCGTCAGATCCGTCACCTCGACGACCGGCACCACTTCACCCTGGTCTGCCGGGACTTCGCCCAGCTCGGTCAGTTCGTCCAGATCAGCAACTCGGTCTTCCGCCTGGTGAAGGCGTCCACCCCGGGCAGCTACACCTTCATCCTGCCGGCCACCCGGGAGGTGCCGCGCCGGATGCTGCACCCGCGCAAACGCACCGTCGGCGTGCGGGTGCCCCGGCACACCGTCACCCAGGCGCTGCTGGCCGAGCTGGCCGAGCCACTGGTGTCCAGCACCCTGGTCCTGCCCGGCGACGACGAGCCGATGACCCAGGGCTGGGAGATCAAGGAACGGCTCGACCACCAGCTCGACGCGGTGCTCGACGCCGGCGACTGCGGTAGGGACCCAACGACAGTGATCGACCTGTCCGGGCCGGAGCCGGAGATCCTGCGCCGGGGCGCCGGAGACGTGTCCCGCTTCGAGTAGCGGTTCGCGTCGGGTGCCGGACGGTACCGGGGCGCACCGGCCCGGCGGGTCGTACGCTCGGGGATCGGCACCGGCGAGCATTGGACATCCGGCATGCCGACGCGGACGACATCGACGCCCTGGCCCGGTCCGCCGCGCGCGGCGACCCGGCGGCGCTGGACACCCTGCTGGTCGCGGTCCGCCCGCAGGTGCTGCGGCTGTGCGCCCGGTTCCTGCCGAACCGGGAGGACGCCGAGGAGGCCTGCCAGGACACCCTGCTGGCGCTGGCCCACGGCATCGGTCGATTCGAGGGTCGCTCCTCGTTCCGCACCTGGTTGCACCGGTTGGCCGCCAACCGGGCCCGCTCCACGTACCGGACGCTGCGCCGGCGCTGCCGGCTGGAGGCCGGCGGCGTGCCGGTGCCCGACCAGGCCGACCCACGACGCACGAGCGTGGTCGCCGGCACCCGCCTCGACCTGCTCGACGCCTTCGACTCGGTGCACCCCGACCTCGCCGAGGTGGTGGCCCTGCGCGACGTCCTCGGGCTGAGCTATCCCGAGATCGCCACCCTGCTCGACCTGCCGGTGGGCACCGTGAAGTCCCGGCTGCACCTGGCCCGACGCCAGGTCCGCCAACGACTCGGCGTCGAATGAGCCGCGCACCGTCGCACCGGGTCGTGGTCATCCTCGCGGCCATCGTGGGGGTCGCCGGGTGCGGCACCGACGCCGTCTCGCCGCTGCCCGTCCAACCGGCCGGCCCGACCCGTTCGACGCCGACCCCCTCCGCGATCTCCTCGACCTCCCCGATCCCCGCGTCCACCGGGTCGCCGTCGCGACCGCCGACGACCAGCGCGCGCCCGGTCGCGGCACCGCCCACACCCACCAGGACCAGGGCTACGCCCCGACCGACTCCCCCGCCGACCGACGCGACACCGGCCTGCCAGGGTGCGGTCCGCTACGATTTGCCGCTCGCCGAGACCGAGATCGAGCTGCTGACATCGCTCTGCTTCGCCACCGGTGCGGTGCTGCGGATCCAGGGCATCGGGCCGGGGCTCGTCACCGTGGACCGCCCGGAGTTGGTCTCCCAGCACTATGAGGCGGGCGTGGTGGACATCCGCTTCGTCCGCCCCGGCACCGTCGCCGTGACGATCCCCAAGGAGGGCCGGGAGCACACCATCACCGTGGTGGTTCGCTAGTCCGCCGGTTTCCCGTCGGGCCGGCGTCAGGATGCCACCGAGGCCGGGGCCGAACCCCGCCGGTTGCGGAGGAGTTCGGCGACCACCACCCCGGACAGCACCAGGGCGGCGACGACGCCCAGCGCGAGACCGGACAGGTGCGCCGCGAACGGCGCCAGGATGATCGTGGCAGCCACGCCGAGGACGTGGGACAGCGGCACCGGCCCGTAGACCTCGTGTTCCAGGACCGCGCGCCCACAGAGGAAGAGCCCGGCGCCACCCAGAATGAGCGCCGTCATGACACTGCCGGGGTGTTGCCCGGGCGCCGCAATGATCCGCTCGACGCCGGCGGCCGTGCTCACCACACCGGCCACCATCAACCAGTGGGCGTACGGGTTGGTCTGCACCAGCCGGGCCCGGTGGGGTGACGCCTCGATGGCGGCGCGAAGGGTTGCCCCCGCTCCCCCGGCATAGCTCCACCAGAGCACCACTGCCGTCAGGAACGCGGTGCCGAAGGCGGCTATCCGGTCCGGGGTGAAGGGCTGATGGCTCAGACTGAGAACACTGACCAGGACGAGTTCACCCAGGGTGAGGGTGTAGATCTGCTGGTACCGCTCGGCGAGGTGCTCCGGCGTCACCTGGTACTGCGGCAGAGCCGCTCGACCGGGGACGGGGAAGCGGAATCCGAACCCGATGTAGTCCACGGCCAGCGCGGCGAGCCACACGCTGAGCCTCAACCCGG
Source organism: Micromonospora tarensis (assembly GCF_016803395.1). Classification (GTDB taxonomy): domain Bacteria; phylum Actinomycetota; class Actinomycetes; order Mycobacteriales; family Micromonosporaceae; genus Micromonospora; species Micromonospora tarensis. The sequence continues at coordinate 5,615 of NZ_JAEVHL010000022.1, read as the reverse complement.
GGTCGGCCAGCAGAGCGCCGACCACCCAGAGGACCCCCGCGATGAGGGACCAGACCAGGGCGCGGATGGAGCGCTCCTGCCCCTGCCGACCGCGCAGTGACCGGATGAGCACCAGCCCCCGGCCCAGGTTGATCGCGGCCCAGGTCCCGCCGAACACCAGCCCGTGATCGTGGAAGGCAGTCGGGAGCGCGGCGGACATCAGCATGATGCCGAACATGATGGCCAGGATCAGGTAGGAGATCGGCCTCTTCCGCGGACTGTAGGTGTCGGTGATCAGCGTCGTGGTCACCCACACCGCCCAAAGCGTCGACAGGGCGAGCAACGCCTGGGCGATGCCGGTCCAGGTCTGTTCGGCCGCCATCTTCTGCGACGTCAGGGTCAGGCTGGCGATGAAGGCGAGGTCGAAGAACAGCTCCAGCAGGTCCGCCCGTTGGGGGCCGGTCCCGGGACGGGTCAGCGGCGGACGCGGCCCGCCGGTCACCGGCACCCGCCCGCGCCGGTCCGACCCCAGCGGCGGCGAACCGTGCAGCGGGCGACGAGAGCAGCTCGACAACACGTCTCCGCCACGGTGACAGCTTCACATCCGAGAGCCCGCCACCGGGCCGGTTCGCTCGCAGCCGTCACCGCACCCGCACACCGGCGAGCAGGCTGTCCACGAACTCGGGCCCGGCGTCGGCCGGTGGCGTGATCTGCACGTACACCAGGGCAGGCGGGTCGGGGTGCCGGCCGACCGACTCGACGATCTCCGGCCGACCCTGGTCGCAGCGGTACGCCACCACGATCCACTCGACGCCCGCCTGCGAGCTGGTCCGAGGCGGGGCGGGCAGGCAGTCGCCGTGCGTGCGCTCGGCCAGGAACCCGGCGGGCGTGGTGCGTGCCGCCGTGCTGCCGGAGAGGCCCACGAACGCTCCCGGCAGGCGCGGGTCGGCGGCCCACCGGCGGGGTTGCGGTGACATCACCAGCGCCGGTTCGGGTTCGCCGTCGGCACCGTACTGACCGGCCCAGGTGGCACCCGTGGCGGACCAGCCGGGCGGCAACGCCACTGTCAGTGACCCGGTCGTGTACGTGCCGCCGACCGGCCGAGCCGACCCGGCGCCGCCACTCGGCTCGGCGCCCACCGCACCCACCGCGGCGACGGTCATGACCGCGGCCCCGGCCAGCCCCAACCGGTACGGGCGGCGGGCCCCTGCCCGAGGTGACGGCTGCTGCCGTACGGGACCGGTCGCCGCAGCCAGCCCCGCCGGCCCGCTCGCGCGGCTCAACGCGGTGTGCAGGGTCGCGGCGTCGGGGTAGCGGTCCGCCGGGCGGTGGGCGGTCGCCCGGGCGAGCACCGCCGCGACCGCCGAAGGAACGCCGTCCCGCAGTCGGATCTCCGGGGCGGGCCGAGGCGGATCCGGTCTGGTCGGGTTCGCGCTCGACGGGTTGGCGGCCAGCAGTCGGATGCCAAGCCGGCCAAGCCCGTACACGTCGGCGCGGGTGTCGATGACCGCCCCCGGATCGTCCTGTTCGGGGGCCATGTAACCCGGGGTGCCGGCCCGGGCGGTCAGCCCAGAGGCGGCGGCGAGCGCCTTGGCGAGGCCGAGGTCGGCGATCAGCACCTGTTCCGCCCCGCCGGGGCCGGCCGAGCGGAACAGGATGTTGCCCGGGGTGAGATCGCGGTGCACGACGCCGTGCCGGTGCAGCACGCGACCCCGGCGCAGACCTCACCGAGCAGCCGTAGCGCCGTCGGCGCGGGGATCTCGCCGGCGGCCAGCCGGTCTCGCAGGCTGCCCCCGTCCGCCCAGGCCAGCACCGCGTACGGTCGGCTGTCCGGTAGCTCGCCGACGGCGTGCACCCGGATCAGCCGCTCGTGCTCCAGTCGGCGCAGCAACCGGGCCTCGTCGAGGAAGCGTTCACGGACCCGCAGGTCGTGGCTCCAGTTCTCGGCCAGCACCTTGATCGCCACGTGCGTGTCGAGCGCCCGGTCGTAGCCGAGCCAGACCGTCGCGAACGAGCCGACGCCGAGCAGTCGCTCGATCGCGTAGGGCCCGATCCGCAGTGGAGCCGTCACCGTGTCACCCCCGGCCAGCACGGTCGTTCGGCGTTTCTCTGCACCATAGACCGGGTCGGTCGGAATCCCGACGAACCGTTGGCCCCGGCGCGGTGACTAAGAGGGCAGGAGACCCATCACCGAAGGAGCCACCATGAACCGTCCCTCGATCCTGCTCACCACCGCCGCGCTGGTGCTCGGCACGCTCGTCCCGGCGACCGTCGCCGGCCCGGCGGCGGCAGCATCCCTGAGCGGCGCGCCGCGCCCGCCTCGGCGCACGGTCCGTCCGCCGCCGTCGGGCACCGCCACCCGCAGGTGCTCAGCGTCCGTGGCGCCGGCGTGTACCGCATCGGCGTCAGCCTGGCCGCGCTCACCAACGACGGGCACATCGACTGGACCGCCCCGGGCTGCGCCGGGGTGGTGCACGCCGGCGTGACCGGTTCCTGGGCCGGCGTGCTCCTGCTGGCCTTCCGCGACGGGCGCCTGGTGGAGGTCGGTACGGCCACCGCGCCGCCGCGCTCCCCCGCCGGGGCCTCGGTCGGCATGTCCTTCGACGATTTGGAGGCGATCTACGGGTCGCGGGGTGCGTTGATCCGCAACGACGCGGGGACCGCCGAGGCGTACCTGGTCCGGTTCGGTTCGCGGGTGGAGCTGTTCACCGGGCACCCGATCCGGCCGGGTGTGGGCTACTTCCAGGTCGGTCCGGCCAGCTTCGTCGAGCGGAACTTCCGGCAGGGCAGGGCCTGCTGAGCACGGCCCAGGGCGGGGCGTCCGGTGTCGACCGGGCGCCCCGTTCGCGCGTCCCGCGCCAGACACGATGTTATAGCCGTGGACAATGCTGTGTAACACACAGTATGGTGTGACACATGGTTAGCGAGGACGTTCTACGGACGCACCTACAGGAGTTGCGTCGAGGCACCGTCGTGGTGGCCAGCCTGGTCGCGCTGCGTCGACCGGACTACGGCTACGCACTGCTGCAACGGCTCACCGACCACGGCTTTCCGGTCGACGCCAACACCCTCTACCCGCTGCTGCGCCGCCTGGAGGACCAGGGCCTGCTGACCAGCGAGTGGAACACCGAGGAGAGCCGACCGCGCAAGTTCTACCGGACCAGCGACGAGGGCGAGTCGATGCTGAGCCGACTGCTGGCCGACCTCGCCGCCGTACAGACCTCTCTCACCGGGCTGATCCAAGGAGTGGACCGATGAACACCCTCACTGACCGCTATCTCGCCGCTACCCTGCGCTCGGTTCCCACCCAGCGCCGCGACGAGATCGCCACTGAGCTGCGCGCCTCCATCGAGGACATGATCGAGGGGCACACCGACGACGGCGCGGACCCGGCCGCCGCCGAGCGGGCGGTGCTCACCGAGCTGGGCAACCCTGACGTGCTGGCCGCCCGGTACGCCGACCGCCGGCTACAGCTCATCGGCCCGACCTACTACCTGGTCTGGTTGCGGCTGCTGAAGCTGCTGCTCAGCTTCATCCCGGCGCTCGTCGGCACGATCGTCGCCATCGTCGAAGCCGTCGAGGGGAAGGGCTTCGGGGCGATCGGGCCCGGCGTCGTCGTCGCCCTGCACGTGACAGTGCACATCGCCTTCTGGCTCACCCTGACCTTCGTCATCATCGAGCGGTCCCAACCGACCATGGACCTACCCGAGTGGACGGTCGACCAGCTGCCCGACGCGCCGGTGCGCCGGGGCATCCCCCTCGCCGACACCATCGCATCGGTGATCATGCTGCTGCTGACCATCGCGTACCTGCCGTTGCAGCACTACCACTCCTGGGTCGACGGCACCGACGGCGAGAACATCCCGCTGCTCGACCCGGCTCTCTGGTCGTTCTGGCTGCCGGCGCTGATCGTGGTGCTGATCGCCAGCGTGATCTTCGAGCTGGTCAAGTACCGGATCGGCCGCTGGACCTGGCAGCTGTTCGGCCTCAAGGCGCTGCTCAGCCTGGCGTTCGGGCTGCCGCTGGTGTGGCTGGCGCTCACCGACCGACTGCTCAACCCGGCCCTGGCCGAGCGGCTGGGCTGGCTGGCCGAGGCGGACAACCGGGACGCCCTCGGGCTGGCCATCGCGCTGGGTACGGTCGCGGTCGTGATCTGGGACCTGATCGACACCGCCCGCAAGACCCGGCAGCAGACGACGGCGTGAGCGGATCTGCCAGCCGGGCGGCCCGGCGCGTACCCCGCGCCGGCGCCGCCCGTCGACCTGACCGCCCACCAGCGCCGCCCGCTTGGCGGATCTGGTGGGCGGCGTGGCATCGTTCCCGGATGACAGTGGCACCGCGAGAGGAATGGCGTCGCCCGGGCCCCACCGCGGAACAGCGCCGGATCGACCTCTGGATCGGTCTCGGGATGACCGGGCTGGCGCTGGTCAGTCTCACCCTGGCCCGCAGCACCGGCGCGTTCCTGCTGGGTCCGCCGCCGTCCGGGCCCGAGCAGTTGCTCTGGACCGTCGCGGTGACGCTGCCGCTGATCTGGCGGCGGCGGTGGCCGGCGGCGACCCTGCTGGTCATCGCGGTGGTGTTCATCGCCGCGCAGGCACGATCGGCCCCCGAGACCCAGTTCTCCTCCTGGGCGCTGTTCTGTGCCCTCTACACCGTCGGCGCCTGGAGCCAGGACCACCGGATGGCCCGCCGGCTGCGCATCGGCGTGATCGCCACGATGTTCGCCTGGTTGGGGCTCTACTACGCGGTGATGATCGACCACATCCCGCCCGGCGCCTTCGCCGACGCGGTCGGGCCAGTGCCACCGGTGCTCGCCGCGATGGTCAACGGTGTGCTGCTCAATGTGCTGGTCTTCGGTTTCGCGTACTTCTTCGGCGAGACCGCGTGGGTGGCGGCTCGGCGCGAGGACGAGCTGCGCGCACAGGCCGAGGACCTGCGCCGGTCGCAGGCCGAGGCCCGGGACCGGGCGGTGCTCGGCGAACGGGTCCGGATCGCCCGGGAGCTGCACGACGTGGTCGCCCACCACGTCTCGGTGATGGGGGTGCAGGCGTCCGCCTGCCGCCGGGTGTTCGACCGTGACCCGGCCAAGGCCCGCACCGCCCTCACCGCCATCGAGCAGAGCGCCCGCACCGCCGTCGACGAGCTGCGCCGGATGCTCGGCGTGCTGCGCACCTCCGCCGACGCCGAGGCCGCGCCGGCGACCCGTGGTGGCGCCGGCGTCGAGCGGGTCGGCGAGCTGGTCGAGCGGGCTCGGGCCGCCGGGCTGACGGCCACCCTCGGGGTGTACGGCGAGCCGGTCCCGCTCCCCGACTCGGTCTCCCAGGCGGCCTACCGGGTGATTCAGGAGGCGGTGACCAACACCCTGAAGCACGCCGGCGCGGAGCTGTTGGACGTACGGGTCCGCTACCTGGCCCGGGAGGTGGAGGTCGACGTGACCGACGACGGACGGGCGGGCGGCCGGGTCGATGCGGTCGGGCTGGGTCTGATCGGCATGCGCGAACGGGTCACCGCGCACGACGGCGACCTGGAGGTCGGGCCGAGGGCGGGCGGCGGCTGGCGGGTACGCGCCCGCTTCCCGCGTGGCGGCCTCGGCGGAGCCGCCGGTCGGTGCGCTGCCGGGTCCGGGCGACGGGCAC
>NZ_JAEVHL010000021.1 GCF_016803395.1 Micromonospora tarensis | reverse complement strand
CGGGTGGAGTGGGTGGGTTCGGGGTGCTTGGGGGCTGGTGGCCCGGCAGGATGGTCGCTGTCGACCGAGGCTTGCGCTGAGTCGATTCACGCGTCGATCCATGGGGTGAGTGCGGATGTCCGGACGAGGCGGCCGGGTCACGCTGATCGCGGTGGCGGTGGTGCTGGCCTGGCTGGTGATCGGCGCCGTGGCCGGCCCCTACTCGGGGCGTCTCAGCGAGGTCGCCACCAACGACAACGCCGCCTTCCTGCCCACCGACGCCGAGGCGACCCGCGCCCAGGACCTCGCCGGCCGGTTCGTCGACAGGCAGACCATCCCGGCTCTGGTGGTCTACGAACGGCGTCCGGCATCACCGACGCCGACCGGCAACGGGTGACCGCCGACGCCGCCCGGTTCGCCCAGATCCCCGGCGTGGTCACCCCGCTGCCCCCGCCGATCCCCAGTCAGGACGGCCAGGCACTCCAGGTCGTCGTACCGGTGGACGACGCCGAGGGCGAGGAGATCGGCGCGGTCGTCGAACAACTCCGCGAGCGCACCGGCGGCGACCGGGACGGGCTCACCGTGGACGTCGCCGGCCCGGCCGGCCTGCTGGCCGACCTGATCGAGGTGTTCTCCGCCATCGACGGGCCACTGCTGCTGGTCACCCTGGTCGTGGTGCTGATCATCCTGCTGGTCGTCTACCGCAGCCCGGTGCTCTGGATCTTCCCGCTGCTCGCCGCCGGGATGTCGTACGCCCTCGCCTCGGTCTTCGTCTACCTGCTCGCCGACGCGGACGTGGTCAAGCTCAACGGGCAGGCCCAGGGCATCCTCACCGTGCTGGTCTTCGGCGCCGGCACCGACTACGCGCTGCTGCTCATCGCCCGCTACCGGGAGGAGCTGCACCGCCACGTCCGCCCCTGGGACGCCATGCGCGCCGCCTGGAGAGGCGCCGCACCGGCCATCATCGCCTCCGGTGGCACTGTCATCGTCAGCCTGCTCTGCCTGCTGCTGTCCAGCCTCAACTCCAACCGGGCGCTCGGCCCGGTCGCCGCCACCGGCATCGCCGCCACCCTGCTGGTCATGCTCACCTTCCTGCCCGCGCTGCTGGTGCTCGGCGGCCGGTGGGCGTTCTGGCCGCGCCGGCCCCGGGAGGACCAGGCCGACCCCCGGGCCGAGCACGGCATCTGGAGCCGGGTCGCCGGCTTCGTGGCCCGGCACGCCCGGCCGATCTGGCTGAGCACCGCCGTCGTGCTGGCAGTGCTCACCCTCGGCCTCACCCAGCTCGGCACCACCACCCTCGGCCAGTCCGACCTGTTCACCCAGCGCACCGACTCGGTGGACGGTCAGGAGGTGATCTCCCGGCACTACCCGGCCGGCACCGGCAGCCCAGCCACCATCTTCAGCACCGAGCAGACCGCCCAGCAGGTCGCCCAGGTGGCGCGGGGCGTGCCCGGCGTCGCCGAGGTCCGCCCGCTTCCCGCCGGTCCGCAGACCGGACCACCCGATCCGGGGGCCGCACCGAAGGTCGTCGACGGGCGGGTGCAGCTGGAGGCGACCCTGGCCGACCCGCCGGACAGCGACGGTGCCGAGCGGACCATCCGTGAGCTGCGGGTCGCCGTCCACCGGGTACCCGACGCGGACGCGGTGGTCGGCGGCTTCACCGCGATCAACGTGGACACCTCGGACGCCGCCAAGCGCGACCAGAACGTCATCATCCCGGTGGTGCTGGTGGTCATCGCGGTGATCCTGGCCCTGCTGCTGCGGGCACTGCTCGCGCCGGTGCTGCTGATCGCCACCGTGCTGCTCAGCTTCGCCGCGACCCTCGGCCTCTGCGCGCTGCTGTTCCGGCACGTCCTCGACTTCCCCGGCGTCGACTCGTCGTTCCCGCTGTTCGCGTTCGTCTTCCTGGTCGCGCTCGGCATCGACTACAACATCTTCCTGATGAGCCGGGTCCGGGAGGAGTCCGTCAAGCGGGGCACCCGGGCCGGGGTGCTCGCCGGCCTCGCCGTCACCGGCGGGGTGATCACCTCCGCCGGCATCGTGCTCGCCGCGACCTTCTCCGCCCTCGCCGTCCTGCCCCTGGTGGTGCTCGTCGAGCTGGGTACCGCTGTCGCGATCGGGGTACTGATCGACACCATCATCGTCCGGTCGTTGCTGGTGCCCGCGCTCGCGTACGACATCGGGCCGAGGATCTGGTGGCCGGGCCGGTTGTCCCGGACGAACGGTGAGCGGGAGGCGCGCGGTGCTGGCTGAAACCGATGTGGTCATCGTCGGCGGTGGCCTGGCCGGCCTCGCCGCCGCCCGCCGGCTGCACCGCGCCGGCGTGCCCTGGCGGCTGCTGGAGGCCGGCGACCGCCTCGGCGGTCGGGTGGCCACCGACGTGGTCGACGGCTACCTGATCGACCGGGGCTTCCAGGTGCTCAACACCGCCTACCCCCGGCTCGGCACGCTGCTCGACACCGACCGGCTGCACCTCGGGTACTTCACCTCCGGGGTGCTGGTGCGCAAGGGCGACGACCTGCTGCGGCTGGTCAACCCGCTGCGCGAGCCGACCGGCGGGCCACGCACCGCGCTCGCCGGAATCGGTACCCTGCTCGACCGGCTGCGCTTCGCGGCGCTCGCCACCGGCTGCGCCACAGTGCCCCCGTCCCGGCTGCTCGCCGCGCCGGAGACCACCGCCGAGACGGCACTGCGCCGCGCCGGCCTCTCCGACGCCATCATCGAGGAGCTGCTGCGGCCGTTCCTCTCCGGCGTGTTCATCGACCGGGAGCTGTCCACCTCCAGCCACGTGCTGGCGATGGTGCTGCGGTCCTTCGCCCGCGGCCGGATCGGCCTGCCCGCCGAGGGCATGGCCGCACTGCCCCGGACCATCGCCGACCCGCTCCCCGTCGACCTGCTCGACCTGGACACCCCGGTCGCCGAGGTCAACCCGGGCCGGGTCCGCACCCAGGCCGGCGAGATCCGCTGCCGGGCCGTCGTGGTCGCCGTCGACCCACCCGCCGCGTCCGCGCTGCTACCGGCCCTGACGACGGTACGGATGCACAGCTACACCACCTACCACAGCACGCCCGAGCCGCCGCTGAGCGAGCCGATCCTGCTGGTCGACGGGGATCGGCGGGAGATCGTGGCGAACACTGTGGTGCTCAGCAACGCCGTGCCGACCTACGCGCCGACCGGACGCCACCTCGTGGCCACCTCGGTGGTCGGCCCGACCGCCCCACCCGAGCCGACCATCCGGGCCGAGTTGACCCGGCTGTACGGCCGGTCCACCGCCGACTGGGCCCACCTCACCACTGTTGCCGTGCCACAGGCGCTGCCCGCCGCGCCGCCACCACAGGGACGGCTGCGCAAGCCGGTGGCGATGGGCAACGGCCTGTTCGTGGCCGGTGACCACCGGGACAGCCCATCTATCCAGGGCGCGCTCAGCAGCGGCTGGCGCGCCGCCGGCGCGGTGCTGGCGGAGCTGCGCGGCGGCTGACCGTCGGAACCGAGCACGCTGTTATATTCCTGTAGCCCATCGTGCTGGCGCAGGCGTGGGCGCCGGCCGGCTCGGTGCTGGCTGGTGATCGCCGAGCGGGATAAGATCCGGCGCGGTGTTCGGGGCGGTAGCTCAGCCGGTTAGAGCAGGGGACTCATAATCCTCCGGTCCTGGGTTCAAGTCCCAGTCGCCCCACTACCAGCGTAAACAGAGATCGGATCGACCTCTGAGGGTTGCCACAGCGGTAGTGCACCGGAGTATTCTCCCGGAATCGCGTTAGCGCTGTAGCCACCCCGGGAGGCCCCTCACGTGGACGCCAACAAGCTGCACATCGCATCCTACGAGCGGTACCACCGAGCCCGGCGCACCTCCCCAGAGACCATCAAGAGCTACTCCACCACTCTGCGGCAGCTCGGCGACTTCCGGCCCGGCCTCGACCTGGCGACGTGTCCCGAGAGGACTTGGAGGAGTTCCTCATCGCCGCCCAGGAATCCGGCAACTCCAGCGCCACCGTCCACAAGAAGTTCCGCAACCTGCGCGCCTTCTACCGGTGGTGCGAGGTCGAGGAGATCGTCGACAAGAACCCGATGGCCCGCATCGCCGAGCCGATGGTGACGAGCAAGCCGGTGCCGGTCGTCCCGGACGACCAGATCGCCGCACTGCTCAAGGCGTGCTCGGGGAAGGACTTCACCGCCCGGCGCGACACCGCCATGATCCGGCTCTGGTGCGAGGCCGGCTCACCGCGGGTGTCCGAGATGGTCGGCGTCACCCTGGAGCGCCTCGACATGCGCCACGACCAGGTGACCGTGCACGGCAAGGGCGACAAGATCCGCACCATCCCGTTCGGAGCGAAGACCGGCCAGGCCATCGACCGGTACCTCCGGGTGCGGTCACGACACCGCGACGCCGGCCGCCTCGACGCGCTGTGGCTCGCCGAGCGCGGCGGCGCTCTCACCTCGTCGGGCGCCTACCAGATGCTTGAGCGCCGCTGCGAAGACGCGCAGATCCCGAAGATCAACCCTCACAAGCTGCGGCACCTAGCCGCACACCTCTGGGCAGACGCCGGCGGCAGCGAGGGCGACGCGATGGCCCTGTTCGGGTGGTCGTCGTCGGAGATGCCCCGCCGGTACGGCCGGTCGGCGCAGGTGGAGCGGGCGCAAAGAGCGGCCCGCCGGGTATCCCAGGCGGACCGCTTCTAGGGCAGACAGTGACCTAGCCTCTACCTCTCCGGAGGTACGACGTACAGGCCGGACGCGGACCGGTTGCCGTTGACGGCCTGGCGCACGTTCAGTTCGGCGTCCGCGTCGGCCACACCGATGACGTCGATCATGTCTCGGCGGACCGCGGCCATATCCTCGGCGATCGAGCGGAGGAGCTGCACCTGTTCGAGCTGCCGGTTGGCGTAGTCGTTGAACCGGCGCGCCAGGTGGTCTTGGCGGCGGTACAGCTCTAGTTGGCGGTTCTGCATCGTCTCGTTGCTCACCCGCAGGGAGCGGATGCAGCGGACGAGCCTGTCGCGGCAGGCGATCAGGACCGCGCCGATCCAGGCGCCAAGGCAGCCAGCGCGGAGCGAGCCCATCGCGTTTTCGCTGACGACGTCGGAATTCCGAACCTCCTCGATGACCGTTAGCACGATGACGGCCAGCAGGAGCGGCACCGCTATGAAGAGCGCGCTCGCCAGGAGGCCGGACATCGTCCATGTGGCGGGCTCGGGGGTCGCGTAGACGCCTGGGGCCGAGCCGGGCGAGAGGCGGATTTCTCCGGTGTCGGCGTCGATGGCTCGTGTGTGGTCTTCGGGGTCCCGCCGCTGGGACTGCCCCGTTGTGCTTGTCATCGGTGCGTGCCTCCGAGAGGTGATGGGGAGAGAGTGGCCTGGTGGGGCCACCGCCTTAACGGGACCTTAACGATGATGTTTCTCACGCGAAAGACCGATGAGGATGAAAGATCCCCACGTCAATCAACTCAGCCGAACGGATGAGTCACCGAGGGTCACGGCTGGTCGAATGGTTGACGGCCGTTCAGGCGGTCAAGACGCGCGGCGGCGGCTCTTCGTCTTCATCGCCCGCCGGTACGGCTCCAGGTAGCGGTCGAAGAACCCTTCGATCTCCGAGCGTTCGGCCGCCGTCAGGGGCGAGTCTTCGGCGAGCATCGCGTCCAGCTCTCGGGCGAGCGGGTGGCCGAGCACTTCCGGGGCCTCGGGCGCGGACTCCATGCCCAGGTCCTCAGCGCGGACTCGGCAGGCGAGCACGAGCAACTCGGGGAGCGGAGCTTTGATCACCGGCGCGAGTTTCTCGAGGCTGCTCACCGAGGGCTGTTCGGTGCCGGCGAACCACTTGGAGTAGACCGAAGGCTTGGTGCCCGTGGCGCGGGAGATGTCAGCCACGCGCTGGAGACCGGCGTCGGCGTTGGCCGCGTGCTGCAAGACGTAAGCGCGGAGGGCTGCTCCTGCGGCGGGTCCCCACGTGGTGCTCACGTGCACGAACCCTAGGCCATTTCGTACGCGAAAGCGAGAAACGGCCCTACCTAACGGGGGACGTGGGTTTACCCGTCCGCATGGTGTTTCGAGCATGCACGCAACCCTATCTAACAGTTTCGCGCCCGAAAGTCATCCGAATGGATGAGGCCGGTCGTGTTGCGTTCGCGAAGCCACAGCGCTAGCGTCAGTTTCGTGCTCGAAACACAAGGAACGCAGCAGGCAGGACGACCCCGCGTCGTCCTCCTCGTCGACGAGTTCGACCGCATCACCACCGCGCTCGGCCTGCTCACCGACGCCGGACGGGCCGCGTTTCTGGGCGTCAGCCCCGCCGCACTCAGCAAGATCCGGAACGGGGTCAACACGCCGAGCGCGGACTTCATCGCCGCCGTACGCACAGCGCTACCCGCCGTGCCGTACGAGCGCCTGTTCACGGAAAGGCCGACGACATGACTCCCTCCGCCGCCGGCAAGATCGGTGCCCACACGAAGTGGGGGAGGACCCCCGACCGCAAGGCCGCCACCGAACCCGCCCGCAAGGCCGCCGCCTCGAAATGGCTGGCCGAGGTCCGGGCCGAGTTCCCCGACCTCGACGCGGCCACCCAGCAGCAGCTGGCGGACAGCCGGCGGCGGGCGCACATGACCCGCATCGCCCGGCTGCCCCGGCCGCGCCGGAAGGCTCGGCCCGCCGCATGAACCGCCGCCTGTTCCTCGCCGGCCTGGAGCACACCGTCCGGGCCGCCATCTACAGCGCCTTGGCGGTGGTCCTGCTCGGGGCCGCGACCGCGAAGCCCCCGGCGAAGCCGCTGGAGCTGCGGTGGCGGACGGCAACGGAGCAGGAGGAGCGGGAGTACGAGCGGCAGCACCTGGCCGACGTGCTCAACGAGGTCGCCCAGCACCCCTGACGTAAGCAGCCCCCGGCCGCAGCCACGGCCGAGGGCACCGATCCGGACCAACCCAAGCAAGGAGTCCAGATGCACCCGCAGAGTACCGAACCGCAGAGCCCCAACCCGACCCCGACGCCCGGCCCGTCGTATTTCAAGGCCGTCGACGACCTCCAGGCGGCCATGGGTGAGCTGATCTCCCGCTGCCACGACGACCCGCGCGGCTGGATCGCCAACGCCGCCGCCAAGTCGGGGGCGTTGGCCGCCGAGCAGAACAAGCTCGCGCCGACCAAGCCGGACGTGCGGCAGCAGCTCGCCGCCCACCTGCACCGCATCGCCGACGACATCGTCTCTCAGCAGCTCCCGCTCTATGAGCTGCTGTCCGCACGCCTGAGCCTCGGGGTGCTCGACAGTCGCGCCGACCTCCAGCGGTGGGCCGATTACCTCGGTACCGAGATCGCCGAGGACGGCGGGACCGACGACAACATCCCGCACATCGAGCACAAGACCCTGTTCGACGACACGGAGTGGGGGCCGTGGCTGAGCGTCCAGGCGCAGATCAACCCGGACGCGGACCGCACCGAGGCCGGTGCGTGATGACGCTGCCGACCACGAACATCCCGCCGTCCGGCCCGAACACCGGCGGCAACGACCCGCAGGCGTGGCCCGCGACCGCGATCACCGTCCCGGACCTCCCGTGCGGGCACCTGCCCGGCGATGGCTGCACCGTCGCCTGCGACTACTGGACCGGTGTCGCCTGGGGTGAGTACCACTCGCCGGACGCGTACCTGGTCGACGGGGTGTTCACGATCCCGTCGCACGCCCCCGGCCTGCTGCCGGTGACCGATCCGGCCCTGCGGGGTGCGGCGTGAAGGCCGCCGTCGTGATCCTGCTGCTCGTCTGCGTGCTGCTGGCCCGCGCGTACTGGGTGGCCTGCCGCAAGATCGACCGCCGCGACACGGCCATCGCCGAACGCGACGCGCTGATCGTCGGCCGTGACGCGCAGATCGCGTCCCTTCGCGCCGAGCTGACTCTGACCCAGCAGGCGTGCGACCGGCAGACGGTCAAGGCCCGCCACATGCTCCACCAGGCCCAGGGCTACCGGGCCGAGGTGACCCGCCTGTCCGCCCGGGTCGCGGAGCTGCGCGACCAGGTCGACGGCGGTCGGGAACCGACCTTGACCGAGGAGTTCCTCGCCTGGCTGGCCGAGGAGCCCATCACGTACCCGGAGGACCAGCGATGAACCTCGACGCCATCGCGGCCGCGCTCCACACCGCCATGCCCGTCCTCGCCGCCGTCGTCTACCCGCCGCTGCTCATCACCGCCGGAGTCAGCGCCTGGTACCGCAGCCTCCCCGACCCCGAGGTCCGCACCACCGCACCGAAGCCGGCCACCGCCGACGCAGGCCTGCGCCGGTTGCGTCAGGACATCGACGGACCCACCCAGGTCATCCGCCGCAGCCTCCCCGACGCCGGTGCGCCCATCTACGCCGAACTGTCCGCCCGCCACACCGCCGAGCAGTGGCTGCGGGAGCTGGGCCAGCGCGCCCACCGGGAGGTGTCGGCATGAGCAACAAGCACCTGCGGGTCATCCGCAGCGACGAAGCCCTCCAGGTTGCCCCGGTCGACACCGGTGGCCGGTGGGAAGACCGCGGCCTCTGCCGCCAGGTCGACAGCGAGATCTTCTTCCCGGACAAGGGCGAGTCGACCCGCCCCGCCAAGAGCATCTGTGCCCGCTGCGAAGTCCAGACCGAGTGCCTGGAGGCCGCGATGCGCCGCAACGAGCCGTTCGGCGTGTGGGGCGGCCTGTCCGAGCGCGAGCGCCGCGCCATGAGACGAAAGAAGGCAGCAGCGTGACCGCCCTGAAGACCCGCCCGCCGACCGGCCGCGTGCCGTGGCCCCTCATCCTCATCGAGGGCGGCGAGAAAGCCGGCAAGTCCTGGATGATCGCCGAGCTGTCCGCATCGCCGAAGGTCGGCCAGACCTACTGGATCGACCTCGGCGAGGGCGCCGCCGACGAGTACGGCGCGATCCCCGGAGCCCGGTACGAGGTCGTTGACCACGATGGAACGTTCGCCGACATCCTCGGCCAGGTCGAAGCCGCCAAGGCCGAGGCCGCCCGCGTCGCCGCCGCCAAGCAGCCCCCCGTCGTGCTGGGAATCGACTCCGGCACGTTGGAGTGGGACCTGCTTAAGGGCATCGCCGACGCCAAGGCGCGAGCCCGGCTTGCGAAGCGGGGCAAGCAGGTAGCCCCGGACGCCGAGCCGCAGATCTCGATGGACCTCTGGAACGAGATCAACGCCAAGCACCGTCGGCTCATGACGCACCTGATGACCTTCCCCGGGATCGTCGTGATCACTGCCCGGGGCAAGGAGGTGGCGGCTCTCGACACCAGCGGTCGGCCCGTCGAGGGCAGCAAGGAGTACAAGGTCGAGGGTCAGAAGAACCTCGCCTTCGATGCCACGGTCTGGATCCGGGTATCCCGGGATCACCCGCCGATGGTCGTCGGAGCCCGGTCGGTCCACGCGGGTGTCCGGCCCGGTGTCGACCGGCCTCGGCCGGTCCCGGGGCTGACGCTGGAGAAGGTCGTCTTCGACATCCTGAAGTGCGACCCGGAGACCGCGCACGTGCGGGACCTGGTGTCGCTGTCGACCGAGGACGACTCGGCCGGCCAGGGCGTCGACGAGCGTCCGGTTTCCGGGCCGCCCGCCGCACGCCCGGTCTCGGGTCCGCCGGCCGCGCTGTCCGCAGCCGCGACCGGACTCCTCACCGACTTGGAGCAGGCCAAGGACGAGACCGGACTGCGCCGGGTGTGGAACGCCGCCGGAGAGGCCGCCAAGGAGGGCCGGATCAACCAGGCCGAACTGGAGCACTTGCGTGGTCAGTGGCGGGTGCGCAAGGAGCACCTGATCCCGTCCAACCCGGCCACCGAGCCGCAGCACAAGAAGATCCACGCCCTGTGCAAGGAGGCCGGCCTCGACGACCGGGACACCCGACTGCTGTTCCTGTCGGACGTCACCCGCCGCGAGATCGACACACAGCGGCGGCTGAGCCTCGACGAGGCCAAGCAGGTCATCGACCGCCTGGAGTCGGCCGCCGCGCAGAACAACCCGCCCGCCGACCAGGAAGGCCAGGCAGCCGCATGAGCTACGACCCGACTCCCGAACAGCAGGCCATCATCGACGCGGCCCGCACCGGCGACGACCTCACCATCATGGCCGGCGCCGGCACCGGCAAGACGAGCACCCTGAAGATGCTCGCCCGCGACGCCGGCCGCCGCCGCGGCGCGTACCTCGCCTACAACAAAAGCATCGCGACCGACGCGGCGAAGGAGTTCCCGTCGTCCGTCACGTGCAAAACCGCGCACTCCTTCGCCTACGGCGCGGTCGGCCGCAACTTCGCCCACCGCCTCAACGGGCCCCGAGTGCCCGCCCGGCAGGCCGCGATCATCCTCGGCCTGAACGAGCCGGTGAAGGTCGGCGAGACGATGCTCGCCCCACAGCAGCTCGCCCGGCTGGTCTCCGAAACCATCCAGCGGTTCTGCTACTCCGACGACCGGCAGATCCAGCGGATGAACGTCCCGCTGGTCAACGGCCTCGACCGCGCCGGACAGGCCGAGCTCGCGAAGTACCTCGTCCCGATCGCCCAGGAAGCCTGGGACACCGACCTAACCCAGCGCGACGGGCAGCTCCGCTTCACGCACGACTGCTACCTGAAGATGTGGATCCTCACCGACCCGCAGATCCACGCCGACTACGTCCTGCTGGACGAGGCGCAGGACTCCAACCCGGCCGTCGCCGGCCTCGTCTCCCGGCAGCCGGCGCAGCGGATCCTCGTCGGCGACAGCTCCCAGGCCATCTACGGGTGGCGGGGGGCAACGGACGCGATGGCCTCGTTCGCCGGGCGCCGCTTCCACCTGTCGCAGTCGTTCCGCTTCGGACCCGCGGTCGCCGCCGAGGCCAACAAGTGGCTCGACGTCCTCGACGCTCCGCTGCGGCTGACGGGGTACGAGCAGATCCCGTCGCGGGTTGAGTACGCGCCCGACCCGGACGCCGTGCTGTGCCGCTCCAACGGGGGCGCGATCGTCCGCGTTATCGACGCCCTCAGTCAGGGCCGGCGGGCCGCGCTGGTCGGCGGCGGGTCCGACATTCGGCGGATGGCCGAGGCTGCCCAGCGGTTGCAGGCCGGCCTGCCCACCGACCATCCGGAGCTGTTTGCGTTCCGCACCTGGCGGGAGGTTCAGGAGTACGTCGAGATGGACTCGACTGGCTCCGATCTGCGGGTGTTCGTGCGGCTGATCGACCGGCACGGGTCGCACGAGGTGATGCGGGTGTGTGACGCCCTGGTCGAGGAGCGGCACGCGGACGTGATCGTGTCGACCGCGCACAAGGCGAAGGGCCGCGAGTGGGGCTCGGTGCTGATTGCGGACGACTTCCCGGAGCCGCGGGCGGAGGAGGGCGAGGAGGTCCGGGTCGCCCGCGATGAGGCGATGCTGGCGTACGTCGCGGTGACCCGGGCGCAGCGGGTGTTGGACCGGTCGGGGCTGGCGTGGATCGACCGGTACGCGGTCGGTACCCCGGCGCCGGTGGTGGCGAAGGTGCACCCGCCGGAGGCGACCCTCTCGGAAGCGCCGGATCCGCTCGCCGAGGAGGTGCCGCCAGCTGGCTGCTCGGGTCAGCGGCCGTGCTTCCTGTGCGACCCGAGCGTTCTCGAGACCTGGCCGGCCCCGGTCACCGCCGGAGCCAACCGTGGCTGACGTCATCACCTTCCCCGGGGCCGGCGTTCGCCGGCCGGCCCCGGCGCGGCCGGCGCTGCCGATGCCCGACCGGGACGCCATGGGGGAGCGGTACGTCGCGTACTGCGAGGCCCGCGACACCCCCGGGCGTGAGGCCGAGGCCACGAAGCTGGCCCGCGCGGTCGCTGACGACGTTGCGCAGTGGCGCGATGAGGTCGACCGCATCGAGGCGCTCCGCATCGAGCTGGGCGCCGAGGTGGACCGGCTCCTGGAGGAGAACGACCGGTTGCGGGGCGGTGCGTGATGGCCGACCAGCGACCGGACTACGTCGGCTACTGCGACGAGCACGGCAAACGGCTCTACCCCAGCCGCAAGCAGGCCCGGAAGAAGCTGCGGGAGCACCGCAGCGACAAGGGGATGCGCGAGTACCCCTGCGACCTCGTCGAGGGCCACTGGCACCTCGGGCACCTGCCCCTGGCGGTGGTCGAGGGCCGTAAGAC
Source organism: Micromonospora tarensis (assembly GCF_016803395.1). GTDB lineage: Bacteria > Actinomycetota > Actinomycetes > Mycobacteriales > Micromonosporaceae > Micromonospora > Micromonospora tarensis. The sequence continues at coordinate 36,976 of NZ_JAEVHL010000021.1, read as the reverse complement.
GGCCCGCCAGGTGTACCGGAGACGGGCGTGACGCGCCGCCGCCGAGGCGGGGTCCGGACCGTGCGTCCCCACCCGTACACCCCGTCCACCGTCATCCCCGCGGACCAGCTCGGCGCAAAGCCGTGCATCTGCGGTCGCGCCGAGAAGAACGTCGCGCACGACGCGAGCGCCGTCGCCAAGGTCGACGCCGCCCAAGCCGAACACCTGCGCCGGATCGGAGACGACCAGTGAGCCTCGACGGCTACGCCGACCGTCTCGCCGCCGTCGCTGCCGAGCTGGTCGTGAGGGTCCGCGACGAAGGGCCCGACGACAACGCCGCCTGGCTGGCCGCCGCCCTGCCTGACCCGGCCGCCCGTGAGCACCTGCTGTACGTCCTGGCCGCCGCCGTCCCGGACGACCGGCCGTGGACGGACCTGACCGCCTGGGCGGTCGAGCGGCGGCTGAAGCCGCACGGCACGCAGGCCGCCGCCGCCCGGCACCGCTACCGGCGGGAGGACCTGTGCGAGGAGTGCCGGGACGCCGAGCGCGTCCGGGACAAGCTCCGCAAGCGCGCACAGCGGGCCCGCGCCCGCACCGCCACCTGCACCACTTCCCGTTCCGCCGCCACCGAGGAGAAAGCCGCATGAGCACCGCGATCGAGTGGACCGAGGAGACCTGGAACCCGACCACCGGGTGCGACCGAATCTCCGACGGCTGCGACAACTGCTATGCACTGACCCTGGCCAAGCGGCTAAAGGGCATGGGGTCGGCGAAGTACCAGACCGACGGCGACCCCCGTACCAGCGGCCCCGGCTTCGGCATCGCGACCCACGCCGACGCGCTGACGATCCCGCTGAGCTGGCGCAAGCCCCGGACCGTGTTCGTCAACTCGATGTCCGACCTGTTCCACGCCCGGGTGCCGGCCACTTTCGTCGCTCGTGTCTTCGCGGTCATGGCGGCCACCCCGCAGCACACCTACCAGGTGCTCACCAAGCGGCCCGAGCGGATGCTGCGGCTCGTCGGCGAGGAAATCGACGGCGGAGTCGCCCTGATGGAGGCGGCGGAGGCTGCCGGCTTCGAGAGCGTGTCAACCGCCCTCTACGAGGCCCCGTGGCCGCTCCCCAACGTCTGGCTCGGGACCTCCATCGAGTCGGACGACCGCACCGGCCGGGCGTGCGCTCTCCGCAGCACGAACGCCGCCGTCCGGTTCATCTCCGCCGAGCCGCTGCTCGGGCCGCTCCCGTCGCTCGACCTGACCGGCATCGCCTGGCTCATCGCCGGAGGTGAGTCCGGCCCCGGCGCCCGACCGATGGACCCGGCCTGGGTGCGGGACCTCCGCGACCGCTGCCAGGCCTCCGGTACCGCCTTCTTCTTCAAGCAGTGGGGCGGACGCACTCCGAAGGCCAACGGCCGCGAGCTGGACGGGCGGACCTGGGACGAGTACCCGACCCGGACCGCTGTCGCCGCCTGACCGGACCGGCCGGGCCTCACCACGGGGCCCGGCCGCCCACCTCAACAGACCGCACAACAGTCAGGAGCCGACCCAGTGGGTGCACGCCTGGTCTCCCTGGTCCTCGCCAGGTGGACACATCTTCCCGACCGCGCCTTCCGCGTGGTCGTGAAGATGGCGCACACCGCCCTGGACGAGCCCAGCGAGGGCAAGCCCGCGGCGATCTACTTCGCCGGCCGGGATCCGCTGATCGCGGTGCTGCGCAGCGAGCGCGGAGGAGACCGGGACACCCTCGACCGCACCCTGAAGCGCGCCATCGGTGACCTGATCAAGGACATGGCCGTCGAGCGGGTCTCCGCCGGCCGCGCGGGGAGCAACGCGGTGTACCGGCTGACCCTCCTCAACACGCCCGCTTCCATCGGTGTCCGTCCATGCACCGTGGAGATCCAGGGGGACACCGGCGGTCCGGTTAGGGGGACCGCCGGTGTCCCCCCTAGGAACCAAGAGGAACCACTAGAGGAACCACGGGAGGAAGAAAGGCGCACGGTCCTCCCGGTCGACCTGGCCGTAGTTACCACTGGGGGCACGCTGCCCCCAGACCCCCTGCGCCCCCAAGATCCCAAAACCGGGGATCTTGGGAACGAGTCGGAAAGCGCAACCTCTGACGGCGGAGATCAACCACCTCAGCCCGACACCGCAACTCACGACCGCGCGCGCGAAACGCCGCACCTCCGGCTCGTCCAGCCCGCCAGCCGCGGATTCGGGTTCTGCCTCGCCTGCCACGCCGACGGTCACGTCACCCTCGCCGCCGACCCCGTCAACGGCGACGCCTGCCTCACGCACATCCGGAACGCGTCGTGATCGCCCCCGTCTTCCACCTGCCCCGCCGAACCGCCTGAGGAGCACGCCATGCCCGAGAACCTGTTCAACACCGCCGAGCAGCACGCCCCCGCCCCGACCACACGCGAGGGCGCGAACCGCGAGACATGGGTGAAGCACTACGCCGCCCAGGCCCTCGCCGCCTACGCCATGTTCCGCGCCGAGACCCGCACCCTGCCGCGCAACGCCGAGCCTGACTCCCGCCCGGACCTCGGCTACCTGATCCTGGCCGCCGTGTCGTCGACCGCCGTCGTTGCGGCCCTGACCGACCAGACCGACTACGCCCCGAAGCTGATCTGGGACCTGACCCCCGAGGCGGGTGCGCTGAACGGCGAGTGGGAGGACTGGCTGACCGACGTCCTCGTGCGGCGTGGCATCAACCCCGGCCTCATCGACCCGGACGTCGACCCTGCCGACTTCACGGCGGCGACCCGGACCCTCGGGCCGAGCGACGTGCCGTACGTGTGCCCCGGGTGCGGCGAGACGGCCTACCTCCACGTCCCGGGGTGCCCGGCCACCACCACCACCATCCCGACCGCCTGAGGAGCGCGCCGCCATGGCCACCACGACGATCCCCGAGCAGCCCGACGGCATCGAGGACGACAGCTACGACCTACCCCACCCGGCCCGCGCCGCCGAACGCGTCCGCGAGTACATCTCCGCCTTCGGCGACGGGCTCTACGACGTCCAGGACGGCCAGCCGCTCTACGGCCGCGACCTCGAAGCCATCGCCCGAACCGCCCGCGGCGCCGTGAAGCTCTGGCGCTGCACGAAGTGCGGGAAGTGGTCCCACGCCAAGCGGAAGCCGAAGCAGCACCAACGGTTCGTCGCGACCGGGAGAACGGTCGTGGGCTGGGCGGGCGAGCCGGTCTATGGACCGGACGGCGAGTTTCAGGCGTGCGGCCCGTTCGCCGAGTGGGTCGCCGCGCCCACCCGTGGCCCGCTCTCCGTCCCGGAGCCGACCCCGGCCCCGCTGACCACCGTGCCGTCCCGGCCGCACCGCGACGAGCCCGCACTCCACCGGCCCATCACCACCGTCCACCTGCCCGCCGCCAACGTCCCCGCCTGACCGGAAGGCCCCGCCATGACCGACGACGCAGACCGCGCCATCACCCGAGCCATCGACGCCCACACCGCCACCTACCACCCCGGCCAGCCCTGCTCCGAAGACCCGGACGGCCGATGCGCCGCTCTGCTTCACCGCGTCGGAACGCTGTCCGACCGAATCCCGCTCACCCGCCCCGTATCCACCACCCGCGAACGCCTCACCGACGCCCGCACCTGCGGCCACACCCCGGAGCAGCACCGCCACACCGACGGCCAGGCCGCCGACGACGCCAGCCACGACCGGGCCATGCGGAAGGTCATCGCGCAACTGAAGCAGGCGCGCTTCGACCTCGCCGCCGCCCAGGAGCTGATCGCCGTGGTCGACGACGCCGCGGAGCGGATCGACCGGGCACGAGCGCGGTACGCCACCGCGCCGGAAATGAGCCCTACCGAGGTGGACCCCGAGCCGCTGGAGCCGACCGCCGGTGAGGCCCGCCGGCAGCTCGACCAGGCCATCACGAACGCACTACCCCTGGCCGGCAGGAGGGTCAGCGACCTGCTCCAGGCACTCCAGGGCGAATTGGCGCGCGTCGACTCCGGCCGCGCGGCCATCGACGACGAAGCGGAGGAGCCCCCCGGTTCCCCGTCGCCTCGCGCGCAGGACGACACCACCCACCCGCTCGGCAAGCTCATCCGCGCCGCCAGCGCCGTCTACCACGCCCGGGACACCGTCCTGCCGCGCCGGGAAGCCCTGGCCGACCTCGCCGCCGTGGCGGACGAGGTCGGCGACCTGGACGAGCAGGCGTTGCGGGATCGGGTGGAGCACGCCATCCGCGCCCGCCTCGCCGACGCCTGGGTCACGCTCCCGATCGACGACGTGTGGCTCGACCAGGTGGCCGCTGTCGCTGCGGTCGCCGCCGTCCAAGCCCTCACCGACAGCGAGGGCTGACCGGTGGGCCGCATCGCCATCGCAGCCGCCATCACCGCCACCGCCTACATCGCCGCCATCAGCCTCCTCCTCGCCCTCGCCGCCGCCGCCGACTGGACCTACACCCCCGGCAGCGCGGTTGCCCTCGCCATCGCGGCCGTGTGGATGCCCCAAGCCCTCGCCATCGCCCTACTCGCCCGGAGGCGGTCGTGAACTACCTGTCGCTGTTCTCCGGCATCGGTGGGCTCGACCTGGGCCTCGACCGCGCCGGCATGACCTGCGTCGGCCAGGTCGAACTCGACCCCTACTGCCGCACCGTCCTTGACCGCCACTGGCCGGAGGTACCGAAGCATGACGACGTCCGCACCGCCGTCGACTGGTGGACCGCTCGCCCAAGACCCGCTGTTCGACTGGTCGCCGGCGGCTTCCCCTGCCAGCCGTTCTCCACGGCCGGTCTTCGCCGCGGTACCGGTGATCCCCGCTGGGGCTGGCCCTGGTTCCGCGCTGTCGTTCGCGCAGTACGACCCGACTACGTCCTCGTGGAGAACGTCGCAGCTCTCCTTGACGACGCCGACGCCTTCGGATGGATGCTCGGTGACCTGGCCGAGGACGGGTTCGATGCGGACTGGACGGTGCTATCCGCGTGCGCCGTGGGTGCACCACACATGCGGGAACGACTGTTCCTTGTGGCCCACCCCTACGGCCTCGATGGGACGCAGGGGCTGGGGTCTTGGCAGTGGCCGCCAGCGGTACCGCCGCGAGACGTACGAGCGGGTGCGTGGCTTCATCCGGTCGACGGGCTCATGGAGGCCGAGCGGCGAAGCGGTCGAGTGGTTGATGGGGTTCCCGACGAACTGGAGTCGGCCCGCGTCAAGGGCCTCGGGAACGCCGTCGCCCCCGCCGTCGGAGAGCAGATCGGCCGCCTGATCACCGCCCACGCCATCGCCGCCTGAGGAGCACCGTGACGCACCCGCACCACCTGCACGCCACCGCCGCCGCCTGGTCCCTCCAGGCGGCACGCGGACGGCTCGCCGACTACGCCGCCGACGAGGCCGCCCACATCGCCGCAGAAGCGCTGGAAGTTCCATCCGTGCTCCGCTCCACCGTCTACGGCGGACGGCACGCCAGCGGCGGCCACAGCGACCCCACCGTCGGCATGCTCGCCGTCGCCGACCGACCCGACCGGCGCAACCGGTGGGCCGAGATGGCCGAACGGTGCACCGGCAAGCTCTGCTGGCTCGTTGGGCAGCTCCCCGGGACGATCGACACCGCCGACCCCATCGCGGTCATCCTCAGCCGCATCCCACAGCTCCAGCCCGGCACCGCCCGCACCGTCGCCCAGCACCTGGCCGACGAAGACGCCTGGGTCCGGCAGGCCCTCGGCGTCCGCCCCGACCGCGCCCACCTCGACGGCGTCGACTGCCCGCACTGCGGCGAACGGCAGCTCGTCGTCCAGACCGCCGGGCCGGTCGACGCCTGGACCGTCGTCTGCGCCACCGGCCGACCGTGCACCGGCCAGGGCTGCCCGTGCGGGATGCCCGGGGCGGTCGAGGGCGTCGCCCACATCTGGTGGCGGGCGGACGTCATCGGCGCCGTCGGAGGTGCCCGGTGAAGCCGTTCGTGGGAGCGCCGACCGTAGACGCCGGTTGCGCCTACTCGGCCGACCTCGACCAGCCGGCCTGCGGTCAGCCCGTCACCGTGCACGTCATCGGCCGGGCTGAGGGGTGGGGCTGGGTCAGCCTGAAGAGCTGCGCCGAACACGCACCTGTCGCGGTGGCGGGGTGCGTCGAGATCGGGGACATCCATCCTGCCGAGGGCTGCTCCGGTGAGCACCATGCCCCGGCCTGACGTCATCGGCGCGGTCGCGGGGGCCGCACCGTCCCAGCAACAGACCACGGAATGACCAAGGAGATTGAGATGAGCTACCTCAACCCGCACACCCACCAGCTCGACACCCCGCCCCGCCCCCGAGTCGTCGTGCTCTGCGGCTCCACCCGATTCAAGGACGACTTCGAGCGGGTCAATCGAACGCTCACCCTCGGCGGGCACATCGTGGTCGCCCCCGGAGTCTTCGGTCACGCCGACGGCATCGAGCTGTCAGAGGCCAGCAAGACCGCACTGGACGCACTTCACCTCCGGAAGATCGACCTGGCCGACGAGGTGATCGTGGTCAACCCGGGCGGCTACATCGGCGACAGCACCCGGAACGAGATCGCCTACGCCGAGCGGACCGGGAAGCCGATCGGCTACCTGGAGCGCCCGGCGGTCGCCCCGATGCGCCCCCAGCCGTGACCGCCCCCGCCGCCGTGCCGGAGCCGGACGACTGGCGCATCCTGGTCGCCGCCCACGAACACCCCGACCACGACGAGTGGGTCACCGAGCAGGCGCAGGCCGAAGCCGAGAGGAGCGGGCTGACCCTCGGCGCGTACCTCGGCCGGGAAGACGCCCTCGGTCCGCTCCGGACGCCCGAACTGTGCTGCCACGTCTTTGCCGCCAGCAAGCCGACCACCTGACCGAAGGAGAGCACCATGGCCCAGACCCCCGGATCCGCCGTCGACCTGATCGAGCACGCCAGCGGGATCATCGTCGCCGCGATGGAGCAGCCGCACAGCGCCCCCTACCACTGGGCGGGTGCGCTGTGGGAGGCCGGCATGCTCCACGGACCCGGCAGTGTTCCCGATCGGGAGGGCGGCCACCACCTCCTGGCCGCACTGCGCAGCGTCCTCGCCGACCGCGAGCGCGAGCTGCTCGACCTCAAGGGGCCGTGCTCCGGAGCGCAGGGCCAGAAATGCCGGCTGCACTACGCCCACTCCGGGCCCTGCGACATCGAGCCCACCCGGAAGCCCTGAGCGATCGTGGCCCGTGGCGTGAGTCCACCTCGCGTCACGGGCCGCTCAAGGTCAACCATTCACAGTCAGCACTCAGAAAACGCACCCCATAGTTACCATTATGGTGTGCAGGGCAGGGAATCAGCCTAGGAAGGTACGATGAGGATCGTGGACGACCTGACCGAGGCCGAACGTCAGACCGCCGACGAACTACTCGCCCGCGCCGCGTGCGCCCATCCCGACCGCGTGGACATCTCCACCGCCGCCGACTCCGATCGGGTGCTGCTCTGCCCTGCGTGTGGCGACCAGTGGCGCGAGGAGCGGCCCGCATGATCTACGCCGCCGGCCGCTACTGGGGCACCGACCGCGAGATCGCCGCAGCCCTCGGCCCCGACGTCACCCCCGCCATGATCCGCCGCTGGCGCGACCCCCGCCGCTGGAAGAACCCCACCGACGCGCTGCTCACCATCGAGGGCCGCTCACCCCTCGACCAGGCCGCCGCCATCGAGGTCGACAAACGACGCTCGACACGCGGACGGCCGCGCCGACTTGACCTTGCCACCGTCTGACCCCATGATTTGTTCATCCACCTCTTAGGCGAGGTGTGCCCACAGCCCGGCAGGTCGACCAATCAGGTCCCGCCGGGCTGATGTGCGTCCGGGGACGGGACGCGGGCGGGAACGCGGGCAGGCCGGTGCGGCGCTGGCCTGCCCGCACACGCCACACCGTCCCAGCCCACCCCACCTGACCGGACAAGGTGCCGGGACGGAGCAGACCATGACCACACGCACCCCGCCCCGCCCCGTCACCCAGGACGACTACGACCAGGTCCGCGAGCTGCACGCCCAGGACCTCAGCCGCAACGAGATCGGCCGCCGGATCCGCCGATCCGGGAAGACCGTGAGCGAGATCGCCGCCGAGCTGGGCCTGACCTTCGACCGGTCCGGCACCCGGGCCGCCACCGAGGCCCGCAAGGACGACGCCCGCGCGAAGCGCGCCCGCCTGTCCGTTGCCCTGCTCGACGACGCCGAGCGGCTCCGCCAGCAGCTCTGGAAGGAAGCCAAGGCCTTCAACTTCGGCGGCAAGGACAACACCTACAACGAGGTGACCCTCGACGAGCCGACCTTCGCCGACAAACTGAAGATCATGCAGGCGACGGGCATCGCCGTCGACAAGGCCGTCCGCCTCGACGAATACGACGCCGACCCCGGCATCGACGCCGCGAAAAGCATGCTCGGCGCGCTCGCCGCCGGCCTCGGCGCCGCATACGACCAACTCAACCGCACCGAGCCCGATGCCAGCAGTTGACCTGGCCACCGTCGGCCGGACGCTCGCCCCCGTGCACCTGCGATCCCTGGTCGAGTCCACCGCCCGCCTCAACATCTGGCAGGGCAGCGTCCGATCCGGGAAGACCGTCGCGTCGCTGCTGCGGCTCCTGATCGCCATCGCCAACGCACCAACCTCCGGGCGGGTGCTGCTCTTCGGGAAGACCCGCGAGTCCGTTCACCGGAACGTGTTCGCCGTCCTCACCGACCCGGCCCTGTTCGGTCCCCTCGCCCGCCTGGTCAAGTACAACCCCGGCGCGCCGACCGGCAGCATCCTCGGCCGTGAGGTCGACGTCCTCGGCGCGAACGACTCCAAGGCCGAACCCAAGGTCCGGGGCATGACGCTGTGCCTGGCGTACGGCGACGAACTGACCACCATCCCTGAGGCGTTCTTCACCCAGATCCTGGCCCGCCTCTCCGTCCCAGGCGCGCAGCTGTTCGGGACCACCAACCCAGACTCGCCGAACCACTGGCTGCGGAAGAAGTACCTCCTCCGGGTCGGTGAGCTGAACCTTCGGACCTGGCACTCCACCCTCGACGACAACCCGCACCTCGACCCCGCGTACGTCGCCGACCTGAAACGCGAGTACGTCGGGCTCTGGTACAAGCGGTTCATCACCGGCGCGTGGGTCCAGGCCGAGGGCGCCGTCTTCGACATGTTCGACGAGGACCGCCACGTCGTTCAGGTGCTCCCCGCGATCCACCGCTGGATCAGCCTCGGCATCGACTACGGCACCCGCAACGCCACCGCCGCGCTCATCCTCGGCGCCGGAGACGACGGCCGCCTGTACCTCACCCACGAGTGGCGGCACGACCCCGCGGTTGCCCGCCGGCAGCTCACCGACTCGGGTCTGTCCCGGGAGCTGCGCGCCTGGCTCGGCGGCCTGGAGGTGCCCGGCGCGACCGGCCTGACTGGGCTGCGGCCGGAGTGGACCGTCGTCGACCCCGCTGCCGCGTCGCTGCGGTTGCAGCTCCACGAGGACGGCCTCACGCCGGCGCTGGCCGACAACGCCGTCCTGGACGGCATCCGCCTCGTGTCGTCGCTGCTCGGCAACGACCAACTGCGGGTGCACGCCTCGTGTCAGGGGCTGATCGACGAAATCCCTGGCTACTCGTGGGACGACAAGGCCGCCGAGCGGGGCGAGGACGCCCCGATCAAGGCCGATGACCACTCGATCGACGCCGCCCGGTACGCGATCAAGACCCCTGAGGTGCTGTGGCGACCGCTGCTGCGCCGCGCCGCATAGACAGAAGGAGCCACCATGCAGAAGCCGAGTATCGGCCGGGTCGTCATCGCCTTTGTCGACCCGATCGGCAACAACGGCGCCCAGGAATGCCCGGCCGTGATCACCCGAGTCTGGGGTGAGCGGAAGGACGGCGGCTGGACCGTGAACATCAAGACCCTGAAGGACGGCAACGTCGACGAGTGGCTGACCTCGGTCGCGTTGTTCGAGAACGAGGGCGCGGCCATGGACCACGACCCCAAGCGCTCCTGCTACTGGCCGCCGCGCGTCTGATGCGCCCCACGCCGATTCCCGACAACGAGGTATGGCCCGGATCCTTCCGAGCCGTCCTCTCGGGCCCGTCCGGAGACCTGACCGACCCCACTGTCGCTCCCGTCGAGGTCATCTTCGACCGAGGTCAGGAGACCGGACAGGCCCGCGCGTGCGTCCGCTTCGAGCTGGAGCCCGGCGACCTGGAGAAGCTCGCCGCTGGCGGGACGATCTGGCTCGGCGTGTACGGCCCGCTGCCCGTCTTCACCGTCGACGTCAAAGCACCCGGCGAGTAGCCCGAGGAGGTCAGGTGCCGATCCCCACCGACGGCTCCTGGCCGCCGCCCGCCGTCCAACCCGCCTACGACTCGTACCGCGACTGGGACGCCTGGTACGCAGGCGACGCCGACCGGCTCCGCAACGTCTACGCCAACCGCGTCGGTGACCGCCCGAAGACCCGCCCGGGCCAGCGCGCGGGCGGCCTGTACGGGCTCGTCTCCCGGTGGCTCTGGGGCGCGCCGACGCCAACCGGGCAGCGCGACGGCCGACTCCACGTGCCCCTGCCCGCCGACCTCGCCGCCACCTCGGCGAACCTGCTGTTCTCCGAGCCCCCGACGCTCGACCACGAGACGCCCGCGGTCATGGAGCGCCTGGAGCAGCTGGTCGAGGACGGCCTGGCCACCCTGCTGCTCCACGCCGCCGAAGCCGGATCCGCCCTCGGCGACGTCTACCTCCGCCCGGTCATCGACCTCGACGTCCACCCAGACCGGGCGTTCCTGGCCGCCGTGCACGCCGACGGGGCAATCCCCACCATCCGCTGGGGCAAGCTCACCGAGGTGACGTTCTGGTCCACCGTGCACGAGGACGGCGACCAGCACCTACGGCTCCTGGAGCACCACGAGGTCGTGAACAAGGCCGGTCGGATCGTCTACGGGCTGCACGAGGGCACCCGCGACAAGCTCGGCCGGGCGGTGCCGCTCACCGAGCACACCGCCTCGGCGTACCTGGCGGACCTGGTCGACGCCGACAGCGCACAGGCCACCGGCCTGGCCCGCCTGGACGTGGTGCGGGTGCCGAACGCCGGCCCGCAGCGCCTCTGGCGCGCCACCCCCGGCCTGAAGTACCTCGGCCGCTCCGACTTCGACGGCAACGAGCAGTGGTTCGACGCCCTTGATGATGTGTGGACGTCCTGGATGCGGGACCTGCGCCTGGCCCGGTCCCGGATCATCGTGCCGGAGTACATGCTCCAATCCTTGGGCCCCGGCAAGGGCGCGACGTGGGACGCCGACCAGGAGATCTTCACCGCGCTCAACGCACTGCCGACCCAGCAGGGCGTCGGCATTACCGCGTCGCAGTTCGCGATCCGGCACGCCGAGCACAAGGCCACCGCCGACGCGATCGTGGAGACCGCCCTGCGGCACGCCGGCCTGTCCTCGCAGACCCTCGGCGAAGAGGGCGACGTCGCGGTCACCGCCACCGAGGTTCAAGCCCGCGAGCGGCAGTCCTTCACGACCCGGGGCAACCGGATCGGCACCTGGGCGCCCGCCCTGGCTGACGCCATCGAGCTGCTCCTCGAGCTGGAGTTCGCCCGCCGCGCCGACCTGAAGGGCGACCGCCCCGACCCCGTAAAGGTCAACGTCGAGTTCGGCGACAGCGTCTCCGAAGCCCCGGAGACGACCGCCCGAACCCTGCAACTGCTCTCCGCCGCCGGGGCCGTGTCGACCGAAACGATGGTCCGCATGGTCCACCCCGACTGGGACGAACCCCAGGTCAAGGCCGAGGTAGAGCGGATCAAGGGCGACGCACCACCCGTCGTCGAGGTCGGCGGGGCGCTCGGCGCACTCGCCGGCAACGAGCCGCCAGCGGCCGACGATGGGCCACCGGACCAGGAGTAGCCCATGGCGCTCACCGGCGAGCAGATCGAGGCCGTCACCCGCAGCACCGTCGACCTGTACCGGGCCGCCGAGCAAGCCATCCTCCGGGAGGTCACCCGGCACCTGCTCGCCGGCATCGACGCCCCGACGTGGGCCGTGGAGCGTCTCGGTGCGCTGGCCACGCTTCGGCGCACCGTCGAGCAGGTGCTCCAGCAGGTGGAGGCGGACGGGGCCGAGCAGATCCGCGAGACGCTCGCCCGCGCCTACCGGACCGGGCAGGCCGCGGCAACCACCGGCGTGCCGGCGCAGCTCCTGCCCCGTGACCCGGACGCGGTCCGGGCGGCCGGCCTGGTCGCCGAGGTCGTCACCCGCGCCGGGGTGGTGGAGAACCTGGCCGCCGCGTTGGTCGCCGACGTCGGCGAGCGGCATTCCAACGTCCTGCGGCACGTCCTGGACGTGTACCGCACGGTCATCCAGCAGGCCACCGCCGTGTCGGTGGCCGGCGGGCAGACCCGCCGGCAGGCGTCACAGTTCGCGTACCGCCGGTTCATCGACCAGGGCCTGTCCAGCTTCACGGACAGCCGGGGCCGGGTGTGGCGGCTCTCCTCCTACGTGGAGATGGCCGTCCGGACCGTCACCCAACGCGCCGCCGTCCAGGGGCAGACCGACCGCCTCCAGACTCTCGGCCTGGACCTGGTCATCGTGTCCAACTCCCCGCGCGAGTGCGAACGCTGCCGACCGTGGGAGGGCAAGGTGCTCTCCATCTCCGGCACCCGGCGGGGCCGGGTGGAGATGCCCAACCGGGTCGGTGCCGGCACGGTGACGGTGGACATCGCCGGCACGGTGTCCGAGGCCCGCGCGGACGGGCTGCAGCACCCCAACTGCACGCACGCCCTCCGCGTCTACCTGCCCGGGGCGACCAAGATCCCAAAGGGCGACCTGGCCAACGCCAAGGGCTACGAGGCCAAGCAGCGGCAGCGGGAGATCGAGCGGCAGATCCGCCACTGGAAAGAACGCGAGATCGGGGCCCTCGACGATGTGGACAAGGCGTACGCGGTCGACAAGGTCCGGCAGTGGCAGGCCGAGATGCGCCGGCACCTGGCCGACAACCCCGAACTGAAGCGGCTCCGCTACCGCGAGACGATCGGCGCCGGGAACCTGCCGGGCTAGGAACCCGCCTGTTGAGCGATCAGGACCATGTCCTTGCGCGTCTCTGGGCCAGTGAGGTGCTGATCCCGGCTCGTCCACGACAGCACCACCCGGCCGGCCTGCCTCGTGTCGCCCGCCTTCGACAGCTCCTTCGTCCACCTCGCCGCCGTCGCCTCATCGTCGAACGCGACGACCGTCACGGCGTCCGTGGTGATGCGAGACGCGCAGCCCTTCGCCGAGTCGCCCTCCTTGGCCGCGCAGCCCGAGGTGGTGTCCGTCGGGTTGGGCAGCGGCCACTTCTCCGAGATGGCGTCGACGACCCGCTGAGCACCTGTCGGCTCACTGGCCTGCTGCGGGTCCCCGCCAGCGCTGGCGAAGCCGATGGCCGCGCCGACGATCGTCAGCGGCACCACGGCGAGCGCGACAAACCCAGCTGTCCGTGCCTTCATGCGTACCTCCTGTAGGTGACGCGGGCACGGTACCGGCCGCCGGCAAGTGCCGACGGTCACCAACCCGACACGACCGCCTCAAGGAGGCACACGTGGACCGCACCACCCTGCCCGGCTTCGTCAACCCGCTCACCGGTCGCCGCGTCATCCCGGGCACGCTCCTGGGTCACCGCCGCGACGGCCGCCCGATCTACGCCATCGCCGGCGGATCGGGTGAGGGCGACACCGGCGGGGGCACCGACGGCGACCAGGACGGCACCACCGACCAGGACGCCGACAGCAAGAAGCCCGACATCAAGGGCGACCTCGACCCGGACCGCGCGGCCCGCGCCATCGCGGCCGCGCGCGAGGGCGAGAAGAAGGCCAAGGAGGCGAAGAAGGCCGCCGACGAGCGTGTCGCCGCTGTCCTCGCCGCCGCCGGCCTCACCCCGGACGGCAAGACCGACCCCGCCGAGCAGCTCAAGGCAGCCGCCGCCGAGCAGGACAAGGCCGTCGCCCGAGCCCGAGACACCGCCGTCGAACTCGCCGTCTACAAGTCCGCCGCGAAGAGCGCGCCGACCCCGACGCCGTCCTCGACAGCCGCGGATTCCTCAGCTCGGTCGCCGACCTGGACCCCGACGCCGCCGACTTCACCGACCGCGTCACCGCCGCCATCAAGGCCGCGGTCAAGGCCAACCCGAAGCTGTCCGCCACCGCCGCCCAAGGGGCCGGCAAGCAGGGCGCGGACCACAACGGGGCGGGCGGCACGAAGTCGAAGCCGAAGACCCTCGAAGAAGCCATCGCCGCCAAGCTCGGCGGCTAACCACGGAGTAGACCATGCCCGTAACCCTCGCCCAGGCGAAGCTCAACGCCACGGACGATGTCGACGTTCAGATCATCGATGAGTTCCAGAAGTCGTCGGACGTCCTCAACCGGATCACCTTCGACGACGTGGTCTCCGGCGCCGGCGGCGGCGCGACCCTCACCTACGGGTACATGCGGCAGATCACGCAGCGCGGCGCCGCGTTCCGTGCCATCAACAGCGAGTACACGCCCACCGAGGCGACCAAGCAGCGGTACACCGTCGACCTGAAGCCCCTCGGTGGCAGCTTCCAGGTGGACCGGGTGCTCAACCGGGTCGCCCAAGCCCGCGAGACCGCGTTCCAGATGCGGGAGCTGCTCAAGGCCACCTCGGCGAAGTTCAACGACGCGTTCTTCAACGGCGACACCGCCGTCGACGCCAACGGATTCGACGGCCTGTCGAAGATCCTGACTGGCAGCACGACCGAGTACCTGCCGCTGAACAACGGCGTCTCCGTCGGCTACCTCGACTGGACGGCCGTCAACACCCAGGCGCTCGCGTTCGCGCAGATCGCGCACATCGACGCCTGGCTGGGCACGCTGGAGCGTCGGCCCGACGTCATCTACGCCCCCCGCAAGGCAAAGGCACTGTTCAAGACCGTCGCGTCGTTCGCCGGTCAGTACTCCATCGACAAGGACGACATCGGGGCTGTCTTCGGGATGTATGACGGCATCCCGATCGTCGACCCGGGCACCAAGGACGGCAGCAACACGGACGTGCTCGCCCTCAACACTCGGGACGCCGACGCGGGCGGGGCCGGCGGCAACATCGCTAACCTCGCGGACCTGTACGCGGTGAGCTTCGGCCTCGACAGCGTGCATGGCGTGGCGATGGCCGGCGGATCGCTCGTGAGCAACTGGATGCCGGACTTCTCGACCGCCGGCGCCGTGAAGACCGGCGAGGCCGAGATGGGACCGGTCGCGATCGTCGCCAAGAAGACCAAGGGTGTGGCCGTTCTGAGGAACGTCAAGGTCGCCTAGGTAACGTAAAATCGGGGGCATGAGTCACTGTTCGGTCGACGAGTGCTCCCGACCTACCCTCGCCCGTGGGCTGTGCCAGCTGCACTACGCCCGTTGGCACCGCGGCTCGGACGTCGGCCCGGCGAAGCTGCTGCGTACGCCGGGCGACCCGAACGCCACCGAGAAGGCCTGCACTTCCTGCGAGGTGGTCAAGCCGCTCAGGGACTTCTTCAACGACCGGCGCAACGCGACCGGGAAGATGTCGCAGTGCAAGGCCTGCATGGGCGCAAAGATCAAGGGCAGTCGCCGCCTCAGGCTCTACGGCTTGCCTCCTGAGCAGTACGAGGAGATGGAACGCGCCCACAAGGGCCGGTGCGGCTGCTGTGGCGAGGCGTCACCCAAGCTGGTCGTCGACCACTGCCACCGCAGCGGCAAGGTCCGTGCACTGCTCTGTGACAGGTGCAACCGCCTCCTTGGCGTCGCGGATGACGACCTCGCGCTGCTCAAGAAGGCCATCCGCTTCCTGCGGAGGCACCAGGACGCAACAGAGGAGTAGTGGCCATGGCCCGAATCGAGGCCCCAGATCCCAGCTACAACGGCCGCATCGGTGACGTCGAATTCAAGGACGGCGTCGCGACCACCGACAACCGGGCGGTCATCCAGTACTGCCAGGGCGCCGGGTACAAGGTGTCCGGGAAGACCCTCAACTTGCGCGACGAGGCCGAGGTGCCGGACCCCCGGCACCTGGACGACGGTGCGCTGGGTACGCGCCTGCGGGACGCGGCGGTCGACCCGCGGGAGGGCGACTTCCTTCCGCCGACGAACGCCGGCCAGGCCAATCCGCACGGCCCCGAGGTCGTCGCCCCGGGCATCCACGCGGTGGCCGGTCCGGGGCCGATCGTGCCCGGACCGGTCGGCCGCCTGGAGCAGACCGAGGGCGGCGGCCAGGTCGTCATCACGGACACCGCCGAGCAGCAGCGGCGGGAGACTACCGCCGCCGAGCAGGTGTTCCTTCAGCGCCGTTCGGTGCCGGAGGTGACGACCGAGCTGGGTGCGGCCGTCGGTCAGCCGGCGCCCGAGGCGTCGGAGCAGCCGGCCGAGCAGCAGCCGGAGCCGCCCGCCGGGAACGCCTCCCAGGCGGACTGGGCGGACTGGGTCATCGCCACCTACCCCGACCTCGACAAGGACGCGGTGCGGGCGATGAAGCGCGACGACCTGCGCGCGGAGTACGGCCCGAAGGCCGAGTGAGACCGGGGCCCGGCCGACCCACACCGGTCGGGCCCCACCACCACACGAGGAGCTGACGTGGCCCGTCTCCCCGGTCCCGCCGTTGACGAGCGGGTTTTCTACTACACGAGCGGGTCGCGCGTCGGCCGGATGATGCCCGCCGGCATCCGGGTGCCGCTGTACGCCGACCTGGCGTGCACCCAGCCCGCCGACGTCCGCGCCCTCGACGGCGGCACGCTCCCGACCGACGGCGGAATCCCGTACGTCGTGATCAACGCGTCCCTCCAGGCCGCCGAGTTCCTCTTCCCGGACGTGGTCGACCCCGAGGTCTACACCCGGGTCCTGAACGGTCCCGTGATCGCCCTACACCCGTCGGCCGACTCGCAGCTCGACGTGTTCCGGTCCGGCTTCACCAGCATGCTGTCGCAGGTCACCGCCGGGGTTCAGGCGCTGGGCACCTACGACAGTCGGTTGACTGTCGCCGAGGGCCAGTTCGCCTCGCAGGTGGGTCGGCTGACGGCGATCGAGGCCGACCGGGGCATCGCCGTCTACAAGAGCGGCAACAACATCACCGTCAGGTCGCGCTTCGATGCGACCCGCGACGTGCTGATGCCGATCGTGCTGGTCTATAGCCTCAACGCCTGCGTGGGCTTCTGGCACGCGGGCCTGCCGCAGGTCAACCTCGTCGCCACCGCCGCGTCGGACGCCTCGGTCTTCCCCGTGCTCCAGGGCGGGGTCGGCACGCCGATCCACGACATGTCCGACGACAACTGCCCGATCAACATCCGGTCAGCCTCGGACACCCCCTCGGCCGCGCTCGGCTTCAGCTACATCGGCGGGAACCACGGCTACAACTACGCCGCCCGGATCGCCGGAGGCGCTGCCCACGGCAAGACGACCGCGGACCTCGGGTCGCAGTGGACCGACAGCAGCGGCACCCGGATCTACACCCTGATCCGGATCGTCTCCACGACAGAGGCGTGGTGGGCGTACCCCTACGACCCGGTGACCGGCGCACCCGTCGCCACCGGGCCGGCCGGCACCACGCTGACGCACGTCAGCGGGGCGACGAACACCGCGACGGTCAACCTGGCCTCGGTGCTGACCCCGGGCTGGCAGATCACCCCGGCGATCCAGACGGAGTCCGTGGTCGTCCAGCTCGACGGCAAGGCGTTGGCCGAGGGCAAGACCCTCGGCAACACCCTGACAATCACCGAGACGTACGTGATCCCCACCTACGGCGGCCTGGTCGCGACCGCCCGCGCGAACGTCGGCGTGCCGTTCCAGAACCTCTGGGCCCAGATGCCGAAGCTGTGCCGAATCACCAACACCTACCGGTGGTCGGCCAACGGCACGCTGATGGTGTCCCAGCGGGTCGCGGCCCTGTCGTCGTTCCGCTTGTCGATGGGCGCCACCCAGATGTTCCCGCTGACCGCCCCGGCGGGCGGGGCCAGGCGGCAGGCCATGCCGAACGTGGGCACGGCGGGAACCCTGGACTGGACGACCTTCGCCAACATCAATACCCTGCCCGGCGGCAACACGGCTTTCACCTCGGCCGTCGCGCTCGACCCGGCGTACCCAGCGCAGTCGGCAACGCAGTGGGCGGAGGACGCCAGCGGCACCCGGGTCTGGGGCATCGCGATCGGGTACCTGCCGATCGGCGACGCCCACCCGAGCGTCCGCGCCGGCCGAACCACCTACACGCCGTGGTTCATGTCGGGCTCGTTCAAAAAGAACTACCCCCAGGTCGTGTGGGCGCACCTGGTCAACGACGGTGACGAGATCGCGGCCACGGCGTACCGGCGGTACCTGCCTCCGCCGCAGGGTCCAACGGAGATCGTCGTGTCGGACGGCACCCACGATTTCGCGATCATCGAGCGGGTCGGGTCGACCGGCTACACGAGGATGTTGGCCCCCGACCTGATCAACCGGAAGCTCGTCCCGGCCGGCCCGGTCACCCTGGCTACCCCGGATCGGGTGGGCGCGGACGGCATCCCGTACGCCACCGCTGGCTACGGCGTGTGGCGGGCCGAACCGGACGTCACGGTGGACGTGAGCAACCTGCCGCCCTCTGACCCGACCCTCGCGGCCATCGCCGCGATGTCCACCGACGTGCAGGTGTTCACCGCCAACGGCACGTTCACCCTTCCCGCTGGGGCTAAGACGGTCCGCGTCATCGGCTGGGGCGGGGGGCCCGGCGGTGGGTCAGGCCGGCGCGGTGCACCCGGTACGGCGTGCGGCGGGGGTGGCGGCGGCGCCGGGGCAGGCTTCGTGGACGTCGTCCTCCCCGCGAGCATCTTCAGCGCCACCCACGCCATCACCGTGGGCGCGGCCGGCCTCGGTGGAGCGGCGGTGCTGACGGACGACACCAACGGCAACCCGGGCGGCAACGGCTTCGGAACGATCATCGCCGGCATCATGACCATCTTCGGTGGCCTCGGCGGTGCCGGCGGCGCGGTCGGCGGGGGGATCGGCGGGGCGTCGCTGACCGGTTCGTCATCGCCAGGCGCGACCGGCGGCAACGGATCGTCACCTGGTGGATCGGTTGGCAACCCGATCAACGCGGGCTTCGCCGGAGCCGGCGGCGGCGGGATCTCCGCCGCCAACGTGGCCAGCAACGGCGGCGGGTTCGGGTTCAACCCGACGACCGCCGGAATCACCAACGGGGCAGCCGGCACCGTCGCCGGCACGAAGAACGGCGGGAACGGCGGCAACGCCCCGCTCGGCTCCGGGCTCATGGGCGGTGCGGCCGGCGGCGGGGCGGCCAGCCTGGACTCTGCCGCGGGCGACGGCGGCAACGGTGGCCGGTCCGGGGCCGCCGGTTCAGGCGGCGGGGCGAGCCGCAACGGATTCGCGTCCGGCAAGGGCGGCGACGGCTCGCCGGGCTTCCTGATGATGATCACTTCTCGCTGAGGAGCTGCGATGCCATCTCCGGGTGGGGGCGACCCCACGATCGTCGGCTCCTACGCCACCCTGCTGGACCTGACCGACCACCTCGGCAGCACCCCGGCCAACGCGGAAAAGCTCCTGGTGCGGGCGTCTCGGGACGTGGACCGAGCGCTCCTGTGCACCGTGTACGACGCTGAGGACGAGGTCGTTCTCGAAGCCCTGCGGATGGCCACCCTGGAGCAGGTCGCGGCGAACCTCGACGCGGGCAACAGCACGGGTTTCGGGGCGGTCCGTCGGGGCGGGTTCTCCCTCGGTCGGATCACGGTCGAGTCTGCGCCGGTCACACCCCCCGAGGGGGCCCCGGTGCGGATTGGCACCCTGTGGGAGCAGGCGTGGATGGTTCTCCAGGCGGCCGGGTTGACCGGCCACGGCCCGCAGAGCAGGTGACCGGTGACCTGGGCCGAGTTCATCGCGCTGTACGTGCCGGAGCCGAAGACCGTGCAGGTGGCCGCGTGGGAGGGCGCGGGCGCGTACGGCGACGTGCACGCGGACCCCGTCGACGTGGGCCCGTGCGTCGTCGACGACACGTCCCGCCGGGTTGCCGTGCAAACCCAGGACGCCGAAGGGTCCGAGGCGGTCAGCTCCACCACGGTGTTGGTCCCGCCGGGCACGGTCGCCCCGCCCGGGTCGCTGGTCACCCTGCCCTGGTCCGGCCGCACAGCGAAGGTGCTGGCCACGTCGTGCTCGATGACCACGGTCTGGACCTGCCCGAGCACCTTGAGCTGAACCTGGAGTGAGCCGTGGACCTGGACTGGAACGGCCCGCAGATCCTGGCCCGCCTCCGCGCCGCCGGCATGGACGGCATCGAGCTGGCCGCCGAGCACCTGCTCCAGGTGTCGTCAGGGCTCGCCCCTCACGAGGAAGGCGACCTGGAGCGGTCCGGCGAGGTGTCCAAGGACGCCAACGCCGGCGCGGTCGCCGTCAGCTACGACCGCCCGTACGCCGTCCGCCAGCACGAGGAAATGACCTGGCGGCACGACGACGGACGGCAGGCCAAGTACCTGGAGGAGCCGATGCACACCGAGCGCGACAGCATGCTCGCCCTCGCTGCCCGGCCGCTCCGCGACGAACTGGACGGCTGAGGTGGCCACCGGGGACGGGTTCACCTCCCGCCTGTTCACCGGCCTGGCCGAGCACCTCGCCGCCGCCGGCATCGGTACCTGGCGGGCGAGCGGCATCTACCAGGCCGGCGAGACGGCGATCGTGATCCGGGCGGTGCCGCCCAGCCCCGACCGGCTGATCACTCTCGCCGCGTACGTCGTCGGCGGCGGCCACGGCAACGCCTCCACCACCCAGGGCGTCCAGATCCGGCTGCGCGCCGGGAAGGACCCCCGTGACGTCGACGACCTGGCCGACGCCATCTTCGACCTGCTCGACTCAGCCGGCCCGCTGACCTTCGGCGGCGTCGGGGTCAGCCAGGCGTACCGCCAGTCCTACTCATCCCTCGGCCAGGACAGCAACAGCCGGTGGGAACGCTCGGAGAACTACTACCTGGATGCGGAGCGCCCCACGGTGCACCGCCCGTACTGATCGCAAGGAGAGCACCGTGGCAACAACCGCACTCGCCCGCCGCTACCGGCTCCAGGTCAACACCGGCACCACCGGCTCACCCGTCTGGACCACCGTCACCGGCCTGACCGACTTCAAGCCGACCATCAACCCGACCATGCAGGACGACTCCGACTACGAGACCGACGGCTGGAACTCCAGCGAGAAGACGGCGCAGGGCTGGCAGATCGAAGCCACCGTGCTGCTCAAGGACGACGGGTCGGGCACCTTCAACAGCGGCGTCGAAAAGATGCGCCTCGCGTCCGACCAGTTCGGCGACACCTCCCGGGTGGAGGTGCGGTGGTTCGACAAGGACGGCCGGGCCGAGGCGTACCAGGGCACCGCGCTGGTCACCTGGGAACGGGCCAACTCCGGGAACACCGACCTCGACGCGGCGAAGGTCACCCTCACCGGCCGGGGCGCGCGCACATCGATTGCGAACCCGCTGATCGCTGACCCGCTGGCCGACCCCGCCGTCACCGCCCTGGCGCCGAACACCGGCCCGGCCGCCGGCAACACGCTGGCCACGATCAGTGGCATCAACTTCACCGGTGCCACCGCGGTGACGTTCGGTGGTACGGCGGCCACCACCTTCCGGGTCATCAGCCCGTCGGTGATCAGCGTGGTGACCCCGGCGAAGGCCGCCGGTCAGTACGACGTCGTCGTGACCACCCCCAACGGCACGAGCGCGGCCTCGGCCGCTTCCAAGTACACCTACGTCTGATGGCTCTTCAGCTCGGCCAGATCGACCAGGTCTTCGACCCGGCGCTCGTGCTCCCGATCGGGGGCAAGGAGTACCGGGTCGAGGACGTGCCCGCCCTCCTCGGCCTCTACTGCCAGCGCGTGTGGGCGTCCGGTGTCGCCGTCGCCCAGGCGGTCCGGGTCGGTGAGGACGGCGACACCGCAGCCGCCCAGCGGGCCGTGGACGGCATCAACCGCATCCCTCTACCCCCTGGGGTGGACGAGGGCACCCCGCTGCACGTGGCCGTCCTCGGCGACACCTACCAGCGGATGCTCGACGACGGGGTGTCCGGGCGGTGGATCCAGCACGCCGGCATGACCACCATCGCCTGGCTCGCCGCCGGTGACGAGGTCGCCGAAATGTACTGGGCGTCGGCCGGCCGCCCGGAAGCACCGGCCCCGAACCGGGAGCAGCGTCGCCGGGGCGGGGCATCGAGCAGTACGGGCGCGGCGAACAAGACCCGGTCACCGGCCTCTACGAGTGGTACGAGCTCCCGCCGGAGAGGCAACCGGGGCAGGGGCTCTCGATCGGGTGGGACGACCTCCTGACCCGCTGGGACCTCATCGAGGCCGACCTTCAGGACCGGGGTGTCGACGTCGGCGACCGGGCGCTCATGGGCGCCCGGTCGTGGCGGTGGCTGCGCGTCCGCATCGTCGGCCTGCTCCGCGCCGACACCCGCATCGGCCGGGCGCTCGCCCCCGACGAACCCAGGAGGTGACCGGATGGCGCTCAAGCTCGGTGAACTGTCGACGGTCATCAAGCTCGACGACCGGCCGATGGAGCAGGGCCTCGACAAGGCCGAGGGCAAATTCAAGCGCTTCGGGTCGAAGCTGGAGCCGCTCGCGGCGGGTATCGGCGCCGCCGCTGCTCTGGCCCTGGCGGCCGGGCTGGCTGGGGCGATGGAGTTGGACGCCGCGCAAACCAAGCTGGAGGCGCAGCTCGGGAACAGTGAGTACGCCGCCGAGATGGGTGCGATCGCCGGCCGGGTGTACGCCCGCGGCTTCGGTGAGAGCGCGCAGGAGATCGGTGACACCCTCCGCGCCGTCCTCAACTCCGGGCTGGTCAGCGAGGACGACTCCGACGAGCTGATCGAGGCCCTGACCGTCAAGGTCCAGGCCCTGGCCACCACGTTCGACCAGGACGTCACCGCCGCCGCCCGCGCGGCTGGGCAGATGATCCGCAACGGGCTCGCGAAGGACGGCGGTGAGGCCCTCGACATCCTGACGAGGGCGTTCCAGCAGACCGGCGACCAGGCCGGGGACCTCCTCGACACCTACTCGGAGTACTCCACCCAGTTCCGCAAGTTGGGCCTTGATGGGAAGGTAGCCACGGGCCTACTTATCCAGGGACTGAAGGCGGGTGCCCGGGACGTCGATACGGTCGCGGATGGCATCAAGGAATTCGCCATCCGCGCCACCGATGGCAGCAAGACCAGTGCTGAGGGCTTCAAAGCGCTCGGACTGAACGCGAAGGCCATGACTGCCCAGATCGGCCAGGGCGGCGCTAGCGCCCAGAAGGGTCTAGACGTCGTCCTCGACAGGCTGCGGGCCATGGAGGACCCGGTTGCACGGGACGCCGCTGCCGTCGCGTTGTTCGGCACGAAGAGCGAAGACCTTCAGGCCGCCCTCCTCGGTATGGATGTCGACACGGCGGCCGACCGGCTGGGCAAAGTCACCGGCGCCGCCGACCGGATGGGCGACGCCCTGGAGCAGTCCGCCAGCCAGAAGCTGGAGAGCTTCAAGCGCAGCGCTCAGGCCGCCCTGGTCGAGCAACTCGCCAAGGCCATCCCGTACCTGGAGGACATGGCGAAGTGGCTGGGTGAGAACCGGGCCATCGTCGAACCGCTGGCTATCACCCTGGGCACGCTCGCCGGGGTGATCATGCTGATCGTCGCGGCGACGAAGGTGTGGACGGCCGTCCAGACCGCGCTGAACGTGGTGATGGCGATGAACCCCCTCGGCCTGCTCGTCCTGGCCATCATCGCGATCGTCGCCGGCATCACCCTGCTCTGGATGAAGTCGGCCGCCTTCCGCGACTTTTGGATCATGGTGTGGGACGGGATCGTGGCCGGTGTGACCTGGGCGGTCGAGGCGATCGTCTCGTACTGGACGAACATGATCGGGTTGGTCGTGGCCGGCGCGCGCCTCTGGTGGACGATATTCAAGGGCGTCTATACGGCGATCGGTAACGGCGCGGTCGCCGCCTTCAACTGGATCATCGCCAAAGCGACCGCGTTCATCGGCTGGATCCGCGGCATGAACGGCAAGATCGCCGGGGCCGCGCGGGGCATGTTCAACGGCATCCGCGAGGCCTTCCGCTCCGCCATCAACTGGATCGTCGGCCGGTGGAACAACCTCAGCTTCCGCATCCCCGGCGTCAGCGTGCCCGGCCTCGGCCAGGTGTGGGGCGGCGCGACCCTCTCCACCCCCAACCTGCCGTACCTGGCCGGCGGCGGCACCGCCCGCCAAGCCGGCATGGCGTACATCGCCGAACGGGGCAAGGAGGCCGTCTACCTGCCGCAGGGAGCGAGCGTGAAACCGCTCGGGCCGGGTGAAACCGGCGGTGCCGGCCGGCGGGAGCTGATCCTGCGGCTTATCCACCAGACCCCGGACGGCCGAGTCATCCGGGAAGAGCTGATCGACTTCGCCAGCCGCATCGGCATCGCGCCCGCCGCACTGCTTCCCGCCAGCTAAGGAGGCCGCGTTGCCGGAGCCGCAAATCGCGCTGAAGGTCGAAGGGCTCGTCACCCCCGGCGTGTGGACGGACATCACCGACCGCATCCTCTACGGGGACGGCGGCGGGCCCCTCACGATCGACGTCGGCCGCCAGACCGAGGTCCAGGACGTCGAGCCCACCCGAATCGCCGGGACGCTGAAGAACGGCGACGGGTGGCTCAACCCGCGCAACCCGTCCTCCCCGTACTACGGCACCTGGGAGCAGGGTCGCCGGGTCCGCGTGACGGAAACCGTCGGTGGCGAGGAGATCGACCTCGCCACCGGCTTCCTGGAGATCCCTGACGTGCAGGTCAACTCGCCGAACCTCGACCAGCCGTGCTCGATCAGCGCGGTGGACCGGCTGGGACGCCTCGACGGCGCGCCGCCGTTCGCGGGCACCCTCGCCGAGCACGTCAGGGCGTACGGCGGCCCGATGGTGCTGCACTTCCCCCTGGACGACACCTACCCGCACATGTCCAGCGACACGGTGAACACACTGCGACGCGTGGTCGTCGGCTTCGACACTTCCGTGGCCGCCGAACCCGCCGACCTGATTCAGGCCAACTCCCTACCCGGCCCGCCCGGCGATGACCAGTCCTACGCGCGGTGGGTGCCAATCTCCGACGCTGGCCTCTACCTGGCTCGGGCGCGCCTGGAAACACCGGTCAGCGTCCCCGTGACCACCGCCGACACCATCACCGTGTCCGTGTGGCTGTACCCCGATCACGCCGAGGACAGCACCACGTTTCGCTCCAACGTCCTGGACCTGCGCGACGCCCTCGGCATCGGGGTGTCGATCGAGAACCATTCCACTACTGGCCTGGCGATTCGCTGGAGCGACGTTACCGACACCGTCATCAGCGCGGGACGCCAGCTTGAGCGGGAGACCTGGCGGCTGGTGACGGCGCGGGTAAACCTAGCGACCTGGGCGATTGAGTTGTGGTGCGGTTCGTCGCCCGCCCTCACCGGCATCTTGCTAGCCGCACCGACCGCGACGACGCTGACCCGGCTCTCGATGGCGTCGCTGTGGGAGGGCGGGATCGGCCACATCCAGGTGCGCGTAGGGACAGGATCGGCAACGCTGACCCGAGCCCAGCACCTGGCCCAGTACGCCCACGGCTACCGGGGGTTGCACCGGCAGACCGTCGCCGAACGGATCGCGACCCTCGCCGCGTTCGCCGGGGTGCCGCGCCCGAGCTGGAACTGCCCGCCGAGGCGTCTACACCGATGCAGATGGCGAAACTGGCCGGCGTCACCCCGTCGCAGGCCATGCAGGACGCGGCAACGACCGGCCAGGACATCCTGATGACCACCCCGCAGGGGCGGATCACGCTGGTGCCGCGGGGCCGCCGCTACAACCAGCCTGCCACCATGAGCATCCCCTTCGGGTGGATCATGCGCGGTGGGATCCGGTACCGGCCGGACAAGCCGGCCACGGACGCGGTCGCGTCCCGGGTCGACGGCGGCACTGCCCGTCGCATCAGCGAACCGTTGCGCGCCCGGTACGGGGTGCTGGCCCGAACGGTCACTCTCGACACCGCCGTCGACGCGGACCCGGCCAACTGGACGTCGTGGACCCTCGCCGCGTTCGGTGAACCGCGGACCCGCTGTCCCCTGCTGCGGATCAACCTGCTCAAGCGGACCATCGCCGACCGGAAGGCGCTGCTCAAGCTGCGCGTGGGTGACCGGATCCAGCTCACCGACCTGCCGGCGGGCAGCCCGGAGGATGTGCCGCACCTGATCGTCCAGGGGTTCCGGCACGTCATCGGCCCGCACCGGTGGCGAATCCTGGAGCTGAACACGTCCCCGCTGCTCGGGCCGCTCCCGGGCTCGCCGCCGGCCTGCCCGGTCGTCGGGGACCTGGTCTCCAACGCCGCGATCATCGCCTACTGAGGGAGGGCCCTTGCCTGCCATACCTGAGACCAAGACGGCCTGGACCAACGGCGTCGACGCGCTGAACTCGACCAACCTCAACGCGTACGTGCGCGACCCGATCAAGTTCCTCATGAACCCGCCTCGGGCGAAGCTGCGCCAGATCGCTATCCAGACGCTGACGACCAGCGTCCTGACGCCGATCACGTTCACCGCCGAGACCGTGGACACGGACGTCGATGGGATCGGCGGGCATTCGACCTCGACCAACACGAGCAGGTATACGGCCCGCTACCCGGGCTGGTACCAGGCGAGCGGAGGTGTGTCCTTCGGCAACGTGTCGACGGGCATTCGGTTGCTCCGGTGGGCGATCAACGGCAGCAACGTCGCCGGGACGGACGTACTCCTGAATCCCGTCAACGGCAACACCACGCGCATGCCGGCGCGCACCGAGCTGGTCCCGCTCGACGTCGGCGATTACGTGGAGCTGATGGCGCAGCAGACCACCGGCGCCAACCTGAACACTGTCGTCTCAGCAGAGGAGCAGTCGTCGATGAATGTGCTCTGGGTGGGTCTGCTGTGACCCGCGCAGCGAACATGCAGGCACTGACCGCCGACGTCAAACGCCAGTGGCCGGGCGTGGTGGTCTACGGCGTCGGCGACACGGCGCACCAGTCCCGGGCGTCGGATCACAACGAGGACGACACCTCGGGCAGCAAGGCAGCCCAGTCCGACCCGGACGGCCGCCCGGAGCACCGGGCCATCGACATCATGCTCGGCAAGGCGTTCACCAAGGCCGACGCCGACGCCCTGGTCGCCCGCCTGGTGGCCGACCCGCGAGCCCGTGCCCGGCTCTTCTACGTGATCTGGAACGGCTACATCTGGTCGCGGTCCAACGGGTGGAAGAAGGTCCGGTACACCGGCTCCGACCAGCACACCGACCACGTCCACGCCTCGGGGTGGGCGGCCGACGACGAGAACACCGCGAGCTGGCCCGCCGTGGCCACGAAGGGGGACGACATGGCGCTGACCACCGACGAGCTGGCCCGGCTGAAGCGGGTCGAGACGGACGCCGCCTGGCTCAGGGACTACGTCTACCGCGCCTTGAACGGCCAGGCGAAGGCGTCCGGGGGCGAGAACATCGAGTTGCAGAAGTGGGTGCGGGAGGGCCAGGCCGACCGGAAGGCAATCCTCGCCGCGCTGGCCGCCCTGTCCGGCCGGGACTTCACCGACGAGCCGGCCATCGTGGCGGGCGTGCTGGCGTCGCTCACCCCGGAGGCTATTGCCGCCGCGATCCCGCCCACGATGGCGCAGCAGGTCGTCGACGAGCTGACCGCCCGCCTGGCCGAGTAACCGGTGCCGACCATCGTCGTCGTCACGGGAAGGCACCGTCCGCACGAGGTGATGTTCCTGGTTCTGTCCGCCGGTGGCGGTGCCGCGTTCGTCGCCGGCGCGAAACCACCCACCACCGTCGAGCAGCTCTTCCCACCGTGGCTGCTGTGGACGTGGTACCTGCTGCTGCTCGGCTCCGGCGCCATCGGCCTGATCAGCATCGCCCTACCCAACACGTACCGGGCGTTGGTGCTGGAGCTGGCCGCCATGCACGGACAAACGGCGGCGCCGCTGCTGTACGGGCTGGCGTTGCTGTCCTCCCAGGTCCCCGCGGCCGGGTTCGCCGTTGCGTTCTTCCTCGGCTGGTCCGTCGCGTCGGGGTGGCGCGGCTGGCAGGTGTGGTTGGGCATCCGGGCGGTACGACAGGCAGCGGAGAGTGAAGCGTGACGAACTTGTGGGCACTGCTCGCGGCGGCCGTAGGCGGCGGGGGGCTGGCGGGCGTCGTGACCACCCTCATCGCGGGGATCCTGGCCCGACCGAAGACCCGGGCGGACGCGGTGTCCCTGCTCACCGACAGCGCGTTGAAGCAGGTTAACGAGTTGCAGGAGCGCACGGCGGAGGCGGAGCGGGAGGCTGTGGCTGCCCGCGCTGAGGCTGCTCAGGCCCGTCAGCAGATGCGGGAGTTGACCGGGGAGATCGACGCTGCGGTGGCGACGCTGCGGACGTGGCGTTCGGCGATCCTCAGCCCTGGTGTCGAGGTGGAGCAGTTGCGGGCGATGGTCCGCGATCCGGGCGGCACGATCAACGGCCGCCACCTGTAGCTCGGCACTCGTGCTCGTGCTGCGTCACGAGCCCACACCCAGGCCGCTGGCACCGCCACTGACGGCCCATCTTCCAACACTGATCCGCCTTGCACGCCCCCCACGCGGGGGCCGTCTCCGTGTGCCCAACCGGACAGGGGCGGGGCACCTCAGCGATGCCGTCCGGCGTCTGCTCGTACAGCTGCACCCATCGACCGTACCCAGGAGGAACAGCATGTCCCAGATCCCCCCGCAGGACTCGGCGACCGAGCCCCTGTTCACCGTCGGCGCGCTCACTGCCGCTGTCACCGCCGTCCTGGCGCTGCTCGTGGCGTTCGGCCTGCCGGTTTCCGACGACCAGCAGGCGGCGATCCTCGGTGTGGTGGCCGTGGCCGGTCCGCTGGTCGTGGCGGCGCTGGCCCGAGGCCGGGTGTACGCCCCGGCTACCGTGTCGCGCCTGCTGCGCCGCTGACCGCTGTCCTGATGTCGCATTCATAGCGCCACGACAGAGCGCCCCCGCTCGGCTCCGGCCGGGCGGGGGCGCTTCTGCGTTGCTGTGCGTAATGCCTAATGCCCAATGTCTCGCGCGCCCGCGCGCACACGCCTCCCCGTTTTCGGCAGGCTGGGCGGCTTAGGCATTAGGCATTGGACATTGCCGGCTGGTCACTCACCGTGATGTACCAGCGGGCGTGGCGTCCTCTGGGCGGGTCGGTTCGGACCCTCCCCTGTCGCCTCAGGGCAGAGCATCTGACCTGCACTGTTGAGCGTGGTTCCTTGATCATCTCAACAAGATCGCCCATGGCAACGCCCTCGGGCTTTTCCTTGATCGCGGCGTAGATCCGCTCGTCCAGGCTCCGCTCCTCGGCGGTCGGCTCCGGCGGGGCGACGGTCTGGGCGCGCTGGCGCAGTTCGTCGACGCTGAGGTCCGGCACCCCGGAGTAGTCCTGGCTGCTGATGGCGTCGAGCCCGGCGCGGATCTGCTCGCGGACCGACTGGGCGCCCTGCCCTCGTTGGGGGAGTGGCTGCTCCACGGTGCTCTCCTTAGTTGATCTTGAGGTGATGGGGTTATCCGGCCACCGATCCCGACACGCCTCGACCAGCGCCTCGATGTCCGACGGCTGCTCCAGGTGCCACGTCCGCGACTCGACCTGCCGGCCCTTCTTGCCCGCCTGCTGGACCATCTGCCCCGGCAACTCGAACTCCGTCGGGTCCAGCCCGTCCAGCGAGGGGAGGATCGCCTTTGCGTCGCGCCGGTTCTCCAACCGCCCAACGATCACCTCGTCGAGTTGGCCGCGCAACGCACCCGTCCACGTCGACGAGTCCGGTCGCTGGTCGGCCAGGACTAGCCCACCCGACGCCGACCGGATCTTCCGGGCGAGAACTTCGACCTGCTCCATCACCCGGTCGTCGCCCAGGGCCAGCGCACCGTACTCATCCACGATGACGACCAGGGCCCGACGCGTGCGGGTCGGCTTCAGTACCGGGTCGGGGCTCTCCGACCCGCGCCGGTCGTTCTCCGCCGCCGCCCACGCCAGCAGCGCCAGCGCCTCGGCGGGGGTGGTGGCCCGGCGGATCAGACGCGGCGCCCACGGCCGCGACGCCTTGCCCTGCTCCTTGCAGTCGACCATCGCGATGTCGACGTCTTCCATCTTGCACAGACCGGCCATCAGGTCGTGTAGGAGGACGGTCTTCCCGCCGCCCTTCTTGCTGGCGATGGCGATGAACCGGCCGCCCTGCTCGTTGCGTAGCGCCACGCTGGCGAGGTCGGCCC
Source organism: Micromonospora tarensis (assembly GCF_016803395.1). Classification (GTDB taxonomy): domain Bacteria; phylum Actinomycetota; class Actinomycetes; order Mycobacteriales; family Micromonosporaceae; genus Micromonospora; species Micromonospora tarensis. Next base: position 6,821 of record NZ_JAEVHL010000021.1, on the reverse strand, counting down.
CGGCTTCCACCCCGTAGGGGATCGGGTCGGCCATCCGCGCCGGCTGGCACCACGCGTCGAGGTCGACCGTGGCCGGGTGCGGCAGGTCGACCGGGCGGCCGTGTTCGTCGCGCCACGGGTCGGTGTGCGTGATCAGCAGGTCGACCAGGCCGGGGTCCTTCGCGGTGATCTGCGGGTCGATCCGCAGCCGCCACGGGGCGATGCCCCGCACGCTGGCCAGGTCTTCCAGGTGCTCGACCAGGAGGCGGGCGCGCTGCTGGCCGCGCCGCAGCTCCAGGCGCAGCCGGTCGTGGACCCGCCCGGCCGTGGCCGACGCCACCCGAACCCCGCCGAGGTTGGCCCGGGTTGACCAGTCCGGCCACGCCTCGACCAGGCCGTCGACGCGGATGCGGCCCCGGACCCGGTGGCTCGACCACCACGGCTTGCCGCCGACCCACAGGCCGGCGGCCCAGAGGACGGCCGAGCCGATCGACCACGGGCCGACCGCGTCGGCGAGCAGCGTCCACCCGGCGGCACCGGCCACGACCAGCCGGCCGTAGGTGCGCTCATCGTCGGTCAGGCGCTGCGCCCAGGCGAGAGCGCCAAGCCCGGCCACGGCCAGCGTGCCGTACCCGACTGTCGGTGCCTGGTCGGCGACCGCGGCGATGGCGTACGTGCTGGTGGCCACGTGCACGGGAACCAACTGCCAGCGGTGCCGGCGCAGCCAACGGCGCATCCGCGACGGCGAGGGCGGCTCCTGTCCGCGCGGTTGAGGCGGCGCGACGGTGGCCGCCGGCTGGTCGTGGCTGATGTATCGCGGGTTCATGCGGCGGACCACCACGTTCTCCTTCCGATCAGGTGAGGGTCCGGGCGGCGGGGAAGTGCCGCCCCGACCCCGGGTGCGGTTCAGGCCGCGTTGACGACCTTCGGGTTGAGCGGCCGGACCTTGCCGTCGTCGCGCTTGCGCTCGACCTCGATCTCCTCGGCGTACAGGTCCTGGATGCGCTTCATCGCGCGGCGCACGGTCTCGCTCTCGGCCATCACCCCGCTCGCCGCCTCGTACAGTCCGGCGACGCCGCGCAGGTCGACGTGCATGTTGATGTCGGCGTGCTCCGCAATGTCGGTGATCATGTTGGCTGCGCCGGCCAGTGTGGTGAGGACCCCGCTGCACGCGTCGAGCAGCGCGAGCAGGCTCTTCGGTTCGACCTCGCCAGCGGCATTGAGTGCCCTGGTCACGGCCCGGAACTCATCCATGTGCAATCCAATCTTGTCGATTACCTGTTCGATCTGGCGACCGATCAGCACGCCCGGCACCAGTTCGGTGATCTCCTCGGCGGGCCGGTTGTCCACCGGCCGCAACCTGCGGGCCGGTGCGGGTCCCGGCTCCGTCGGCGTCGTGGTCGGCCCGGGGCTGGGGCCGTGCTCGCCGCGCAGGTGCTCCAGCATCTCGGCGGCCGACGGCCTCGCCTGCGTCCAGTCGCACCCCGGCTTCGGACAGCCGACCGCCGCCCCGCCCGTTCGCGCGTGCTTCAGCCGCGTCTTCGCCGTGCCGTACCCGGCCCCGGCCAGGTGGCGGGCGCGGACGGCGGCCGGCTTCGCGACCCGACCGGCCTTCGACAGCGCGGTGCCGGCGTAGGTCCGGGCCGCCGGGGACCGCAGCGCGATCACCCCGGCAGCCCCGACCAACAGCACGCTCTCGATCGGCCTCATGAGCCGTCCACGATCTCGGACACGTTCGTGGGGATGTCGTAGACGAAGTCGGAGAGTGTCTGCCCGACGTCGCCCACGTTGCCCGGGGCGTTCCCGATGAGCGCGCCGGCCAGGACGACCAGCAGTACCGCCGTCATCCGCTTGTTCTTGAGGTGTGCGACCCAGGCCAGGAGTGCGACCAGGGTGATGACGCAGATCGCGAACGCGGCGCCCATCAGTGGTTCACCTCCTGGTCCATCTCCTGCTGGGTGAGGACCGGGAACAAGGCGACGCCGAGCAGCACCATGGCGCACGCGGCGATCCAGGCGGTGGCGGTGTGGCCGGTGAGGATCGCCTCGATGGCGGCGGCCACCGCGACCAGGACGCCACCGGCCAGGGTGAACGCGATGGGCGTCCACGGGATGCTCCGGGGGGCGGCCATGACGATCGGCTCCGCGCCGAGCCGGCGCAGCTCGTCGACCCGGCCGGCGAGCTGGGCCAGGCCCTCGACGGGCGTGGTGACCGTGCGACCGGCGAGCCGGCGAAGCGGGGAGTCGGGCGGCACGTGACCGCGCACGAGGTGGGTTGGCATGATGGGTGCTCTCCTTCGGGAGTGAGTGCGGGGCCCGGTCCGGCTTGGAGGTTTGGCCGGGCCCCGCGGCTTGGGTGGGTCAGGCGGACTCGAACCGCTGCCAGCCGGTGATGACAGCGCCCGGCATGGACCGGCGCAGCACGTTCTGGATCTCGGTGATGTCAACCAGGCCCCGGATCGGCTGGGCCAGGAAGACCTCGGTGTTGCCGACGCTGTTTCCGGTGCGGAACGCGACGAAGTAGTGGTGGCGCGGGCCGGGGCGGCTGGGCATGGTCAGCTCTCCTTGGTGGTGTTCGCGGCCCGCTCGGCACGGACCAAGTTGATGGCCTTCCCGGCGTAGTCCGCCGATGTCCAGCCCATGACGCGCATGACCTCCGCGCGGGCCGGGATCTCGCCCCGGTACTTCTTCGCCAGCGCCTTCGCCATCTCCCGCACCTTCGGCGGAACGTCCGCGCCAGGGGCCGGGCTGACGGGCTTGTCGCGGTCCACCCGGGCGGTAGTCCGTCGCTCTGCGGTGGCTCGGGTGGCCGGCACGGACTTACTGGCCGGAGGCTGGTCCACCGCGCTCGGGTTGGTCCGCGACTGGTCCGCTCCGTTGGTCCGCCCGCTGGACCAGTGCTGGTCCACGGCCCTGGTCCAGATTTGGTCCGCGATCTCGGGCCGCATCTGGACCAGGTCGTTGGACCGGATCTGGTCCACCAAGCTGGCCGGCGGTTGGACTGCCCGGACCCGCTCGGTGGCGTCGCGCATGATGAGCCGGACGTCGTCGAGGGTCTGCCGGCCACGCTCGTCCAGGTCGTCGCGGCGGAACAACTGCTGCTCGATGCTGAACGTCAGCCGGAGCTGCGCCCGCGCGGCGGCGATGTCCGCCTTGTCGGCGGTCTTCGCCAGCCGCTGGAGCTTCGCGGTCGCCACGGCGAGCCGGTCCCGGCGCGGCCACCACGACCGGCCGTCCGGCTTGGTGCCGGCGTGCAGCTTCGCGGCCTGCTGCTCGGCGTACAGCTTCACCCCTGCGTTGACGAGCGCGGTGATGCGCCGCTGCCGGAACACCTCGGCGAGGTCGTCGACCGCGCCGGGCTTGAGCAGCCCGAGGTGGATGCCGATCCGACGCGGCGTCCAGATCCAGCGGGACTCTTCCCGGACGGTCTCGGGCAGGTCGTCCAGGATCCGCGACGACCACTGCCAGGCGACGGCCATCGGCATGAACGCCCGGATGACCTGGCCGGACAGGTTGTCGGCGTGGCTGGCGGCGGCGAGGCCGGCGACGATGGCGATGACCCAGACCGCGCGGATGTGCCGGGTCGGGCTCCGCTCCTCGGAGATCTTCTTCCGTGCCTGACCGGCCTCGGACAGCATCAGGATCTCGGCGAACGCGAACAGCAAGATCGCCATCTCGGGGCCCAGGTGCAGCGCCTTGGTGGCGACCTCCCACATGCCCTCGGCGGAGAAGCCCAGGGCCACGGCGGCGGCGGCGAACGTCAGGGCGGCGCTGCGGCCTTTCTGGTGGCGGCAGACCCGGGCCAGCACGAGGAGCACGCCGACGACCAGACCGCCGCCGATAAGCACTGCGGTGCGGTGCCGTTCAGCGAAGTCGAGCAGCGCTGCGGCGTTGTCGATCGTCATGCCGATGAGCATGTCATAGAGTTGCCAGAGTTGCCAATGTTGCTACCCTCTGGGCATGTCGCCAGCTACCGGTACTGCGCTCGCGCCGCCGCGTCTGCGATCATCGGGAGACTCGCCACAGTTGCGAGGACCGACGGAGAGGGTGGGCGTGGCTTCCGAGTGGCTTAGCGCGCAACAGGCGACGGACCGGATCCAGGCCGCCGGCTACCCGGACAGCATCGACACCATCCGACGCCGGATCGACGCCGGGAAGTTCGGTGAGCAGGGCAAGGACTGGTACCGGGCAGAGAGCGGCTACCGCTACGTCACGCCGGCGGCCGTGGCTGAATTCATCCGGAAGCGGAAGGCTGGCGAGCAGTAGCTCCGACGCGGAGAAGCCCCCGACCGATCCGGTCGGGGGCTTCGTCGTTGGGTCATTTCCGGGCCGGCACCCTCGGCCGGCGGCCCGGCGCGGCCACCGTGACTTCAGGAAGTTGCAGCACCTTCAGCCCGGCCGACTGGACGTACAGCTCCCGCTTGTCGACCGCCTGCCCCCTCGGCCCGAGCACGTACCCAGTCAGCCAGATCCACCCCGGGTAGTTCGTCCGCCCGTCGACGCTGGCGACCCGCACACGCAGTTCGCGGTTGCCGCTGAACTGGACGCTGCACGCCGCGCCAACGAGAACCACCGTGCCGGGGGCGGGGGTCACCGCAGCACCCCGATCACCACGCCGGCCAGGACCACGACGGCGACCAGGGCGGCGGCGAGGCGGGCGCGCCTCAGGTCGCGCGGCGGCAGCGGGTCGGGCAGCGGGTCCGGGCGGTGCACGGTCTGACCGTCGGGGCATCGGCCGCCCGGCCAGGTGTGCTGGTGGGGATCGCTCATCGCCCCGGCCTTCCTCGCGGTGGAAGGGGACCGGGCGGGGGAGTCGACGAGATCCGGGGGGACCAGTGCCAGCCCCCCGCCCGGCTGGGCGTCACGACCCGGCGCCAGCCAGGGACGGTTCACCCGCTGCTCAAGCTAGGTCACACAGTGCGCAATGTGCAAGCAGCGCTTGAGCCTGGCGCGGCGGTGTGGTCGACTCCCCGTGCCAGCCAGGGAGAGTCACATCAGCATGCCCATACCCATGTCGTCGCGGCAGATCGCCGACGACCTGTCCGACCGTATCCGCGCCAGGGAGTACCCGGCGGGGTCTCGGCTGCCCACGCTGCGGGAGCTGGCCGAGCTGTACTCGGTGAGCGTGTCGACGATCCAGCGCGCCCTGGAGCTGACACGCGACCGGGGGTTGACGGTTGGCCGGGCGGGGAGCGGCGTGTACGTCGCGGACGATTAGCGCTGTAGCCATGACCGGAGGATTCGCCCTCAGTCGACTACCGGCGAGGTGCGAATACGCAGGCCGCCATAGCGCTAAGAGGGGAAGTTCTCATAATCCCTCGGTCGCGGGTTCGAGTCCCGCCCGCCCCACCACGGAAACACCCTGGTCAGTCATGTCGCCCGGAGCCCGAACGAACGGCGTCGAGGTCCGGACCGACGCCCTTAGTCCGCACTGAGTCCGCAGCAGCACGACCCGCCGCCCGGTCGAGGCGGTCCGCCACCTGGTTCAGGTCGTCCTCGAACAGGTCCGCGTATACGTCCAGCGTCATGGCCGCCGAGGCGTGCCCGAGCATCCGCTGCACCGCCTTCACGTTGGCGCCCTCGGCCACCGCGAGACTGGCGGCAGTGTGCCGCAGCTCGTGCGGCGTCAAGCCGGCGAGGCCGATCGACTCCGCAGCCCGATCGAAGACCCGGCGACGGAAGTTGTTGTTACGCAGCACCTCGCCGGCCGGGGACGTGAACACCAGCTCGTCACCGGCACGGCCGGTGATCTGCGCGGCGATCGGCTCGACCAGGAACCGGGGGAGCGGCACCGACCGCCGTTGGTGCGTCTTCGGCGTACCGAACACCGCCCGACCGTTGACCTCGGTCACCGACTCCGCGACCAGCAGCCGGCGCTTCACCAGGTCCACCCGACGAACCCGAAGCGCGGCTAGTTCGCCCCAGCGCAGCCCGGTGTACGCCAGTACCCGGATGATCAGCCCGTGCGGCTCTGCGGCTTCCGCCAGCTCGGCCACCTGGCTGTGCGTCAGGAACACCTTCTCAGAGCGTCCGACCCGAGGCAGCCGCACACCTGCCGCGACGTTGCGAGTCAACCGGCCATCCCGCACCGCCAGAGCCAGCAGCAGCGAGAACACCCGGTGGGCTTGCCGGACGGTGGACGGCGCAAGACCGGCCTGCGTCATGCGGCGCACCCACTCGCCAACGTCGGCGTGCGTGACTGCCGAAAGCGGGACGCGTTCCCACACCGGAAGCACCTGCCTCCGCAGCAGACTGCCGTACCGCTGGCGAGTCGATGGCTTGAGCTGCACCTGATTGGCGAACCACCGGGCAGCCCAGTCGCCAACGGTGACCCGCGCGAGAGCCGGATCGACCCACTCACCACGGGCAAGCGCCGTCTTCATCGAGGCGTGCCACCGATCAGCGTCGACCTTGCGGTCAAAGTGCCGAGCGTGCTCCTTGCCGGCAACATCCCGGTACCGGCACGCCACTTCCCGTTCGGGCGCTTGACCACGCTCATCGATCTGCCGTCTCGTCCAACCACGCCCGCACATCGGCCGGGTCGTACCGTAGGTGACGGCCGACCTTCCGGGCACGCGGACCAAGACGTCGGTACCGCCACTGATAGAGGGTGCTCACCGGCACGCCGAGGAAGGTCCAGACGTCCTCAGCCGTCCACAGCGGTTCGATGGTCCGGGTCTTCATGCTGCTCCCTCCTGCGTCGTGAGGGTTGCCGAAACATCGAGCGGGTCGGCAGCGGCGCGTCTAGGCCGTGTCTTCAAAGGTTCACAGCCATTGGAGTAGCGCGGCGATGGTGACGGTGGCCTGGAACGAGGTCGCGGTCTTGTCGTAGCGGGTGGCGAC
>NZ_JAEVHL010000020.1 GCF_016803395.1 Micromonospora tarensis | reverse complement strand
GACGGCGGTACGCAGCTCCGCGACCAGCGCCGGCAGGGTGAGCGCCCGGGGCGGACGGGTCACCGGCAGCGCGCCGGTCCGAACCGGACCGGCGTACCCATCCTCCTTCCGCGCCGCACCGCCGCCGCCGCCCTCCGCCGTACCGTCGCCGCCGCCGGGCGTGGGGTGCGGACCACCGCCGACGGGACCACCGTTGGGCGGTGGGCCGGCCGGTGGGTCGACCGGTCCGGGCGGGGTGACGCCCAGCTCGTGCAGGAACCGGCTCGGCTGCTCCTCGTGGTCGTCACCACCCACCGCGGCCGATGCCACGGCGGTGACCAGCAGCCGGCGCCGGGCCCGGCTGATGGCGACGTGGAAGAGCCGGCGTTCCTCGTCCAGCAACGCCGACGTCTGACCCACCACGTTCGCCACTGTCGAACCGTCTACGGAGCGACCGGCCAGCACGTCGACCAACCGTTCGGAGCCGAGCAGGCTGCCCCGCAGCCGCAGGTCCGGCCAGATGCCCTCCTGGACGCCGGCCACCGCGACCAGGTCCCACTCCAGGCCCTTCGCGGCGTGCGCGGTGAGCAGGCGCACCGCCGCGCCCCGGTCGGCGGTCGGCGCGATGGTGTCGGCGGGCAGGTCCTGCGCGAGCACGTGGTCGAGGAAGACCTCGGTGCGGGCACCGGGCAGCCGGTCGGTGAACCGGGCCGCCGCGTCGAAGAGCACCAGCACGGCGTCCAGGTCGCGGTCGCCGCCTCGGCCCGCAGCCGCAGCATGGTCCAGGACGCCGGCGGAAGGGTCACCCGGACGCTGGCGTCGCCGCCCCGCGCCGTGCCGTTCGGGCGCGGCTCGGCGTGGTCCGGGCCGTCGGCGGTGTTCTTCGCGCCCAGGTCGGTGCCGCCGATGGTGACGCACTCGACGATCTCGGTCACCCGGGCGCCACTGACGTCGACAGTCACCTCGGCCGGCGTGCCGAGCACCCGGTTGACCAGGAACACGGTCATCTCGCCGGTGCTGTCGTCCCAGGTGGAGACCGCGTCGACCGCGTCGACCTCGCCGTAGCGGTCGGTGGTCGTGGTGCTGCCCTCGCGGAGCACGTCGAGCACGGTGCCCCGGGCGTGCCGGGCGGTGCGGGCGAAGGGGTGGAAGATGGTCTGCCGCCAGGCCGAGCCGCCCGGTTCGGTCATGATCGGTGCGATGACGTTCACCAGTTGGGCCTGGCACGCCGCGGTCACCCGGTCACTGTGCCGGAGCAGGCTGATCAGCAGGCCGCCGACCACGACGGCGTCGGCCACGCTGTAGTGGTCCTCCAGCAGCGGCGGTGCGACCGGCCAGTCCTCGCCGCTCGGCGGCGTGGAGGGGGCGGCCGACTGGTACCAGACGTTCCACTCGTCGAACGCGATCATGATCTTCTTGGTCGACCTGCGGATCGCGCCGACCGAGTCGGCGATCGCGGTCACCGCGTCGATGTACCGGTCCATGTCCTCGGCCGAGGCGAGGAAGCTGGGCAGGTCGTCGTCGACCGGCTGGTAGTAGGCGTGCAGCGAGATCAGGTCCACGTCGTCGTACGCCTCGGTCAGCACGTCCCGCTCCCAGCTGCCGAACGTCGGCATGCCGAGGTGCGACGAGCCGCAGGCGACCAGTTCGAGATCGGGGTCGAAGCGGCGCATGGCCTTCGCGGTCTGCGCGGCGAGCCGCCCGTACTCGGTCGCGCTGCGCGCGCCGACCTGCCACGGACCGTCCATCTCGTTGCCCAGGCACCACAGCTTGATCCCGTACGGGTCGGTGGCGCCGTTCTCGCGGCGGCGGTCGGCGAGCTGGCTGCCCGCCCGGTGGTTGGCGTACTCCAGCAGGTCGATGGCCTCGGCCGTGCCGCGGGTGCCGAGGTTGACCGCCATGATCGGGTCGACGCCCGCCTTGCCGACCCAGCGCATGAACTCGTCGAGCCCGAACGTGTTGGGCTCCAGGCTGTGCCAGGCGAGGTCGAGCCGCGCCGGCCGGTTGTCGACCGGGCCGACGCCGTCCTCCCAGCGGTAGGACGAGACGAAGTTGCCGCCGGGATAGCGGACCGTGGTGACGCCCAGCTCGCGCACGAGCGCGAGGACGTCGGCACGGAAGCCGTCCGGGTCGGCGGTCGGGTGCTCGGGTTCGTAGATTCCGGTGTAGACGCAGCGGCCCAGGTGCTCGACGAACGAGCCGAAGAGCCGGCGGGACACCGGTGCGACGCGTCGACGGGGGTCCAACAGTAGGCGCGCGGTGTTCACGACCGGCCTCCGTTCGTGGTCGAACCGGCCTCGGCCCGCTGGTCCGGGCGGGCGGGCAGCCCGAGGCGGTGGGGGAGTGGGCTCGCGCAGCCGGTCGAGAGCTGCGGCGCGGCGGTGCGGTGCGTGCTCAGGGTGGGGTCCCTTCGGGCGAGGTCCCGACGTCGAGATCTCCGTCGCGGTGTCGGGACCGAGGGGCGGTGGCTCGGTGCGAGCTCTGGACAACGTAGTGATCATCGCCTACGTTGTTGATCTATGTAAACGTTACCGATTACGTTTACGATAGGGGACACGTCGCCCGTGATCAATGTTCCCGCCGTGGGCCACAGAGCACGACGGCCCTGGTGAGATCGGGTGTCCTGCCCCCGGGGCGCGCCTCGGCGCCGTCGCCTTCCCGCCGTGTGGCGGTGTGCGCCGGCAGCCGCCGGAGGCGTCCCGACCGATGCGGCCGAACGGCCGGCTTGTCGCGGTGATTGGGGTGACCGGGTGACCACTGTCGAGGCTCGGACCGAGGGGACCTACGCCGACGCGGCGATGCCGGTCGACGCGCGGGTGTCGGATCTGCTGGGCCGGATGACCCGCGCGGAGAAGCTCGCGCAACTGGGCAGCACCTGGGCGTTCACACTGCTGGAGAGCGGCCGGTTCGCGGCGGAGCGGGCCCGGCCGATCCTCGGACAGGGCCTGGGGCACGTGACCCGGGTCGCGGGGGCGACCAGTCTCCACGCCGGCACCTTCGTCATCAATGTGGACGCGGACCAGCCGACCCCGGCGAAGGTCTTTACCGGCTCGGTCGAAGTGCGCGAACTGTGATCGTTCACCGACCCGGTAATGAGCCTCTGACGGAGCGTTCCTACCTGTTGTCGACCGATCGGGCGGGCACCGGAAACGGCGCCCTATCGCAGTGACCGGTAGTGGCAGTAAGACCACGTTTTTCCGGGGTGCCGCAAGGGCGAAGAGGTCTTGTGTTCGTAATCGTTGTCGGTTACGTTGGCAACATCCTGGAAACGTAACCGATAACGATTGCAGTCCAGAGAGAGCGGCATGATCGAAGTCAATGCGCCGGTAACCATGAGTGATGTCGCCCGGGTTGCCGGGGTTTCCACCGCCACCGTCTCGCGGGTGGTCAACGGGCATTACGGCGTCAGCGCCCGCACGATCGCTCAGGTCCGCTCCGCCATCGAGCAGCTCGGCTACGAGTCGAGCCTGGTGGCGACGAGCCTTCGACGCAGCCGCACCAACGTGCTGGGCCTGGTGGCGCACAGCTTCCAGTCGTACACGGCGGAGGTGCTCAAGGGCGTGATGAAGGCGCTGAGCCGCTCCGGCTTCGACCTGATCATCTACGCCAACAGTGACCTCTACGGATCCTATTCGGAGGGTTGGGAGCAGCGGCACCTCGCCCGACTGTCGGGCACCCTCACCGACGGGTGCATCGTCGTCACGCCCTGGGGCGAGATGCGCAGCCGGGCACCGGTCGTGGCCATCGACCCGGTGCGGGGCTCGACGGCGCCCTCGGTCATGGCCGACAACCTCGCCGGCGCCACCACCGCGGTCGAGCACCTGCTCGGTCTGGGTCATCGACGCATCGGGTTCATCGCCGGCCGCGACAGTCTGGCCTCGGCCTGGTCGCGGGAGGAGGGCTACCGGGCGGCGCTGGCCGACGCCGGCATCCCGGTCGACCCGACGCTGATCGGCAGGGGTGACTTCAACCCCGAGTCGGCCGTCCCGTTGGCGCGTGCGCTGCTGCAACGCGCCGACCGGCCGTCGGCGATCTTCGCGGCCAGCGACGGAATGGCCCTCAAGGTCCTGGAGGTCGCCCGGGAGTTGGGCCTTGCCGTCCCGACGGACCTGTCCGTCGTGGGGTTCGACAACATCCCGGAGTCGGCGCTGACCGAGCCCGGCCTGACCACAGTGGACCAGTCAATGTTCCAGCTCGGCTACGAGGCCGCGCGGATGCTGAAGTCGCTGGTCACCGGCGAGTGGGACGAGCCGAGCCAGGTGGTGCTCCCGACCAGCCTCGTGATCCGCGACTCGACCGCAGCACCGACGGGCGCGGCACGACAGTGACAGCCACCGACGGGCACCAGCACCTGACCGCACCCGACAGCGCGATCAGAGCAGGTGCCCGGATGGCCGAAGCCTGAAGGAGGTGCACGCAACACGCACGGCGAGATCCACCGATGAATCGAGCCGGCCAGCGGGTCGCATCCGCAGCCGGCGCAGAGAGGAGTGGAGCGTGACAACCGAACAGTATCACGGGCGCTTACGCCGGCTGGGCGTACGCCGACTCTCGGCGGTGTTCACCGCCGGGGTCATCGCGGTCGCGGCGGTCCTGGTCGCGCCGCAACCCGCCACGGCGGACACCCCGTGGCTGGCCGTCTCCGACGACCGCTACGCCTCGTTCACCGTTCCGGCCAGCTACGTCCAGGAGCAGTTGGGCACGGTGTCGCAGGTCGTCATCGAGGGCAACTTCGGCCCGTCGGCCAGCTGGGCGGAGTTCGGCCTGACCCGTCGTGGGGACGCGTGGTCGGGGGTGCTCGGCGCGCTTGAGCCGGGGCTCTACCACTACCAGCTCACCGCCGACGACACCAAGACCATCAAGGACCCGACGAACAGCACAAGCGTGGCGTCCCACCCGCTCTGGAGCACCTTCCTCGTCCCGGGTGACTCGGCGCGCTGGTTGGTCGACGCGCCGGCCGGCACCGGTGGCGCGGTCGAGACGCTTACCTACCGGGCCCGCGACGAGCAGCGTTCCGCCCTGGTGTGGACGCCACCGGGGTACGCGGCCAAGGGCCCGAAGCGCTATCCGGCGCTCTTCCTCCAGTCTGGTGACGGCACGGCCGCCACCGACTGGCTCGACCTCGGTCGGACGAAGCAGATCCTCGACAACCTCTCGGCGGCCGGCGCCATGCAGCCGATGGTGGTGGTGATCGCCAACGGCTCGGACGACCGGGAGCTGACCGCACTCCGCAAGGCGGTCGCCGACCGGTACCGGGTCCTTCGCGACCCGGCGCACCAGGCGATCGCCGGCGTGGCCGACGGCGCGGCGCGGGCCGTCCGAGCGGCCTTCGCCAAGCCCGGTCAGTTCGGCTACGTCGGCTGGTTCTCCGGCGACTCGGCGCCAGCCGTCGACCGGAAGGACGCCAAGGCGATCAACCGCGACGTCAAGCTGCTGCGGCTGTACACCGGGAACGTCACCGACCCCGCGCACAACGCCACCTACCGGCTGACGAAGGCGTTGGATCGGGCCGGTGTCCGGTTCGAGTTCGACGGGGTCAACCCGGACGGCGGCGGGAACTGGACCACCTGGCAGGAGAATCTCGTCGACTTCGTGCCCCGGTTGTTCCGACACGTGTCGGACCACGGGCCGAGCCCGGGCCACCAGCGGCTGAAGGGCGAGTTCGCGCCGCCGCCGGCCGGCACCACCCCGACGCCGTTCGTCACCGAGGACGGGTTCGTCACCTTCGAGACCACCACGGACTTCACCACCGCCCAGCACGTCACGGTCTGGGCGAACATCGCGCCGGGCGGTAGCTGGCTGCGGGTGCCGTTGACCCGTGACGGCGACCGGTGGCGGGCGACGATCGGGCCGCTGAAGCCGTGGTTCTACTACTACCGGCTGATCGTGGACCGGGTCCCGTTCAAGGACGTCTCGAACCCGACGAAGGTGACCACCGAGCCGATGTGGAGCACCTTCCTCATCCCCGGCCCGGAGGCCCGACTGCTCACCGACGTGCCGGCCGGCCAGGGCGGGAAGGTCGAGGCCATGACCTATTCCAGCACCGTCGCGGGCCAGGACCGCACCGCGCTGGTGTGGACCCCACCCGGGTACGACCCGGGCCGGGCGCAGCCGTACCCGGTCCTCTATCTCCAGCACGGCAGCGGCCAGAACTACACGGACTGGGTCGAGATGGGCCGCGCCAAGCAGATCCTCGACCACCAGTTCCTCGACGGCGATCTCACGCCGATGGTCGTGGTGATGGGCAACGGCAACTCGTCGAACTTCAACCGGGAGCTGTTGGAGAACATCGTGCCGACGGCCCGGTCCCGCTACCACATCTCCAGCGACCCGTCCCAGCAGGCCCTCGCCGGCCTGTCGATGGGCGGTGGGCAGGCGTTGGGCGTGCTGAAGGCCTACCCGGGCGAGTTCGGCTACGTCGCGGCGTTCTCGGCCGGGTTCGGCAGCGGCACCGGCGTCGACGTGGCGGCGATCAACAACGGCACCAAGATGCTGCGCCTCTACGTCGGTGACCAGACCGACTTCGTCTACCCGAGCTTCATGGCCTCGCTGACCACGCTGGACAACCTCGGTATCCGTTACGAGTTCGACGGGGTCACCCCCGGGCCGCACGGCTGGGACGTGTGGCAGAAGAACCTCATCGACCTGGCGCCGCGGCTTTTCAAGCGCTAGGAGCACTTTCAGGCGACGCCACCGGGAGCGGGGTTTCCTGCCCCGGTGGCGCCCGCCAGCGCATGGACACCCCCGCACCGTGACCCCCGGAGGGAACCATCTCAATGAAGAGACGACAGATAATCGCCACGGTGGCCATGCTCGCGGCCGGCACCGGCCTCGTCGGCTGCTCGTCGTCCGACGACGGTGGCAGCGACGCGAGCAACTGCACGAACACCATCACCAAGAAGGACCTGCCGGTCGTCACGATGTGGGGGTGGTACCCCAACACGCAGCTCGTCGTCGACAACTTCAACAAGCAGAACAACGAGGTGCAGGTCTGCTGGACCAACGTCGGGCAGGGCGGCGACGAGTACGACAAGTTCCAGACGGCCATCTCGGCGGGCACCGGCGCGCCTGACGTGATCATGGTTGAGGCGGACCGGATCCCGACCTTCCAGATCCAGGGCGCGCTCGTCGACATCAAGAAGTACGGCTACGACGCGGTCAAGGCCAACTACAGCGAGGGCGCCTGGAAGGACGTGTCGGTCGGCGACGCGGTCTACGGCGTCCCGGTCGACGGTGGCCCGATGGGCATGATCTACCGGAAGGACATCTTCGACAAGTACAAGGTCACGCCGCCGAAGACCTGGGCCGAGTACGAGCAGACCGCGCAGAAGGTGAAGGACGCCGGTGGCCCGCTCTTCGGCGATCTCGGCGCGAACGTCCCGGCGGTGCTGATGGCGTTGCAGATCCAGAAGGGCGCCACGCCCTTCACCTTCGATCCGGCGCAGCCGAAGTCGATCGGCGTGAAGCTCAACGACCAGGCGTCCAAGGACGTGCTTGACTACTGGGGCGGGCTGGCCAAGAAGGGTCTGGTCGGGACCCAGGACCAGTTCACCCCGGAGTACATCTCCGGCGTGATCAACGGCAACTACGCGACGTACATCTCGGCGGCGTGGGCGCCCGGCTACCTCACCGGCGCGGGTGTCGGCAAGGGACAGGACACCGGCAAGTTCGCGGTGGCGCCGCTGCCGCAGTGGGACCCGGCCAACCCGGTGCAGGTCAACTGGGGTGGTTCGGCCTTCTCGGTGACCAAGCAGGCGAAGAAGCCGGAGTTGGCGGCGAAGGTCGCCTACGGGCTCTACGCCGACAAGGAGTCGCTCACCGACGGCTGGACCAACCAGATCATCTTCCCGCTGAACCTCACGGCGCTGAAGGACCCCGCGTTCATCGACCTGAAGGTGGCGTTCTTCGACGGCCAGCAGGCGAACAAGGAGGTCTACGTTCCGGCCGCCGACGCCTACCAGGGCGTCTCCTACGCCCCCTTCGGTCAGTACTACCTCGACGCGATGACCAAGCAGGTCAGCGAGGTCATCAAGGGCTCCGTCACCGGGTCCCAGGCGGCCGACCGGCTCCAGGAGGACGTGGCGAAGTACGCCAAGGAACAAGGATTCACCGTTCAGTGACCCCACGGGTGGGCCGCGCCGGCACCGGGCGGCCCACCCCTCGACCCTCGGCGTCCACGTCCCGGAGACCACAATGACAGTCCTGACCGAGAAGCGCGAGCCGCGTACCCAACCCAAGACGCGCAAGATCCGTGGCAAGGTGCACCTCCGCGAACACCTGATGGGGTGGTTCTTCGTCGGGCCGTTCGGGGTCGTCTTCCTGGCGTTCCTCATCGCCCCGCTGGGCTACGCGCTGTATCTCAGCCTCTTTCAGAAGAAGCTGATCGGCGGCACCAGCTTCGTCCTGTTCGACAACTACGTGAAGGCGTTCACCGACCCGAGCTTCCTGTCCGGGGCGTGGTTCGTCATCCGCTTCTCGCTCGTCTCCATCCCGCTCCAGATCATCCTCGCGCTCGCGATGGCTCTCATCCTGGACGCGGTGACGACGCTGTTCGCCCGCTTCTCCCGCCTGATGATCTTTCTTCCGTACGCCATCCCCACCGTCATCGGGGCGGTGATGTGGGGGTTCCTCTACAGCAAGGGCTTCGGCCCGCTGACCGACATCTTCGGGCTGTTCGGCGCCACCGCGCCCGACTTCCTGGGCAGCAACCTGATCTTCTACGGTCTGCTCAACGTGGTCACCTGGCAGTGGGCCGGTTACTACATGATCATTCTGTACGCCGCGTTGCAGGGCATCGACCCGACGCTCTACGAGGCCGCCCGGATGGACGGCGCCGGACGATGGCAGGTAGCGACCCGGATCAAGATTCCACTGATCGCCCCGGCGCTGATCCTGATCCTGGTCTTCTCGCTCATCGGCACCCTGCAGTTCTTCAACGAACCGCAGATCCTGCGCTACCTCGCCGCGGGCACGATCGGGGCGGACTTCACCCCGAACATGTACGCGTACCAACAGGCGTTCTCGCTGGCCAACTTCAACTACGGGTCGGCGATCTCGTTCGCCCTCGGCGGGATCGTCTTCATCTGCGTGTACGCCTTCCTGTTCTTCACCCGCAAGCGGAGGAGCTTCCTGTAGATGACCGACCCCACGAGCGTTCGCGCGGGCGCCCGCCGGCCGCAGCGCTATCTCCCGATGCAGATCCTCCTCGGCTTCCTGGTGATCTACTTCCTGGTGCCGTTCTGGTGGGTCATCGTCAACAGCTCCAAGGACGCGCCGGGCCTGTTCGGCGGCGGCAACACGCTGTGGTTCACCGACCAGATCGACTACCTCGGCAACCTCGAGCAGTTGTTCACCTACGACGGCGGCATCTACCTGCGGTGGATCCTCAACTCCACGCTGTACGCCATCGCCGGCGGCGTCGGCGCCACGGTCCTGTCGGTGATGGCCGGCTACGGGTTCGCCAAGTACCGGTTCGCCGCCCGGCGCTTCAGCTTCGCCGTCGTCCTCGGCGCGTTGATGGTGCCCGCCACCGCCCTGGTCATCCCGACCTTCATCATGTTCTCCCGGCTCGGGCTCACCAACACGGTCTGGGCGGTGATCCTGCCGTCGCTGCTCAACCCGTTCGGCGTCTACCTGATGCACGTGTACGCCCGCGACGCGGTGCCGGACGAACTCTTGGACGCGGCCCGGGTCGACGGCGCGGGGGAGATCCGGACGTTCCTCCAGATCGCTCTTCCGCTGATGCGTCCCGCGGTGGTCACCGTGCTGCTGCTGTCGGCCGTGGCGTCCTGGAACAACTACTTCCTGCCGCTGGCCATGCTCTCCGACAATCGGCTCTTCCCGGTGACCGTCGGCCTCGGGCTCTGGCAGGGCATCGCCTCCGCGAACAACTCGGGCGGCACCTCGCTGTGGAGCCTGATCATCCTGGGCTCGCTGGTGTCGGTGATTCCCCTGGTCATCGCGTTCTTCAGCCTGCAACGACACTGGCGCGGCGGACTGTCCGTCGGAGGTCTCCGGTAGGCCGCGCCGCCGCCAACCCAACCAATCACGCGCATTGACCGCCGCGCGGCGCGCGGCCGAACGGATGACGGAGAGGTGTGTTGATGTCGACGACGAATCGGCCGCTGCGCAGCGGGCAGTGGTTCGGCGCGGAAGGCCGCAACGGGTTCATCCACCGGTCCTGGATGCGCAACCAGGGGTTCGCCGACGACGTCTTCGACGGTCGTCCGGTGATCGGCATCGCCACCACCTGGTCGGAGCTGACACCCTGCAACGCCCACCTGCGTGACCTGGCCGAATCGGTGAAGCGGGGCGTGTGGGAGAGCGGGGGTCTGCCGCTGGAGTTCCCGGCGATGAGCCTGGGTGAACCTCTCATGCGACCCACCACCATGCTCTACCGCAACCTGCTGGCGATGGAGCTGGAGGAGTCGGTCCGCGCCAACCCCCTCGACGGGGTGGTGCTCCTCTCCGGCTGCGACAAGACGACTCCCGGCCTGCTGATGGGGGCGGCGAGCGTCGACCTGCCCACGCTGATGATGACCGGCGGTCCGATGCTCAACGGCAAGTTCCGCGGCCAGGACATCGGCTCGGGCACCGTCGTCTGGCGCTTCACCGAGGAGATGCGGGCCGGTCGGATGACCGCGGCCGACTGCGCCGAGGCGGAGGTCGGCATGTCCCGCAGCCGGGGTCACTGCATGACCATGGGCACCGCCTCCACCATGGCCTGCGTGACGGAGGCGCTGGGCGTGCAGCTGCCCGGGGCCGCCGCCGTGCCGGCGGTCGACTCCCGGCGGTACGCGCTCGCCCAGGCCGCCGGCCGGCGGATCGTCGCCATGGTCGAGCAGGACCAGCGGCTGTCCACGGTGCTGACCAGGGAGGCGTTCGAGAACGCGATCCGGGTCAACGCCGCGATCGGCGGATCCACCAACGCTGTCGTCCACCTGCTCGCCATCGCCGGACGCCTCGGCGTGCCGCTGTCGTTGGAGGACTTCGACACGCTCACCGCCGACGTGCCCCTGCTCGTCAACCTCATGCCGTCCGGGACGTACCTGATGGAGGACTTCGCCTACGCGGGCGGCCTTCCGGTGGTGATGAAGGAGCTGGCCCCGCTGCTGCACACCGACCACATCACCGTCAGTGGCAGGAGCGTGGCGGAGAACGTCGACGGCGCCCAGTGCTGGAACCGGGACGTCATCGCCACAGTGGACGAGCCGTTCCAGGCCGCCGGCTCGGGCACCGTGGTGCTGCGCGGATCGCTCGCGCCGTCCGGGGCGGTGCTGAAGGTCTCCGCCGCCTCCGCGCACCTGCTCAGCCACACCGGCCCGGCGCTCGTCTTCGACCGGATCGAGGAGTACGTCGTCGCGGCCGACGACCCCGGCCTGGACGTCACCCCGGACACCGTGATCGTGGTCCGCAACGCCGGACCACGCGGTTACCCCGGCTTCCCCGAGGTGGGCAACGTGCCGATGCCCCGCCGGTTGCTGGCCGACGGCATCACCGACATGGTGCGGATCTCCGACGCCCGGATGAGCGGCACCGGATACGGCACCTGCGTCCTGCACGTGGCACCGGAGGCGTCCGTGGGCGGCCCGCTCGCGCTGGTGCGCACCGGCGACCTGGTCCGGGTCGACGTCCCGACGCGTCGACTGGACCTTCTGGTCGACGACGCGGAACTCGCCCACCGCCGGGCCGCCTGGCAGCCCCCGGAACCGGTGGCCGATCGGGGCTGGGTGCGGCTGTACAGCGAGCACGTCCTCCAGGCCGACAGCGGCGCGGACCTCGACTTCCTGGTCGGGGGCAGCGGCAGCGCGGTGCCCCGCCACTCACACTGACCCCGCGCGGTCGTACCAGCCGACGAGGAACTGATTCCATGGGAGAACGGACGGGCCACCAGTGCGAGTTCACGCGGAGACAGCGGTGACAGCCGCTCATCGGCCACCGGTCATGGCCGATGTCGCCCGTCTGGCGGGCGTGTCCCACCAGACGGTGTCCCGGGTCATCAACGGGGCGCCCAGCATCAGGCGCGAGACCCGGGAGCGGGTGCTCGAGGCGATCCGACGGCTCGACTACCGGCCGAACACCGCCGCCCGCGCGCTGGTCCGGGGCCGCTCCGGGATGATCGGCATCATCGGCACGGCCCGGACACTGTTCGGCCCGACGAGCATCCACCGAAGCGTCGAGGACGCCGCCCGCGCGGCCGGCTACTTCGCCACCTCGGTGAGCCTCTCGGAGGTGACGGTTCGGGCGCTCAGCGACGCCACCGAACACCTGATGCGCGTCGGGGTGGAGGGCGTCGTGATGATCGCCGGCAACGACGAGGCGCTGGAGGTGGTGCGGAGGACCCGCTCCAGCGTGCCCTTCGTCGTGGTGGAGGGCGACCTGTCCCGGGCCAGCCTCACCGTCGGCGTGGATCAGGTGCTCGGCGCCCGGATGGCCACCGAACACCTGCTCGACCTCGGGCACCGCGAGATCGTGCACGTCAGCGGTCCGCTCAACTGGGCCGAGGCCCGGGCCCGCCTGGACGGCTGGCGGCAGGCGATGAGCGCGGCCGGCGTCCGCCCGCCCGAGCCGGTCCTGGGTGACTGGCGAGCGCACAGCGGCTACGCCGCCGGGCAGCGGATCTGCGAGCTGCCGGGAACGACTGCCGTCTTCGCCGCCAACGACCAGATGGCCATCGGGGTGCTCCGCGCGCTGCACGAGCGCGGGCGGCAAGTGCCGCAGGACATCTCCGTCGTCGGATTCGACGACGTCCCCGAGGCGGCCTACCTCATCCCGCCGTTGACCACGATCCAACAGGATTTCGCCGCCGTCGGCCGGCGGGCCATCACGGCCGTCACCCAGGCCATCGACGACACCAGGCCGCAGCCGTTGCCGTTGGTGATCCCGAAGCTCGTGGTGCGGCAGAGCACCGCAGCACCGCGTCCAACCGGCGGCTGAGCAGGAGGCGGCGGGCTCAGTTCGACGTCGAGGACGGGTCCCGGTCGGCGCTGCGGCCCGCTTCCGGGCCTATTCAGCAGCGACGATCCGAGACCGAGCGCGGCGACCACGATTCCGGCCGACCCGAGGAACGACCCACCCACCAACCCGACACCCAGACCACACAGGACCGCGGCGCTTCGGGTCGGCTTACCCATGGCGTCTCCTCGGGGTGGCGTGGATCTTTGGCCTTCTATAGCGTGGCACGGTCACGGGAGGCTACTTCCTCGGCCGGCGGTCCCGCGACGGAGTCACGCACACGATCGAGATGGGGTTCGCCGTGACCATGGAATCGCCGACGACCGGGCGGCCCGAGGCCGGCGAGGTCGCCGCGCAAGAGAAGATCGACACGTCGGTGCCGCACTCGGCACGGATCTGGAACTACTGGCTCGGCGGCAAGGACAACTTCGCGGTCGACCGCGCGGCCGGCGACCAGTACCGACAGGTCTTCCCCGGCGTCGTGGACGTCGCCCGGGCCTCCCGCCAGTTCCTGGTCCGCTCGATCAGGTTCCTCGCCGGCGAGGCGGGCGTCCGCCAGTTCCTCGACGTCGGCACCGGGCTGCCGACCGCCAACAACACCCACGAGGTGGCGCAGCGCGTCGCGCCCGACGCGCGCATCGTCTACGTCGACAGCGATCCGCTGGTGCTGGTGCACGCCCGCGCGCTGCTGGTCGGCACCGCCGAGGGCAGGACCGCCTACATCGACGGCGACCTCCACCGTCCGGCCGAGGTCATCGCGGAGGCCGCCAAGACGCTCGACTTCGAGCAGCCGATCGGTCTCATCCTCAGCGGCGTGATGGGTCATGTGCCCGACTACGAGACGGCCCGGTCGATCGCCCGGCAGTTGCTGGCGCCGCTGCCCAGCGGCAGTTACCTCTCGCTCAACGACGGCACGAGCCTGATCAGCGCGGAGATTCAGCAGGCACAGGACGACTACAACGACACCGGGGCCACCCCGTACACGCTTCGCTCGCCCGACCAGATCGCCGGCTTCTTCGACGGCCTGGAGCTGGTGGAGCCCGGCGTCGTCCCGTGCCCGCAGTGGCGGCCGGACGACGCTGTCGACACCCCGGCCGACATCGACGCGTTCGGTGGGGTGGCCCGCAAGCCCTGACCTCCAGGCCCGGCGACTCGCCGGCGAGGTTGGCGAGTTCGTCGCGTACCGTGCCCACGACCGGCACGCCCACCGTGCCGACGCGCAGGGCCGCCCGCACAACGCGGGCGGCCCTGCGGCACATTTCGCGATCGGTCGTCTCGACTCAGCTCTCCGACGGCTTGCGCACCGCGTCGCGTACCCGGTCGATGACCGCCAGGACCGGGCCGGCGGCCAGGTTGCCCTTTGCCGACTGGGCACCGGGGTGTGGGCGCGTCGGTGCGGACGCCTCCGCCGCCCGGACGGCCGTCGCGAGACTGCGCAGCCGTTCGGCCGGTACGAACTGGCGGAGCCGGGGGAATTCGTAGCGCTCCTCGTGACGAGCGTGCATGAGCACGGCGTCGCGCAGCAGGATGATCCCGGTCTCGAAGCCGTCGGCGTCCACACCACCGGCGACCAGGGTCTTCAGTGTCTCCTTCGCCTGCCGTTCCTCGTCGAGCCGGTCGTCGACCATCGCGTCGCCACCGCCGCCGGGTAGCGTCCGGGCGAGCGGGTGGACCACCTCCTCCTCGGCGGTCTCGTGCGCGGCGAGAAGCTTGACCAGATCGTCGAAGGCGTCCCGGCGGGTCTCGCCGGTGCCGCCGATGACCAGCAGGAAGAGCTGCTCGATCTGGGCGTGCTGGGCGAGCAGCAGGTCGACAACGTCCTCGTTCGGCCCGTACGTCAGCGGGGCGTCGGTCTCAGGCATGGCTTCCTCCCTTGGCGCGCAGCGCCTCGACCGGGTGCGGGCCCTCGGTCTCGATGCGGTACTCGTCGCCGGAGCGTTCCCGGTGCATGTCGATGACCTGCTCACTCGGCGGCTGCTGGCCGTCGTGCAGTTGCTGCTGCATCCACTCGAAGCGCTCGTGCGCCTCACGGACGTAGCCCTCACCGAGCTTGGTGAGGTCGACCTGGGTGGCCAACAGGTGACGCAGGTAGTCCTTGTTCGGCTCGAAGGTCAGCGGCTCGGGCAGCCCGGCGCTGCCGACGATCTCCTCCGGCTCCCGACCGTCGTGCCGGCGCAGCAGGTCGGCGGCCTGCTGGAGGTGGGCCAGCTCCATCTGCAGGTGCAGCTCCCAGATCGCCTTGATCCGGCTGTCGCTCTCCTGTTGCAGGAAGGAGTAGTAGAGCCAGCACTCGTTGTACTCGTGGGTGAGCAGCCGCTCCCACCAGTTCTCGCCCGGGTCCAGCAGCGACTCGTAGTGGGTGACGTGCTCCTGCTCGATCAGGCTGATCTCCTGGTAGAGCTGGCGGGCGATGGGTTCCATGTACTGCGGGCCGACGTTCATGTAGTAGAACATCACCTGCTGCTCCGCGGAGAGGATCGTCAACGCGTGCAGCTTGGAGCGCGGGTCCACCGAGTTCCGGTCGTACGGGGTGCGGACCTCGTCGAAGGGATGCCGGTGCTCCTGGACCGTCGGCCGGCCGGGCATGACCTCGGTGAGACCGTCGACGATCTTCTCCGCCTTGCGGCGCTCGACCATCTCGTAGAGGTTGGCGTAGCGGTACAGGTGGTCGAAGTCCTCCAGCACGCCGAACTCGTACGCCTGCTTCAGATAGGGGTCCGGTTCGTGCCGGGCCACCCAGGCGGTGAGGTCGACGGCCACCTGCTCGTAGCCGAGCGTCGTCTCCAGCACGCTGGCGATGCCCGGGAGCAGCCAGTTCACCACCCGCTGCTGCTGGTTCTCGACGTATCGGACGTAGGCGAGCTGCCGGCGGACCTCCTGGTCCGGGCAGTTCCGGGCGAACTGGTGCTGGAAATTGATCGCCTCGACCTCGATGCCGTTCATCGTGATGATCCGGCACCTGGTGTACGGGTCGACCGCCTCCGGGTCGATCGGCTCGACGTTGAGCTCACGCCAGTTGCGGATCTGGCTTTCGAGCGCAATGCCCTTGTGATCCAGTGGATTGAACATGTCTCTCCTTCGGTGCGGGGGACGCGGGCCGGCGGGGTGACGGCGAAACGGTGTCGCCGAGGTGAGCCCCGGTCGGCTCCGACGGGCGGTCGAGTGCGAGGTGCCGGGTCACTCCGGTGACGGCGAGGACGCGGCGGACGAACGGCGAGGGATGGCGAAGCGTCAGCCGACCGTCGGCCCGGGCGGCCAGTTGGCCAGCCCTGAGTAGGGCGCTGACGCCGTGCGCGCCGAAAAAGTGGACCGCGGAGAGGTCAACCGCGACCATCGGTCGGGGTGCGCGACAGAGGAATTCCACCAGCTCGGTGAGCAGGTGGGCGTTGCTGTCGATCTCGCCGGCCACTCGGATCAGGCTGAACGAGCCGTCGCGGCTCAGCGTCAGCGACATGATCGGCTTGATGCGGCCGGGTTGGAGGGGTGGTACCGGGGACCGGACAAGGGGGGTTTGGTCGGTCAACTGCTGCCTCCGCCCTCGATGAGGATGACCCCAAGCCGCAGGTGTGCCGGCAGGATGACCAATGGAGGGCGCATGTCTTGACCCGATCTTCACCGTACCCGCCGCGAAAGGGGGTAAACCAAGACCGTCAGGAGCAAGTTGGATGACTGTTGATGCCGGACGGATCGCGGGTGTGGGCACCCGAGCGCTGGGTAGGGCTTGAGCATGCTGAGGCGAGCGGTGTGGCAGGGGCTAACGGCGGGTCTGGTTGGCGCGGCGGTGATGACGGCCGCTGAGAAGGTGGAGCAGCGGGTGACCGGTCGTCCCGACTCCTACGTGCCAGCCCGGGTTCTGGCACGCCTCACCGGCCTGCCGGAATCGCGCGGCCAGCAGCCCCGGTGGCAGAACCTGGCGATGCACTACGGCCAGGGCGCGTTGGTCGGCGTGCTGCGCAGCGTGATGGCGCAGGCCGGGCTGCGGGGTCCCTGGGCCTCGGGAATGTTCACCGTGCTGCGGCTGAGCAACGACCAGATCCTGGAGAACGCCACCGGGGTGGGGGCACCCCCACAGACCTGGCCACGCCCGGAACTCGCGATCGACGTGCTGCACAAGTCCATCTACGCGTTCGCCACCGGAGCGGTGGCCGATGCGCTGGCCACTCGGGACGGTGCCGGCCCCGGGCAGCGGCATGCCGCGCTGCGCCCCGGTCGCCACTCGGACGTCGGTCCGCTGTCGCGGGCCGCGACACGTCAGGCGTCGCGCTGACCTCCACCAGCCACCCGGCGTGCCCTCCGGTGTGACCGCACCGGAGGGCACCGCGCCGAACGACCACCGGATCAGGCGCTGGCGAAGTGCTCGCGGTGGTCGCGGACGAACTCGGCGAAGGTCCGCGGCTGCCGGCCGGTGATCCGGGCGACGTGGTCGTTGGTGAAGTCACCCCACCCGGAGCCGTAGGCGACCCGGTACTCGGCGAGGACCTCTGCCGACCACTGGTCGAGGCCGGCCTGGAGCAGGCCGTCGCGCGCCTGTTCCGGGCTCTGCGGCACGTACCGCACCGGCTGGCCGGTCGCCCGGGCGATCTCGTCAGCCGCCTGGTCCAGGCTGATGCTCTCCGGCCCGGTGGGCGTGTAGACCATGTTCTCGTGCTGCCGGGGCGCGGCGAGGATCGCGGCCCCCGCGGCGGCGATGTCCCGGGCGTCGACCACACCGGCGCGCGAGTCACCGAGCAGGCCGTAGAGGTGTTCGCCGGCCTTGGCGCCGAGCAGGTTCTGCATGAAGTGACTCGGCCGCAGGATCGTCCAGGGGATCCCGGACTGCTGCAACTCCGCGTCGGAGAGGGCGTGCAGTCGGCCGTTGCGGGTGGGCGCGTCGTGCGCGGCGCCGATCGCGGAGAGTCGGACGATGTGCCCGCGCCGGCCTGCCGGGCCGCCCACACGGCGTTCATGCTCTGGCTCGGCGCCAGCGGGCCCATCGGCATCAGCAACCACAGCGTCGTGACCCCCTCGAACGCCGGGGTGAGGGTGGTGGGCCGGTCCAGGTCGCCGACGACGTACTCGACGCCCGCCATCTTGTCGGTGCGCGAGGTGTCCCGCACGAGGGCGCGGACCGGCTGCTTGCCGGCGAGTTCGCGCAGCACCTCCCGCGACACGGTGCCGTTTGCCCCGGTGATCAGAATGGTCATGGTCGTCCTCTCGGTCAGCTGCGACCGAGGTCGGGCCTCGGTCGCCGCCAGCGACGATATAGTCCAGAAGTTGTACCGTCCAATGATTGGACCAAAATATGAAGCGCAGCACACTGAAGGAGCAGGACCCGGACCTCGGGATCCTGGCCGTGCAACTCTCCGCGCGCGTCCAGCGCGAGATCTTCCGACGCTCGGCCGAGCAGGGGTTCGACGACGTCCGGCCCCGCCATGGCGCGGTCCTCGCGTATCTGGACGTGGAGGGCACCCGACCCGGTGAACTGGCCCGGCTCGCCGGGCGCAACAAGCAGACGATGGGCGCGATCCTCGACGAGTTGGAGCGGCTGGGCTACGTCCGGCGTACCCCCGACCCGGCGGACCGCCGGGCGAAGCTGATCGTGCCGACGGAGCGGGGCCGCACCTTCATGGAGGTCTCCGACGGGCTGGTGCACCTGATCGAGCAGCGGCTCGCCGACACCCTCGGCCCCGACCGCTACCGGGACTTCCGGGAGGCGCTCGGCGTTGGTGTGGCGAGCCTCCCGGCAACCGGTCACGACGCCGAGGGCTGAGCCGGCCCGCGCCGCGGGCCAGCCGCGACGGCCCGCGCGCCGACGCGGTCGAGCGGGCATGCAATGGCCAACGCCGGGTACGCCGCCCTGGCCCTGGGCCCGGCAGTGCGCCCAGGTCGACCGCTGTCCACGCAGCCGAGGAGCACCGACATGCCGATCGCCGGGCAGGCCCGACTCTCACCGAGGGTCTCCCTGGTGCTGTTGGCGTCGATCCTCGTGTCGTTCCTGGCCGCGTCGGCGGCACCGACTCCGCTCTACGGTCTCTACCAGGAACGGTGGCACTTCTCGCCGGTCACCACCACTGTGGTGTTCGCCGTCTACGCGCTCGCGGTGCTGGCGTCGCTGCTCGTCTTCGGCAGGTTGTCGGACCACCTCGGTCGGCGGCCGGTCCTGGCCGTCGCGGTCGCCGTGCAGATGCTCGCGCTGGTCGTCTTCGTCTTCGCCAACGGCGTACCCACGCTCCTGGTCGCCCGCCTCGTGCAGGGGCTGGCGGCCGGCGCCGCCACCGGCGCGGTGGGCGCCGCCATGCTCGACATCGACCGGGCCCGGGGCACGCTCGCGAACTCGATCGCGCCCGGTATCGGAACCGGTAGTGGCGCGCTGCTGTCGGCGCTGCTCATCCGGTTCCTACCCGCGCCCACCCGACTGGTGTACGTCGTCCTCCTCGTGATCCTGCTGATCCAACTCGTCGGGGTCGCGCTGATGCCGGAGACCGTCACGCCGATGGCCGGAGCACGACGCAGCCTACGACCCGACGTCACGCTGCCCCGTAACGTGCGTCAACCGGTGCTTGTCGTCGTCCCGGTGCTGTTCGCGGTCTGGGCGCTGGCCGGGTTCTTCGGCGCGCTCGGCCCGGCGCTGGTCCGCAGCCTGATGAACACGTCGATCGTGATCGCCGGGCTGGTCCTCTTCGTCTTCGCCGTCTTCGGGTCGGTCGCCGTCGTGGTCCAGCGCAACACCGCCGCGCGGACGGTGATCCTGACCGGGATCGTCGCGCTCATCCTGGGCATGCTCGTCACGCTGCTGTCGATCATGGCGCAGTCCGTACCGGGCTTCTTCGTCGGCCTCGCGCTCGGCGGCGTCGGCTTCGGCAGCGGCTTCCAGGGCAGCCTCAAGACGGTCATGCCACTGGTCGAGGCGCACCAACGCGCCAGCGTGCTGTCAGTGCTCTACATCGTCTGCTACGTCGGCTTCGGCCTCCCCACGGTGATCGCCGGCTTCCTCGTGGTCTATGCCGGCGGCCTGCCGCAGACCGCCGACGAGTACTCCGTGGCCGTCATCCTGCTCGCTCTGGTCGCCCTGCTGGGGGTGCGCCGGACCGCGAGGATGTCGCCGGGCTGATGCCCGGAAGCCGGCACCGAGCAGGGATGTGAGCAGTAGCGTGGCGATCAGAGAGGGGGCGGCGATGAGCCCGAAGGTTGCCCAGGGCGACGCGAGTGGGACGTCGCGTATCGAGAGCCTGGACCAGAAACTCGAGGTGATCGTCATCCCGGTGTCGGATGTCGAGCGGGCGAAGGCGTTCTACCAACGCATCGGGTGGCGGCTCGACCAGACGCCGCCCGGCATCGTCCAGCTGACGCCGCACGGCTCCGGGTGCTCCGTACAGTTCGGCCCGGGACTCACCCCGGCGGCGCCCGGCTCGGCCATGGCGTACCTGATCGTCTCCGACATCGAGGCGGCCCGCGACACCCTCGTCTCCGCTGGCGCCGAGGTCGGCGACGTCTTCCACGTCACCCCGGACGGCCCGGCCGACGGACCGGACCCCGACCGGCGCAGCTACTTCTCCCGCGCCACGCTGCGCGACCCGGACGGCAACACCTGGCTGATGCAGGAGATCACGACCAGACTTCCCGGGCGGATCGAGGGGGGTCTGACGTCGTTCGGCACCGCGAGCGACCTGGCGAGCGCGCTCCGGCGTGCGGCCGCCGCCCACGGCGAGCACGAGGAGCGCACCGGCGAGCGCGACGAGAACTGGCCCGACTGGTACGCGGCGTACCTGGTGAGCGAGCAGTCGGGGGCCAAGCCCCCCGAGTGAGGTCGACCGGCTCAGGAAGCCGATCGCCAGATCCAGTTGCGCCGCTCGTAGAGCGGCACCAGCCCGGCCCGGCGCATGTTGTTCAACGACGGGTTCTGCTGGCCGGGCGCGGGCTTGCCGGTCTCGGCGAACAGCCACCGGCAGCCCGCCTCGGCGGCGGCTCGGGCGCGGGCCGCGATCAGCGCCGACTGCGCCCCGAGGCGGCGGTGCCCGGGGGCCGTGGCGGCGGCGTTGAGCGAGGCGGCCTCGCCGTGCAGGAACAGGTTGCCGCCGGCCACGAGATCGTCGCCGTCCCACCCGGCGTACGGCCGCCAGGCCGGCGCATCGACAGTCGATGCCAGCATCGTGGTGAGCCCACCGCTGGGCATGCCGAACCCGGCGAGCAGCACGTCGGCCCAGCGCTGGGCTTCGGCGACGGGCACCGGGCCGACCCGCAGGCGGGTCTGCCGCGCCGCGACGTCGTCGGGTCGGGCGGCGAGTTTGACCCAGGCGCTGCCCGGTTCGAGCCCCCGTGCGGCGGCGACCTCGTCGAAGCCCACCGGCAGCACCGACGGGACGAGCTGGAGGACAGCCTGGTGGACGCCCTGGTCGCGGTAGAAGTCGAGGACGCGATCCAGGACCTGGACGGTGAACGGCTCGGTGGTGCCGAACCCGAGCGCCTTGTTCCAGTACCCGCCGGAGGGGTCGTTCCGCATCGCGAGGGCGACGCCGCCGCCGATACGCGTGGTCGCGATCCCCAGATCGGTGTACGCGGGCGCGGGCGTCCGCGACTCGTAGGAGTGCATGAATTCGCACTCCACGGCTTCGGCGAGCGGGGTCAGATCGGTCGACGCGGTCATCGGGTGATTATCGCCGGGTGCGATCCCAGGCCCGCACCAGCTGCATCCGGTTGTTGATGCCCAGCTTGTGGTATATGGAGCGGAGCTGGGTGTCTACCGTATGGAAGGAGACGAATAGGGTCTCGGCCGTCTCCCGCTTCGTGGCACCGGCCGCCAGCATCTCGGCCACCCGCTCCTCGGCGGGGGTGAGCGCGTCGATGCCCGCGCGCGCCGGCTCGTCGATCGATGACCGGTCGCGCGGGGTGGCGGTGAGTTGAGCGGATCGCCGGTCGGCCGTCGCCTGGTCGCCCGGGGCGCCGATTCGTGCGTAGAGGGCGGCCGCCTCCTGCGCGGCGTCGCGCGCCTCCGTGGGGCGTGCTCCCGGGGTGTTCGCCAGGTCGAGCAACGCGTCGGCCAGCGCCGGCCACGCCTCGGTGGTGCGCAGCCCGTCGACAGCCGACCGGAGGGCGTCCGGGTCGCCCTCGCGCAGCCCTCTGGTCTGCTCGGCCAGCGCGCGCCACAGCGGCACCGGGGTGCGGGTGGCCACCAGCTCGACCAGCTCGGTGACCCGGTCGGCGGCCCGGGTGTCGTGGGCGGCCACCGCCGCCCGGACCAGCCGGGGGGCGAAGTGTGGCACCGGCACGAACGACCGGACCGAGCGGTGCAGATCGGCGACGACCCGGGTGAGCAGGCTCGCCGGGGCGCTGAGGAGCGGGTCGCGAACCGCGACGCAGCACGCGAGCGTCCACATCGTGCTGTCCGGCCATCGTGCCGCCGTGAGGCAGGGGCGGAGGATGGCGCGGGCGTCGTCGTGCTCGCCACGGCGGTAGCGAACCTCGCCGATCACCGCGACCAACAGGGCGCGCACCTCCCGGTCGAGGTCCGTCGAACCCGAGCCGAGCATCGTGACCGCCAGCGCGGCCGCCTCGGGTAGCTCTCCGACCGCGACCATGCGCAGGCAGTCCAGCGCGGCCAGCCTGCCGTTGAGCGGGGCGTCGCGCGACGGCGGGCCGTCCGGCACCTCCCGGGTCGAGGTCCGGGCGTCCTGGTATCGGCCCAGACCGAGTTGCACCAGGATCCGTTCGGCTCGGATGGCGGTGGCGTCCCGTCGGGCCAGCCACACGTCAGGGTCCAAGGCGGCCAGCACGGCGTGGGCGCCCGGCAGGTCCCCGTGCGAGAGCGACCGGGCGGCCCGACCGAGGGCGAGGTGACGAGCCGACGCGTGGTCACCCGACCACGCGTGCGCGGTGCCGGCGTCGCGGAGCAGGGCGTCGGTGTCCGGGTGGCCGGTTCGAGCCGCGATCGTGGCGAGCAGGGCGAGCACTGCGCTGCGGCTCCGGTCGTCCAGTCGCCGGCCCAGCGCGTGTCGTAGACCGGCGAGGGCGGTTGCCGGTTGCTCCAGTGCCGCGGCCTGCGCCAGGCGACCGATCAGGTCGGCGCGGTGGCGCTCACCGCCGGGGTTCGCGGCGATCTCCGCCGCCAGAACATGCAGCGCCTCCATGCCGCGAGCCTAGCCACGGCGGCAGCAGGCGGACGACCAGAAGGACCAACCGGCGCGAGTGCGCCGAATGCGCCCTGACGTCCGGGACCTGACCTGCGCCAATAGCGCGATCGCGTGATGCGACGGTCCGCGCCCGGCCCCGATCATCGACGGTATGGCCCACTCGATCGCACTGCCCGGCCTGCTCCGACTCCGGGTCGTCCTGCTGATGTTCGTCCTCGTCGCCGGCACCGGTGCCGGTGGCCACGCCCCGCCGTGGACCCGCCTGGTGCTGGTGGCGACCGCGGTGGCGGTCCCGGTCGCGGTCGCGGACCAGCACGGTCGCCCGGGGGTGCGCGCCCTGCTGGGGCTGCGTCCCGGCCGCGGCCGCGCGCTGGGCCGGTCACCGCGCCCAGCACGATCCAACCCGAGTGAGGAGACAGCGATCATGGCGAACAGCGATCCCCAGCCGCGCCGCGGCGATCAGGGTGGCCCGCCCTTCGCGGGCCGTAACGTCGAGCTTGAGCGGCAGAACCCGGATCTGCTCGTGCCGCCGACGACCGACAGCCGGCTGGTGCCGAACCTCAAGTTCTCGTTCTCCCAGGCGCACACCCGGGTGGAGAAGGGCGGCTGGACCCGTGAGGTCACCAGCCGCGACCTGCCGATCGCCAGCCAGCTCGCCGGCGTCCAGTTCGGTCTGGAGCCGGGCGCCTACCGGGAGATCCACTGGCACCAGCAGTCGGAGTGGGCGTACATGCTCAGCGGCAGTTGCCGGATCAGCGCGGTCGACCACGAGGGACGCAACTTCATCGAGGACGTCAAGGAGGGTGATCTGTGGTTCTTCCCGCAGGGGGTGCCACACAACATCCAGGCGTTGGCCGACGGCGCCCAGTTCCTGCTCGTCTTCGACGACGGGGCGTTCTCCGAGAACAACACGTTCCTGCTCAGCGACTTCTTCGCGCACACTCCCCGGCACGTCCTGGCCAAGAACTTCGGCTGGACGATGGAACAGATGGAGAACCTGCCCGAGCGGGAGAAGTACATCTTCCAGGGCGACGTCCCACCGCCCCTGCAACAGGATCGGGTGATCAGCCCAACCGGCGACATCCCGCGAAGCTTCAAACACCGGATGACCGCCCAGACCCCGCAACGCTTCCGCGGTGGCACGGTCCGGATCACCGACTCGACCAACTTCGCCGCGTCGGTGACCACCGCCGCCGCCCTGGTCGAGGTCGAACCCGGCGGGATGCGTGAGTTGCACTGGCATCCCACCACCGACGAGTGGCAGTACTACATCTCCGGCACCGGACGGATGGGCGTCTTCGCGGCCCAGGCCGCCGCCCGGACGTTCGACTTCCAGGCCGGCGACGTGGGCTACGTCCCCTTCGCGTACGGCCACTACATCGAGAACACCGGCGACGAGCCACTGGTGTTCCTGGAGATGTTCCGGCATCCCCGGTTCGAGGACATCTCGGTGATGCAGTGGATGGCCAACACGCCCCACGAGATCATCGCGGACACCATCAACGTGCGGAAGTCGATGGTCGACGCGTTGCCGACGACCAAACAGACAGTCATCTGAGCGCCGGGCGGTGCGCGGTGACCGGCGCGGCGGCGGTGACCCCCTGCACTGTGCAGGTGCGGCTCGACCCCGCCGGGAGAGGTGAGCAGAATCGTGCGTGCTGTGGTCCTGCGGGAGTTCGGCCGGCCGATGCTGGTCGAGGAGATCGACCAACCCGCCCCCGCGGCCGGTCAGGTGCTGGTGCGGGTCGTCGCCAGCGGGGTCAACCCGCTGGACACGAAGATCCAGGCGGGCCAGGCCGCGCACGCGCGCATCCGCCTGCCGGCGGTGCTCGGCCTGGACCTCGCCGGTGTGGTCGCGGCGGTGGGTCCGGAGGTGGCCGGCTTCGAGCCGGGGGACGAGGTGTACGGGCTCTGCGGCGGCGTCGGCGACCTGCCGGGCTCACTGGCCGAGTACGCCGCCGTGGACGCCCGGTTGCTGGCTCGTAAGCCACGGACACTCTCCATGCGGGAGGCCGCCGCGCTGCCGCTGGCGGCGATCACCTCGTGGGAGGGACTCATCGACAGGGCCGGGGTTCGGGCCGGGCAGAAGGTGCTGGTGCACGGCGGTTCGGGCGGCGTCGGTCACGTGGGCGTGCAGCTCGCCCTCGCCCGGAACGCCGAGGTGTACGCCACCGGCGGGCCGGCGAGCCTGCCGGTGATCGAGAGCCTCGGCGCGGTGCCGATCGACTACACCTCCACCACTGTCGAGGAGTACGTGCGCAGGTACACCGGGGGTGCGGGGTTCGACGTCATCGCCGACAACGTGGGTGGCGCGACGCTGGACGCCTCGTTCGCGGCGGTGCGTACCTATCACGGGCACGTTGTCAGCGCGCTGGGCTGGGGGTCGCACTCGCTCGCCCCGCTGTCGTTCCGGGGGGCGACGTACTCCGGAGTGTTCACCCTGCTGCCGATGCTGACCGGACGCGGCCGCGAACACCACGGCGACATCCTGCGTGAGGTCGCCGCGCTGGCCGAGGCCGGAGCGCTGCGCCCCCGCCTGGACCCGCGTCCGTTCACGCTCGACACGGTGATGGACGCCCACCGCCTGGTCGCCGCCGGCACCGCGGCCGGCAAGGTCGTCGTGGACGTCACCGGCTGAGGATCGGCTGGGCCGCGCGCGGCTCGACGGAGGTGGCGGTGCAGGTGACCCGGCCGGTGGGATCGGGCGGTGCCGCCCACCGGCGTGGCCACCGCACACCTGGTCAGGACCGCCGTCGACGACGGTCAGCCGGGTCCGGAGCCGCCGTCGCTGCCAGCGACCGACGGGGCCCGTAGGTCAGCCGGCGTAGCACGACCTCGGCCGGCCCGGCCTGCCCGCGCTTGTGGAGCAGTCGGGCGATCAGCACGGTCACCAGCCAGACGGTGACCGCGATGAGCACCCCCGCCACCGTGGGGTCGCCGAGCGCTGGCCCAGGGCGAGCGTGAAGGGCGCCAGCAGGAGCAGCCAGGCCACCGACTGGAACAGGTATCCGGACAGGGAGCGCTGGCCCAGGGCGGAGAGTGCGCTGAGGACGGGGCCGGGCCGGGTCACCCGTAGGGCGATCAGGCCGAAGACCGCCGCGTAGCCCGGACCGGCGAACATGCCGCTGGCGCCGTGCAGCATGAGGATCAGGCTGGCGGTCGGCTCGTCGACGTGCAGCCATCCGGCGCTGACGAGGGCGGCGGGCAGGCCGCCGACGGTGGCGACGCCAAGCCCCACGGCAGCCGTCCACCTGAGCAGCGTCCGGTGACCGGCCAACTCCTCCAGGACCCGGCGGCGGGCGGCCCACATGCCCAGCCAGGCGATGACGATGAAGGGCACCACGGTCAGCGTGTGCGTCGGCCACTCGGCGAGACGGTCCACGACGGAGGCGAGGTAGTGGGAGGCGGCCAGCGAGTCGACGTGGCCCGCCGGCAGTGGTGCGCTCCCGCGTGAGCCCGCGATGCCGCTGATCACGATGGCACCGAGGATCAGGATCTCGACCCCGATCAGCGCCCAGAGCACCAGGATGGTCCGGTGCAGCTTCGCACCGCGGCGGAGCAGTAGCACGGTCATCACGATCCCGACGATGCCGTAGGCGCCGAGGAAGTCGCCGTAGTAGAGCAGTGCGGCGTGCGCGAACCCGAAGGCGACGAGCCAGAGGTTGCGGCGCAGCAGCACCGAGCGGACCTGTCGGGGCGTGGCGCCGGAGGCGTCCTGGCGACGGGCGAGCTGAACCAGTCCGTAGCCGAACATCACGGCGAAGACCGGGTAGCCGTGTGCGTGCACGAGCGCGAAGAGGAGGAAGTTGAGAACTCGGTCGACGCCCGTCGGTGTGGCGTCCAGGCCGGGCTCGCCGGCGAAGACGACGCCGGCGACGTTTGCCAGAGCGATGATCAGCAGCATCGCTCCCCGGGTCAGGTCCGGCGCGAGGGCGCGTTCGGCCGGCCGGACCGGCCCTCTCGATGTCCGCGCTGGTGCCGTGTCGATGCTCATGGACGTCCCCTCCCCGAGGCCTGCTTTAGTTTGTCTGAGAAAGTATCACACGCACACTAATTAGCCCTGGCATGATGGGAGCCCGATCTTCGGGCGACGAACGAGGGAGCCATGACCAGCGAGGACTTCATTCCGGCTCGGCTGCGCAGGCTGTGGCGCCGGTCGGAATCCTCCCGCCTCGGGCGGCCGGCGGCCCTCGACGTCAACCGGGTCGTCACCGCGTCGGTGGAGATCGCCGACCGCGACGGGCTCGGCGGGGTGACCCTGCCCAAGGTCGCCCAGAGCCTCGGCTTCACCGGGATGTCGCTCTACCGCTACGTCGGATCCAAAGACGAACTGCTCGAGCTGATGGCCGACGCCGCCCTGGGCGCGCCACCGAACATTTCCACCATGGACTGGCGCCCCGGGCTGCGCGGCTGGGCCTTCGAGCATCGTTCGGTGCTCCAACGTCGGCCGTGGCTGACCCGGGTGCCCACCGCCGGGCCGCCGTCGGGGCCGAACCAGATCGCCTGGATGGAGATCGGGCTCGCGGTGTTGTCCGGTACCCGGCTCGACTGGGCGCACAAGATCGGCATCCTGTCGCTGATCAGCGGCTACGTCGTGCAGTCGGTGCGGCAGTACAGCGACCTCGCCGAGGGCAGGGCCGAAGGTCAGGGGCAGGCCGACGCCGAGCGCGACTACGGCCGCGCGCTGGCGGTGCTCGTCGACCCCGAGCGCTTCCCCGAGACTGCCCGGCTGTTCTCCTCGACGCTGTTCGAGCGCCGCCGTCGGACACCCCCGACGCGACGATCGCCGACGCGGATTTCACCCTCGGGCTGGACCTGATCCTCGACGGCGTCGCCGTTCGAATCGAACGCTCCGACTCCTGACCTGACGAGTCGGTGCTCCGCACGACCGCCAACTCCGTCGGTGCCCCAGCGCTCAGCCGCGACGCACGGCGCGGCAGTAGCTGGCGGTAGGGTCGCCGGCGTGATGCGGCGGTGGATCCTGACGGTCCTGATGGTGGCCTGCGGCGTGCTGGTGGCGGTCGCGCAACTGAGCGCCGGTCTGCCCGTCGTCGGCGGCGTCGAGTTGCTGATCTTCTTGGGGCTGGCACTGCTCCTCTCGCTCTGGGCCTTTCCCCGCTCGATGAGCGCGGCCGAGGCGCAGCGGGCCAGCGCGGCGGACGGCCAGCCGATCGTCTACTGGCGCCCGGGCTGTCGTTACGTGGTCGGGCTGTGGTGAACCCGGACCGGGTCTGGCTCCGCGAGCAGCTTCGCGGCGGTTACGGCGAACCGCCCCGCACCGGTGTCGGTTGCGGGCAGGATGAGGTGGATTCGCCCAGCGAGCGGTGAGCGGGGGACGGCCGTGAACGACGGACTGGTGACCAGGCGCAGCACCCGGGATGTCGGAGAGACGATCTCCGCACTGCGGGCCGAGGCGGAACGCGTTGGCGCGGCGGTGGCGGCGGTGGTCGACCACGCGGCGGCCGCCCGCCAGGCCGGGCTGAGCATGCCCGACACCCAGGTGATCATCTTTGGCAACCCGCAGGCGGGCACGCCACCCATGCAGGCCCGCCCCGAGATCGCCATCGACCTGCCACTGCGACTCATGGTGCGCGACGACGGCCAGCCCGGCGCGCTGGTCACCTGGCAGGACCCCGGCTACCTCGCCCAGCGCTACGGGCTGAGCGAGGACCAGTCGGCACCCCTGAACGCTCCGGCCAAGATCGCCTCAGTGGTCGACGGCCACTGAGCACGGCCGGGCGGATCACCGTCGTCGGCCCCGGTTCAGCCGCTCCAGGGTCGCGGCAGCGACCAGGCCGTACGCGACGTACGGCACTGCGTCCTCACGCCAGTCCTCAATGCCCCCAGCGGGCGCGGCTTCGTCACCCCGAGCGCGGCCAATCGTCACGTCGCGTCCCTGGGCGGTGGCGTTGGGGCTGGTGCTCGGCGGCGCGACGACGCACCTTTTGGACCGCCTCTTCCGGGAGCCCGGCTTCGCGCGCGGGCACGTGGTGGACTTCGTCGACTACGCCGGCTTCTTCGTCGGCAACGTCGCGGACATCGCGCTGGTGCTCGGCGTGGGTGTGGTCATGCTGCTCAACCTGCGCGGCATCCCGCTGCGGGCGACGACCGCACCGGGATGCCGCGCAGCGACGAGCAGGTGTCACCGAGCTGAGCTGACCAGGACGACCTCCAGCCGGCGCGGACCGTGCACCCCCTCGACCCGGTTCAGCTCGATGTCGCTGGTCGCGGACGGCCCCGAGATCAAGGTCAGCGGCGCGCGCGGGTCGAGTCGGGTCAGCGCCTCCGGCAGCAGACCGACCACCTGGTCGGTGCGGACCACGCAGAGGTGCCGGTCGGGCACCAGGGTGAGCGCACGCCGACCCTGGGCCGGGCCGGCGTCGAGGATGATGGTGCCGGTGTCGGCGATCGCCACCGCGCAGCCGGTCAGCACGGCGTCCATGCCGTCGAGGTCGGCCGGGGACAGCGGGGGAGCGTCGCGGTGCACCTGCCCGGCGTAGCCGGTCAGCCAGTCGGCGGGGACGTCGGTGGGGACGGCGAGCCGGTCGACGTCGCCCAGCAGCCCGGGTAGGGCGTCGAGGCCGTGGTGGACGACAGCCCGGTAGTCCGTCAGGCGGTCGACCAGGACCTCGACCAGGTCGGGCCGGTCGTCGACCCGCCGGTACCGGCGGGGCACCGGCACCGCCGGCGGGGTGTCGGCCAGCGCCGTCCGGAGCCGGGCCAGGATCTCGTCACGTGCGGTCACTGCTTCCCCCACCAGTCACGGAAGGTCTGCGGCGCGGGCAACGGGAGGTCCCGCGACCGGGTCCAGCCGGACATCGGCCAGGGCAGCCGGCGCAGCGTGCGCGCGCCGGTGCGCCGCTCGCGGTACGCCCCGAGCGGAGCCGCGCCGACCCGCATCAGGCGCAGGGCCGCGGCCCAGCGTCGAGGGCTGCGCATGACCCAGGACAGGACGCGCATGGCGGCCCGCTCGACCGGCGGGTGCGGTGCCTGCTGGCGGAGGTGGACCAGGATCTCCGGGATGTCGATTTTCACCGGGCACACGTCGTAGCAGGCGCCGCAGAGCGTCGACGCGTACGGCAGGGAGGCGTTGTCGGCCACGCCGGTCAGCTGGGGCGACAGGATCGCCCCGATCGGCCCGGGATACACCGACCCGTACGCGTGCCCACCGGCCCGCTCGTACACCGGGCAGACGTTCAGGCACGCGGAGCAGCGGATGCAGGACAGCGCCGGGCGCCCGACCGGGTCGGCGAGCACGGCGGACCGCCCATTGTCGACGAGCACCACGTGCACGGACCGCGGGCCGTCGCCGGGGGTGACGCCGGTCCACATCGAGGTGTACGGGTTCATCCGCTCGCCGGTCGACGACCGTGGCAGCAGTTGCAGGAAGACCTCCAGGTCGCCGAAGGTCGGCAGCAGCTTCTCCACGCCGACGACGCTGATCAGCGTCTCCGGGAGGGTGAGGCACATGCGCCCGTTGCCCTCGGACTCGACGACCACGAGGGTGCCGGTGTCGGCGATGGCGAAGTTGGCGCCGGAGACGGCGACCCGGGCCGAGAGGAACCGTCGTCGCAGGTGGACGCGGGCCGCCTCGGCCAGTGCGGACGGCTCGTCGGTCAGGTCGGCCGGCGCGTCGGGCATCCGGCGTTGGAAGATCTCCCGGATCTGCGCCCGGTTGTAGTGGATCGCCGG
Source organism: Micromonospora tarensis (assembly GCF_016803395.1). Taxonomy (GTDB): domain Bacteria; phylum Actinomycetota; class Actinomycetes; order Mycobacteriales; family Micromonosporaceae; genus Micromonospora; species Micromonospora tarensis. Next base: position 22,761 of record NZ_JAEVHL010000020.1, on the reverse strand, counting down.
CACCAGGATGTGCGAGGGAGTGTCCTCGCCGAGCTGCACGATCAGCTCGGCGAGGTCGGTCTCGTACGCGGCGATCCCGGCCGCCTCCAACGCCTCGTTGAGTTCGATCTCCTGGGTCGCCATCGACTTGACCTTCACGACCTCGTCGGCCCCGGCGGCCCGGGTCAGGTCCACCACGATCCGGCAGGCCTCGGCCGCGTCGCGGGCCCAGTGCACTGTGGCGCCGGCGGCGGTGGCGGACGCCTCGAACTGCTCCAGCAGCTCCGGTAACCGGCGTTGGACGTCCGCCTTGATCGCGGAGCCGGCGTCGCGCAGCGCCTCCCAGTCGGGCACCTCGTCGACGACCCGGGCGCGTTTGTCGCGGATGGTGCGGGTGGCCCGGTGCAGGTTCGCCCGGAGCTGCCTGTCGGCGACGGCCGGCCTGGCCGCGGTGGGGAAGGGCAGCGGGGTACGGATCCGTCCGCCTCCGGTGGCGGGTGCGACCGGACGGTTCATGAGCCCGCTCCCGTCTCGGCGAGGATTTCGGCATAGTGCACGGCCCGCACGCCTGACCGGTGGCGGTCGAGGCCGCCGCCGATGTGTGCCAGGCAGGAGTTGTCGGCGGCGGCGAGCACCCGGGCGCCGGTCTCCCGAACCCTGGCGCACTTGTCGGTGAGCATCGCGGTGGAGACGTCCGGGTTCTTCAGGGCGAAGGTGCCGCCGAAGCCGCAGCACTCCTCGGCGTCGCCCAGCTCGACCAGATTGATCTTGCGGACCTGGCGCAGCAGGCTCAGCGGCCGGTCGCCGAGGCGCAGCATCCGCAGGCCGTGGCAGGTGGGATGGTAGGTGACCGTTTCCGCGAACTCGGCGCCGACGTCGGTGACGCCGAGAACGTCGACGAGCAGTTCGGACAGTTCGTACGTGCGGGCGGCCACCGACGTGGCCGGCGGGTGCAGGCGCGGGTACTGCTCGCGGATCATCGCGGTGCACGACCCGGACGGCGCGACGACGGCGTCGTACTCGTCGAAGACCTCGACGTAGCCGCGCACCATCGGCAGCGCCTCGGCCCGGTAACCCGTGTTGGCGTGCATCTGCCCGCAACAGGTCTGCGCGGTCGGGAAGTCGACGGTGTGGCCGAGCCGCCGCAGGATGCGGGTGACAGCGATGCCGGTGGCCGGGTAGGCGAGGTCGTTGACGCAGGTGATGAAGAGGGCGATGCGCATGGGCGGCTCCTCGGATGTGTCAGGGGCGGGTCACGCCGAGTCGCGCGGTGTTCCGGGGGTGGGGGGTCGGTCGAAGGCGGGCAGGTGGCGCTCCCGGGCGGCGCTCAGGTGAGCGCGCATCGCCTCGGTGGCGGTGGCGGCGTCGCCGGCGACGATGGCGGCGGCGACGCGCTGGTGCTCGGTGTTGGTGTCCGGCGCGCGCCGACCGGGAAGTACAGCCGGTGCAGGTGCAGGTGGGCGTGCAACCGGGTGATGCTGTCGCGCAGCAGTGGGCTGCCGGCGGCGTCGGCGATCAGGTCGTGGAACGTCGCGTCCCGCGCGGTGAACGCGGCGTGTCGGCGATATCCGTCGCCGACCTCCACGTCGATGCTCGCCGCCGCCTCGGTGCTGATCCGGTGCCGCGCCTCGGCGGAGGCGTGCGCGGCGGCCCGGCCGGCGGTGGCGCCCTCCAGCAACTGGCGGACCTCGAACAGGTCGTCGAACTCGGCGCGGGTGAGCAGTGGGGTGGTGGTGTAGCCGGACAGCGGGCGTTTGCGGACCAGGCCGTCGGCTTCCAGTCGGGCGAGCGCCTCACGTACCGGGGTGGGGGAGACGTCCAGCTCCCGGGCGAGGGCGTCGATGTTGACCCGCTCGCCGGGCGGCAGGATGTGGTCCATGACCAGCGTCTTTATCGACTCGTAAACGTCCTCGGCGAGGGTGAGTCGACGGGCGGGACGGAGTCGACCCTCGCGGTCTTCCGGTGGGGTCATCTCGTCTCCTCAGCAACCCTTGACTGTTCAGGTGTGAGCGAGTACACACACTAGCAAAGCAACATCCTATAGGAAATAGGCTCGCTGGTTCATCGACCACGGACAGGGGGCGTGCGTGCAGGCCACCGAACGGGTCACAGTGGGGCGCACCGACGTGACGGTGACCCGGCTCGGGCTCGGGCTCGCCCCGATCGGCGGGCTCTTCACCGCCGTCGGCGACGAGGTCGCGCACGCCACCGTCGAGGCGGCCTGGGATCTGGGGCTGCGCTACTTCGACACCGCGCCGCTCTACGGCTGCGGCCTCTCCGAGCGGCGGGCCGGTGCGGTCCTGGCCGGCAAACCGCGCCCCGCGTTCACGGTGTCCACCAAGGTGGGCCGACTGCTCGTGCCCGACGGCGGCGACAGGCAGGGGTTCTGGGCCGAGTCGACCGATCTCGCGCCACAGTTCGACTTCTCGGCAGCCGGGGTGCGTCGCTCGCACGCGGAGAGCCTGGCCCGGTTGGGGCTGGACCGGATCGACATCGCGCACATCCACGACCCGGACGACCACCTCGCCGAGGCGGTCAGCGGCGCGTACCCGGCCCTCGCGCGGCTGCGGGAGGCCGGCGAGATCGGCGCGGTCAGCGCCGGGATGAACCAGGCCCCGGCGTTGGTCGAGCTGGCCCGCGCCGGTGACTTCGACTGCTTCATGCTCGCCGGCCGGTACACCCTGCTCGACCAGTCCGGCCTCGACGAGCTGCTGCCGCTGTGCCAGCGGAGGGGAATCTCGGTCCTCGCCGCCGGGGTCTACAACTCGGGTCTGCTGGCCGACCCGAGGCCGGGCGCACCCTTCGACTACGCGCCGGCCGACCAGAAGCTGCTCGACCGGGCCACCGCGATCCGGTCGGTGTGCGAGCGGCACGGTGTCCCGCTGCGGGCCGCGGCGATCCAGTTCCCGTTCGGCCACCCGGCGGTCGCCAGCGTGGTGGTCGGCGCCCGTGACCCGGAGCAGGTCGCCGACAACGTGGCGATGGTCGAATGGGAGGTGCCCGGCGCGCTGTGGGCGGACCTGAAGGCCGAGGGCCTGCTGCCCAGAGAGGTGCCCACACCGTGATCATCACCGCGCCGGGCTGAGCTGTCTGTGCACGAGCGGACCGCCGTGCCGGCGGACCCTGCGATTCGTACCCATGCGTTGGAGGTTGGTTCGTGAAGTTCATGCGCGTCGGGCCCGTGGGGCGGGAACGTCCCGTGCTGTTCGCCGACGAAAGGTATTTCGACCTCTCGTCGCTCACCGCCGACATCGACGGGGAGTTCCTCGCCGGCGACGGCGTCCAACGGGTCCGCGAGGCCACCGACCTGCCCGAGGTGGACCTCGCCGGCCAGCGGGTCGGCGCGCCGATCGCCCGCCCCGGGGTGGTCCTCTGCGTCGGGCAGAACTACGCCGCGCACGCGGCCGAGTCCGGTGCCGAACCACCGACCGCGCCGATCATCTTCTACAAGGCGCCGAACACCGTCGTCGGCCCGTACGACGAGGTGCTGATCCCGCGCGGGTCGACGAAGACCGACTGGGAGGTGGAGCTGGCCGTGGTGATCGGCCGACGGGCCCGCTACCTCGCCTCCCCGGCCGAGGCCCTCGGGCACATCGCCGGGTACGTGCTCTCCAACGACGTCTCCGAGCGGGACTTCCAGCTCGCCGTCTCCGGCGGCCAGTGGTCGAAGGGCAAGTCCTGCGAGACGTTCCAACCGCTCGGCCCGTGGCTGGTCACCGCCGACGAGATCGACGATCCGCAGGCGCTGCGGCTGCGCTCCTGGGTCAACGGCGAGCCCCGGCAGGACTCCAGCACCAAGGACATGATCTTCGACGTGGCGCACCTGGTCTGGCACCTGTCCCAGTACACGGTCCTGGACCCGGGCGACGTCATCAACACCGGCACCCCACAGGGAGTGGCGCTCTCCGGCCGGTTCCCCTACCTGGCGGCCGGCGACGTGATGGAGGTCGAGATCGACGGCCTCGGCCGCCAGCGCAGCCCGCTCGGCAGCGCCTGACCACCCCGACGGGCGGGTCCGCGCTCGACCGCGCGGCCCTCCTGACGGCGGTGTGCCAACTACTCGCGAAGGAGACAACGATGCAGTGTGACGGTCTCGTGGCCGTGGTGACCGGAGGTGGTTCGGGAATCGGAAACGCCTGCGTGCGGGCGTTTCTGGCCGCTGGCGCCCGGGTGGGCGTGCTGGACCTGGACGTCTCGGAGCTGCCCGCGGACCCTCGGGTGCGCGCGGTCCGGGCAGACGTGGCCGACCGTCAATCGCTCACCGCGGCCCTCGCCTCGGTCGCGGAGGCGTTCGGCGGCATCGACATCCTGGTGAACAACGCCGCCATCTCGGCGGTGGGCACCGTGGAGCAGAACGACGACGAGCAGTGGAGCCGGGTGCTCGACGTCAACGTCTCCGGTGTGGCCCGGACGAGCGCCGTCGCCCTGCCCTACCTGCGTCGGTCACCGTCCGCGGCGATCGTCAACATCTCCTCGATCGCGGCGACCACCGGCCTGCCCAAACGGGCCCTGTACTCGGCGTCGAAGGGCGCCGTGCACGCCCTCACCCTCGCCATGGCCGCCGACCTGGTGACGGAGGGTGTCCGGGTCAACTGCGTCGCCCCGGGCACCGTGGACACGCCCTGGGTGGCCCGCCTGCTCGCCGGCGCGGCCGACCCGACGGCGGAGAAGCGGCAGCTGGCAGCCCGGCAGCCGACCGGTCGTCTGGTGACCGCCGACGAGGTGGCCGCCGCCGTCGTCTACCTCGCCTCGCCCGCTACCGGGTCGGTGACCGGCACGTCGCTGGCGGTGGACGGTGGCATGTCCGGCCTGCGACTACCCGCGCCGGTCCCACCCGCGCCCGCCGCCCCCGGATCGGGTGCGTGACATGATTGCGCGATGGGGAAACAGCAGGACGTCGGCCAGGCCGACCGGCACAGCGAGACCGGTACCACCGACCACCGTCCGATCGGTGGCAGCGCTGACGCTCGGCTCGCCCTCGCTCAGGACCCCGGCACGCCACAGATGACCCTGATCGACCTGGCCTCCGACCCGTCGGCCGTGGTCCGCAAGACGGTAGCCGCTCGGCCCGACGCACCCGCGCAGGCCCTGCGACCGCTGACCAGGGACCATGATCGTCAGGTCCGGGAGGCGGTGGCGAGAAACCCCTCCGCCTCGCTCGCCAACCTCATGCGTCTGGTCAAGGACGCCGACCGGTGGGTGCGCTGGGCGGTGGCCGGCAACCCGGCCTGTGACGAGTCGATTCGGCGGGTGATGTCGGAGGCGTCGGACAAGGAGCTGCGCGGCCTCCTCGCCGAGAGTCGGCAGCTGGAGCCCGAGCTGGCCGCCAAGCTGACCGACGACGCCTCACCCGAGGTGCGGGAACGACTCGCCACCCACACCCACGACCCCGACGTGATCACCGCCCTGCTGGCCGATCGCACCGCCCGCGTACGCAAGGGGCTCGCCCGCAATCCGCGGACCACTGCGGCCCAGCGCAGCGCGCTCGCCGCGGACCCGGTGGTCGACGTCCGGGCCGCGCTGGTCCGCGTGGTCGAGTTGGACGAGGCGGACCTGGACCGCCTGGTCGACGACCGCTCGGTGCAGGTCCGACTGGCGATGGCCACCTCCGAGGTCGTCCCGCCGCACATCCGGCAGAAACTCACCGGCGATCCCGACGAGGTGGTGGCCACCGCCGCCCGGGACTTCCGGCCGGGCGCTGGCACCGCGTCAGCCGTGCGGGCCCCCCGCATCGGTCACCGACCCTCCGCCGCCGGCCAGGGTCGACGATCCAGCGGTCGCTAGCGCCGTCTCGCCAGCGACGGTCGCCCCGATCCAGCGTCCCCGCCGATCATGTGTTCAGCAGGTTTTGCCAGGGGACCGTGTGCGGCACGGGACGTACAACTGGGATACGCGGGTTGGTCTCGACGTATTCACATATGTCGTCCGGATTCTCTCTAGGCTGCTGATGCCCAGCTCTCGGGCATCAGTCGGCAGGGGAGGCCCCAGCGTGCGTATCAGCAGATCCAGGTCCAGGCTCGTGGCGACGGTCGCGGCGACTGTGGTCGCCGTGGCCGGGGGAGTGTTCACCGGCGCTACGGCGAACGCCGCCGAGCCCTCGCCGTTCACCGTCGTGGAGGGCGCGATCCGCACGGCGACCGGCACCCCGGTTCCCGCGTCCGGCACGCACGCCTCGCTGTGGGGCAACTCCAGCTACGCCACCACCACCAGCACCGGCTCCGGGCGGGTGCTGATCGGGGCCATCGGTGACTACTGCGAGGGCTGGCCGACAGTCCGGGTGACTGTCGACGGTGTCAGCGTCGGCCAGACCACAATCGTCAGCGCGACCAGCTACGGCACCTACCCGGTGGGCGCGGCGGTCGACGCCGGGCAGCACACGGTGCGGGTCCAACTCGTCAACGACTTCCGGACCGACGCCTGCGACCGCAACGTCCACATCGCGTACGCGCGGATGGAGACCGCAGGTGCCACCGACACGAAGTTCAGCTTCGCCGTCCTGCCGGACACCCAGCAGGAGGTGCTGAACAGCGGCGACACCCGGTTCCGCAACCGCACCAACTGGCTGGTGCAGAACCGCTCCGCGCTGGACCTGCGCTTCGTGACGCACTCCGGTGACGTGGTCAACTGGGACACGCCCGACCATTCGCAGTACGTGATCGCCCGGGACGCGATGCGGCCGATCGAGACCGCCGCCATCCCGTACTCGCTGGCGATCGGTAACCACGACACCCAGGCCACCGGCGTCGGCGGCTCGGCCCGCGACCCCGCCCACACCCGGGAACTCGTCCGCGACACCACCGTCTTCAACCAGTACTTCACCGCCGGCCAGTACCGGGCGGTCAAGGGGCAGTTTGAGGCCGGCAAGGTCGACAACTCGTACTCGACCTTTGCGGCCGGCGGCGCGCAGTGGCTGGTGCTGACAGTGGAACTCTGGCCTCGGGTCGAGGCCGTGAACTGGGCCAAGAACGTCGTCGCCGCGAACCCCCGGCACAACGTCATCGTCGTCACCCACGACTACATCGACGGGAACGGCGCCATCGAGCAGAGCGCGTCCTACGGCGCGACCAGCCCGCAGTACCTCTTCGACAACCTGATCAAGCAGTACGCCAACATCCGGTTCGTCTTTTCCGGGCACGTCGGCGTCGCCGCCAACCGGGTCGACACCGGGGTCAACGGCAACAAGATCTATTCATTCCTCCAGACGTTCCACTCGAACACCACCAATCCGGTACGCCTCGTCGAGGTCGACACCGCGGCCAACTCGCTGCGAACCTGGATCTACGCGCCGTACACCAACCAGTCGTTCACCGAGTACGACCGGTCCTTCACCGGCGTCGGCGTGGTGCGCTGAGGCGTACTCAAGTTCTTGACGACGCGGCAGCGGCCCTGCTCGGGTCGCTGCCGTTGTCGCCCGAGGCCGGGGCGGCAGTGAGTATTCGCAGGAGATCCCTGTGGACCTGATGACGTAGACGAGTCACCACTCGTCGCATGTCGATGATGCCTAGGCGGGTCGCTGCCCAGTCAGGCCGGCGAGGATCTCCTCGACCCGGGCCCGAATGTCGTCGCGGATCTGGCGGACGACGTCGATGGGTTGCCCGGCCGGGTCGGTGAGGGGCCAGTCCTCGTAGCGTTTGCCGGGGAAGACGGGACAGGTGTCGCCACAGCCCATGGTGACGATGACGTCGCTCGCTTCGGCCGTGTCCCAGCTGAGGCGTACGGGAGTCTGACCGGTGATGTCGATGCCGACCTCCCGCATGGCGTCGACGGCGACGGGGTTGAGGCGGTCGGCGGGTTCGCTGCCCGCGGAGCGGACGTCGACGGTGTCGCCCGCCAGGTGCCGCAGCCAGCCGGCGGCCATCTGGGAGCGGCCGGCGTTGTGGACGCAGAAGAAAAGTACTGAAGGCTTGTCGCTCATGGCGTTTCGGATTCCTGTGCTAGCGGGGGCATGAGTACGGCATCAGCAGCGCGCCCGGCGTCGGGATACCAGGCGGCCAGCGCGGCGACGGCGAGCAGTCCGCCGACGAGTTGGGCGATCACGAAGCCGGGCACCGAGGTGGGCGCGATGCCGGCGAAGGTGTCGCTGACGGTTCGGCCGACGGTGACGGCGGGGTTGGCGAACGAGGTGGACGACGTGAACCAGTAGGCCGCGCCGATGTAGGCGCCCACGGCAGCAGGTGCGGTCGTGGTCCGCCCGGTGCGGGCGAGGGCGAAGACCAGGACGACAAGACCGGCGGTGGCGACGACCTCGGCCAGCCACAGGTTTGCTCCTGTGCGGTCGGTCTGCGACCAGGTGGTCGCCGGCAGGTCGAACATGAGATTCGCCAGCACGGCCCCGGCGATCGCGCCGGTTGCCTGTGCGGCGCCGTAGGCGGCGAGGTTCGGACCGGTCAGGCCCGTTCCGCTGCGCCGGCCGAGCCACCAGTCGACGGCGGACACGACGGGATTGAGGTGGGCACCGGATACCGGCCCGAATATCAGGATCAGCGCACCCAGCGCGAACGCGGTGGCGATCGCGTTTTCCAGCAGCTGGAGTCCGACGTCACCGGGTGACAGTCGAGCCGCCGCGATACCGGATCCGACCACGGCGGTGACGAGCAGCGCCGTGCCGACGAACTCGGCCGAGGTGCGCCGAACGAGACTGAGCCTCACGCGCCGGCCGGCCTGGCCGTGGCGGGCAGGTCGAGCAGCGCGCTGAGCTGGCGGAACGCCTCGGGGCTGACCTGGTACCACACCCACGTGCCCCGACGTTCGGAGTCGACGAGGCCGCCTCCCGCAGCACCCTGAGATGGTGCGAGATGGTCGGCCCGGACAGGTCGAATGCGGGAGTCAGGTCGCAGACGCACATCTCCGGCACCGAGGCGATCATCGACATCAGTCGCAGCCGGACCGGATCGCCGAGGGCCTTGAACATCGGCGCGACAATCGCCGCCTGCCCGGCGTCCATCGGGCGGACCGACAGTGGCGCGCAGCAGGCCGCCTCCCGAAGATCCACCACCGGCAGCTCTTGTTTCGACATTTCTCTACCTTGACAGACGTCGAAACAGCCTGCAACAGTGGGGCTGATTCGAAATCCATCTAGACAGGGACGGTGTGCTCGTCGACCCGCCCTGTCGCTCCGACAGGAGGCACTTCATGTCCCGCGTCCAGCTCGCCCTGCGCGTCTCCGACCTCGACGGCTCGATCGCCTTCTACTCGAACCTGTTCGGCGTCGAGCGGCCAAGCGTCGTCCCGGCTACGCCAACTTCGCCGTGGAGAACCCGCCGCTGAAGCTCGTCCTTCTCGAGGGCGCTGCCGACCAGCCCACCGTCATGGACCACCTGGGCGTGGAGGTCTTCTCCACCGACGACGTCAGCGCCGCCACCAAGCGCCTCACTGAGGCTGGCCTGATCACGTTGGAGGAGAGCGACACCGAGTGTTGCTACGCCCTCCAGGACAAGGTCTGGGTGCGCGGGCCCGGCAACGAGCCCTGGGAGGTCTACACCGTCAAGGCCGACGCCGACACCCTCACCAAGGCGAGCGCCGAGGAGTGCCGCTGCGGCGAACCGGGCGCGCAGGAGGGTGAGCCCGGCCCACGCTGCTGCTGAACGGGCGCGCTGGGGATCTCACAACCAATGTAGGACTTCTTCGCATAAGAACCCTTAACGCGAGCACTGCTCGACTACGTTTCCCCCTGGGCGCGGTAACCGATTTGTCGCTTTCTGCACTGATTGTGACGTGCAGGGACATGGGGTACGGAGAAGAGCGAGGTCCAACCATCGACACCCGAACGTGGATGACGTGGCGGCCCACCGAGCACGCCCCCGAAGAGGCGGCGGGCTCGCTGGGTAGTCGCCGGAGTGGCAGGGCTGACCGGGGTGGCTGGCCTGGCGGCCGTCGGCGCGCCAGAAGCGGTGCGCGACGGTGGCCTGCTGACCGCCGGAGAGCGTGTCCTGGCCGGCGGCAGCCGCTTGTCCGGCGACGACGACGCCGGGCGACGCTCGGAGGGCAAAGAGCGCTCGGAGGGCAAAGAGCGCTCGGACGGCAAGGAGCGCTCGGACGGCAAGGACGCCAAGGAGCACGACAAGGGCGACCAGTGGGACGGCGGCGACGACGCCAGGGACGTGCCCTGTAGCGCCGACGAACTGGTCGCGGCGATCGTCCGGGCGAACACCGGCCACGGGGCGACGCTCAGGCTCGCCAAGAAGTGCACCTACACGCTCACCCGGTCGGCGCCGCCGCCACCCGTACCCTTCGGTCCGGTCGGTCTGTGAAAGACGTTCAGGAGTCAGGGGTGGCGGTTACGTGGAAGGCCGCCGCCGTTCGGTCAGACCGCCACCCGTCAGCCAGGGCCTTTCGGACGACTGCCGCGACCGTCGACGGGAGGGCGGGGACCGCCGGACCGCCCAACCAGTTGCTCGGGTGATCCTGGGGCATGCTGACCAGCAGCATGCTGCCCTTGCAGTCAGCGCGCTCGACGGCGAGGGTAAGTGGTTGCTGGCAGAGCGCTTGGGCATAGGTCGGCCTCCCGCGCACCCGCCAGCGATAGACGACACCGTCGACCGTGATGAGCCGTGAGCCCTTCTTGGTTAACGCCATGTCGTTCTCCAGGTTCGACTCTCGGGAGTTGGACACGCCCCGTGAACGGATGATCGCGTCCGTGGCGGTGCTGTCGCTGTCGATCGGTGTACCGTCCGATAGTGGCAGCCTGCCGCGATGGTCGGCAGAAGCTCACGTCACCGAGGAGCGCCGCTGATGCCTCGCCGGCCCATACCTGCTGACCCGTCGATCGGTGATCGTATTCGTGCGCGGCGGGAGCTGCGTGGCTGGAGTGTGCGGTACGCGGCGAGCCGAGCTGGGATCTCGCACACGTCCTGGTCCCGCATCGAGCGTGGTCAGCAGCGTACCGATCGGTACATGGTGGTGGATCTGGCTGCCGCCCTCGAGTGTTCGGTGGTCGACCTGACCGGGCAGGCGTACACGCCAGCTGACCGGCAACTTGACGCTGCTCGCATCGATGCCGAGCGGGTATGGCGAGTCATGATGGACACGCCGATGGCGGGCCGTTCTGCTGCCTCGGCGACCGCAGAGCAGGTGCATCGCGAGGCAACGCTCGTGCGTGGCCTGTACGGACGGTGCGACTACGCGGGTGCGTTGCGGCGGCTCGCCGACCTGGTGCCGGCGATGCACAGCCTGACCGATCGGAAGACCGCGCTGACGGAAATGGTCGCCGTGTACGGCGTGGCCATGGGGTCGTTGCTGAACGTCAGCTTCCCGGCGCATGCCTGGCTGGCTGCGGAGCGCTGTGCCGAGGCGGCCGGGTTGCTCGACGATCCCGTGGCGATCGGGGTTGCGGCAGCCAATCGGGCGCGGGTGTCCGCCTACTCCGGGGCGTATGGTCCTGCGCGGGACCTGTGCGACGCGGCGAGCGCTGACCTTACCGGCAGTGGGCAGGCCGGCGCGATGGACGTGCTGGGGTTTCTGCATCTCGCGCGGGCGCTTCACCTCGCCGGGCTGCGTGACCAGGCAGGCGCCGAGGACCATCTTGACGAGGCGACTCGGATCGCTGCCCACACCGGGGAGACCGAGAGGTGGGATCTCGCCTGGGGGCCACGGAACGTGGCGCTGTGGCTGATGGCGTTCTTGATCGACACCGGCCGTCCCGAAGCGGCGATGACAGCGGCGGCAGGTGTGGACCTGACGGGACTACCAGCGGTGCGGCAGGTGTATTTCTGGCTCGACATGGGCCGTGCCGCTGAGGCGGTCGGTCGGGACCGCGATGCGGTACGGATGCTGCTCGCCGCAGAACGGGTCGGCCCGCAGCACGCGCGTTCGTCGGTGTCGGCCCGCGAGACGGCACGGGCGATCCTGCGCAAGGGAGCGACGTCGCCGGAGTTGCGAGGGCTCTGCGAGCGAATGAGCCTCGCGACGCAGTAGTGGTGCGTAAGCGTTCCAGCCGGTGAGTGTGCGTTCCGTAGCGTCCTGATTACGGCGCGACTGCCTGTTCGTACTTTTCTTGACCTGCCGTTTGTCGCGCCTCTGGCCGGCGCGACGGTGGCGACTTTCCGAGCACACCGCAGTGCCCTTTGCACTAAGGGGTCGTACGTGGGCAGCGTGGAGCGCGGTCATGGCGAGAACCGGGCCGAGCAGGTGGAGGCGGCGGAGCGGGAGACCGCGAAGCAGCGGATTCTGGAGCAGGCCGAGGCGGAGCGGATACCGGCTGAGGAGACGACTCGGGCGCTGCCGGATCGGCGGTGGCGTGGTGAGCGGTGACGTGCCGATCGGTCGGCGGGTCGCCTACCTGCGGGTGCGCCGGAAGCTGTCGCAGCAGTCGTTCGCCGATCGGCTGGGTAAGTCGAAGAGCTGGGTGGACAAGGTCGAGCGCGGCGTGCGGTCGTTGGAGCGGGTGTCGACCATCCGGGACATCGTCGCGGTGCTGCGGGTCGACGCCTCGACGCTGCTCGGGCGCGATGCTCAGCCCGCCGCGTCGGCCGAGTGCGCTGAGGGCGTGGCCCGTATCCGGTCGGCGTTGTCGGCGTACGACATGGCACCTGGTCGCCCGGCGGGCCGGCGGCCGGTGCTGTCGCCGGATCGGTTGGGCCGGGAGATCGGGCACGCGTGGACCACCTACCAGCACGCCCGGCACCCGCGGTTGGTCGAGCTGTTGCCGGGGTTGTTGGGCGAGGTGCGCCGCGCGCAGTCCCACGACCCGGCGCTGGCTCGGGCGCTGGTGGTGGAGACGTACCGGGTGACGGCAGCCGTGCTGGTCAAGCTGGGCGAGGCGAGCCTTGCTTGGCTGGCCGCCGACCGGGCGATGTCGGCCGCGGCCGGTGACCGGGTGTTGCTGGCGTGTGCGGCGGTGCAGCTCGGTCAGGCTCTCCGTGCGTCGGCAGGGACGCGGTCGGTGCTGCTGGCCGCCGCCTACCGGATCGCGCCACCCGACCCTGCCGAGGGGCCACCCTCCGAGGTGGCGCTGTGCGGAGCGCTGCTGGTGCAGGCCGCGCTGGTCGCCGCCGCGTCCGGTGACGACCGTGCGGCCGGTGACCTGCTGGACGAAGCCACCGAGATGGCCGCCCGGATTGGTGACGGGCACGACCACCATTGGACCGCGTTCGGGCCGACCGCCGTGGAGTTGGCGCGGGTCGCCGCCGCTGTCGACGTGGGGGAGGGGGCGGCGGCTGTCGCACGGCACGAGGCGGCGGTCAGGCGGGACGGGTGGCGGTGGTTGCCCCTCGAGCATCGCGCTGCGCATCTGGTTGACGCGGCCCGCGCGTACCTCCAGGTGGGCGACGCGGGCAGTGCCGCCCGGTTGCTCACGCAGGCCGACCGCGCCGCGCCCGCCGAGGTCCGGCACCGTCCGGCGGTACGGGAGGTGGTCGGCCAGGTCGCCCGCGCGCCGGACGCCTCCGCGACGATCACCGAACTCGCGATCGGCCTTGGGCTGGTGTGAACGCGGGTTATCGACTCGGCTTCCTGGAAGTCGGGGCCTCGGAGGCGCTTTGATGGCCCGGTTTCCTGGAAGCCGAGTCGATCAAGCGCCGCCGTGGTCATGGAGCATGGTGGCGGTCGGTTTCGCCGGTCTGGGCCCAGAGTGATTTCATCTCGCCGAACGCCTGCGCCATCAGCTGCACCATCGCCTGCCGGGCGCGCTCACCGTCGCGCCGCTGGATCGCCTGGGCGACATCCGCGTGCATCTGGAGGGCCTGCCGGTGCGGGTGGTGCGGCATGAGGTGGTGCTTGTGCCGGCCGGTGAGCACCTCCGCGACCAGCTCCTGGAGCTGCACGAACATCTCGTTGCCGGAGGCGACCAGGACCCGCCGGTGGAACTCGATGTCGAGGTGCAGGAAGCGCTCCTCGTCACCGGCCTCGCCGGCGGCCCACATCTTCGCCGCCAGCCCGACGAGATCGCTCGCCTCGTCGGGGCCGATCCGTTCGGCGGCCAGCAGGGCCGCGTGCGGCTCGACAGCGGTGCGGAGCTCGGTGATCGACCGCAGCTGGGCCATCCGACCGGACGACGCCAGTCGCCAGCGGATCACCTGCGGGTCGAAGACGTTCCACGCGCTCGCCGGCCGGATCATCACCCCCACCCGACGGCGCGCCTCGATAAACCCCATCGAGGACAGCACCCGCAGCACCTCGCGGATGACCGAGCGGGACACCGCGTACCGGTCGACCAGGTCGTCGATGTTGAGGACCGACCCGGACGTCAGCTCGCCGCCGCAGATGGCGGTGCCGAGGCTGTCGAGGACGCGGGCGTGCAGCCCGGCCTCGACGGGGGCGGTCCGGGCGGTTGCAACCTCTGCTGAGGACGGTTCCACCAAAAGATCGTATCAATCAGATCGAGCCCTTGAAATACTCAGGTTTGTCGGCCTAGCATCCCGATGTTAAGCGGATGTAACACCGAGGTAGTGGCCTCCTGCGGGGGCGGCGACCACGACAGAAGGAGAGACAAGCGTGCGACGTCGACCGATAATCGGCACTTCTCTGGCTGTGGTGGCCGCCATGAGCCTGGCTGCCTGCGGTGGTGGCGACGGCGGCGAAGGCTCGAAGACCCTTCGCGTGACGCTGGTGAACCACGTCTGGACGGAGAACATCAAGAAGGCCCTGCCGGAGTTCGAGAAGCAGTCCGGGCTCACTGTCGAGGTCACCCAGCTCGGCGAGGACCAGCTCTCCGACCAGTACAACGTCAAGCTCAACGCCGGGGCCAGCGACCTCGACGTGATGATGTACCGGCCGTTGCAGGAGGGCAAGCAGTTCGGCAAGAACAAGTACCTGGCCGACCTCACCGAGAAGACCAAGTCGGACAGCGCCTTCGAGTTCGGTGACTTCCAGGCCGGTCCGGTGCAGGCGACGACCTACGAGGACAAGGTCGTCGGGGTGCCGATCATCACCGAGCAGGAGGTCCTCTACTACCGCAAGGACCTGCTGACGAAGTCCGGCTTCACCGCGCCGCCCAAGACCCTGGACGAGCTCAAGGCGCAGGCGGCGAAGGTCGAGGCCGACAACCCCGGCGTCGCCGGCTTCGTCGCCCGCACCGGCAAGGCCGCCGCCGTCACCCAGTTCTCCAGCTTCCTGTTCAGCTTCGGCGGCGACTTCGTCGACGGCAGCGGGAAGGCGACCGTCAACACCGAGCAGGCCAAGCAGGCGTACGCCTACTACGGCGGGCTGCTGCGGGACCACGGACCGGAGAACATCAGCACCGACATGAGCTGGTCCGAGGCGATGGCGATCTTCACGCAGGGCAAGGCCGCCTTCTACACCGAGGCCAACTCGCTCTACAAGAACGCCACCGACCCGACCAAGTCCAAGGTCGTCGAGACCGTCGGCTTCGCCCCCTTCCCGGCCGGCCCGGCCGGTTCGAAGCCCTACAACATCCCCTCCTGGGCGCTCGGCGTGAACGACAACTCGGAGAACAAGGACAACGCCTGGAAGTTCGTCCAGTGGGCGGCCGGCAAGGAGCAGGCGCTGGCCCAGCAGACCGCCGGCGTTCCCGGCGCCCGCGCCTCGGTCTGGGCGAACCCGGCGGCCACCGCTTCCTACCCGAAGGACCTGGTCGAGGCCAACACGGTCAGCACCGCCAACGGCGTCGGCCACGACCGACCCCTGGTGGTCAAGGTGGCCCAGGCGCGGGAGATCGTCGGCCAGCCGATCGTCGACGCGATCACCGGCAAGGACGCCGCCGCCTCGGCGGACACCGCCAACGAGGCGTTCCAGAAGTTCCTCGACGACGAGGCGAAGTAACCCTGACCGTCGGGCGGCGGAGCCGACCGGCTCCGCCGCCCCGTCGGGACCTGGCCCCCGAACCCGGAGATCTCCATGTCAGCCGTCACCACCCCCCGCACCGACGCGCCGGCGGCACCCGCGGCGCCCCAGCAGGACTCGGCCTGGTCGCGTTGGGCCAACAAGCACCGCAAGTGGCTCTTCGCGGCACCCGCCATGACCTTCGTCGCCGTGCTGATCGTCTTTCCGGTGGCGTGGACCGGGTATCTGAGCCTGACCGACGCCGAGGGTTCGGTGCGCGCCGAGTCCGAGTTCATCGGATTCCAGAACTACCTCGACGTGCTCACCGACACCGACCGGTTCTGGCCGGCGGTCTGGCGTACCGTCCTCTTCACCGGCGTGGTGTTGTTCTTCGAGGTCGTGCTCGGCATGGCGATCGCCCTGCTGCTCTGGCGGCCGTTCTGCGGTGAGAAGTGGGTCCGCGTCGCGATCCTGCTGCCGCTGGTGGCCACCCCGGTGGCGGTCGGCATGATGTGGCGGCTGATCTTCGACCCGAACATCGGGATGGCGAACCAGCTGCTCGGCTGGGTCGGGGTCGGCCCCCAACCCTGGCTGGCCGGCCAGCACTCGGCCCTGCCGACCACGATGTTCATCGACGTCTGGCAGTGGACCCCGATGGTCGTGCTGATCCTGCTCGCCGGGCTCACCTCGCTCTCCGACGAGCCCCAGGAGGCGGCCCGGATCGACGGCGCCAGCACCTGGCAGCGGTTCCGGCACGTCACCCTGCCACTGCTGATGCCCACGGTGATCGTCGCCATCCTGCTGCGCGGTATCGACGCGCTGAAGACCTTCGACATCCTCTACGCCACCAAGGGGCGCGGCGGCGGGTCCTTCCACGAGGTCGAGACCCTGAACGTGTACGCCTACGGCCTCAGCTTCGACTACAACGACTACGGCGTCTCGTCGACCGTCCTCATCATCTTCTTCCTGATCATCATCGGGGTGATGTGGGCCCTGACCTATCGCAAGAAGGGGCTGGGCCGATGACGCCGAGCAAGCCGTACCGGGTGTTCCGCACGTCGGCGCTCGTCCTCGTGGTGTTCACGCTGATGGCGCCGCTGCTCTGGATGATCACCGCGTCGTTCAAGACCAACGTGGACATCTACGACACCGCCAAGGCGTTCGTCTTCTCACCCAGCCTGAAGAACTACGAGACCGTCCTCCAGCAGGCGGACTACCTCCAGTTCATCGGCAACAGCCTCTGGGTGGCGTTCGCGGCCACCGTGCTCTCGCTCCTGCTCGGGGTGCCCGCCGCGTACTCGATGAGCCGCTTCACCATGAAGCGGTCCGCGCTCGTCGTGCTGATGGCCCGGGTGATCCCCGGCGTCTCGCTCCTGGTGCCCTGGTACTACGTCTTCTCGAACCTGAAGCTGGTCGGCGGGTTCACCGTGCTGATCCTGAGCCACATGTTCGTGTCGCTGCCACTGATCGTCTACATCATGATGGGCTACTTCGACGGCCTGCCGACCGAGCTGGAAGAGGCCGCGCTGGTCGACGGCCTGACCCACATCGGCGCGTTTCGGCGGATCACCCTCCCGCTGTCGGTGCCCGGCGTCGCGACCGCCGGCATCCTCTCCTTCATCTTCTCCTGGAACAACTTCATGTTCGCCCTGGTGTTGTCCGACTCCGACACCAAGACGCTCCCGGTCGCGATCTTCGACTTCGTCGGCTACGCCAGCATCGACTGGGGCGGCCTGATGGCCGCGGCGACGGTGGTCACCCTGCCGATCATGCTGATCGCCCTGTTCGTGCAGAAGTACGTCGTCTCCGGCCTCACCGCCGGCGCCACGAAGGGCTGACCGCGCCGTGACGACAATCGCGAAGGTGGAGACCTTCCTGGTCGCCCCGCGCTGGCTCTTCGTCCGGATCGAGACGGACTCCGGCATCGTCGGCTGGGGCGAGGCGACCTGCGAGGGCCGGTCCGAGACGGTACGTACCGCCGTCCACCAGCTCAGCGAGGTGCTGGTGGGTCGGGACGCGCTGCGGATCGAGGACCACTGGCAGGTGCTGACCAAAGGCTCCTTCTACCGGGGCGGCCCGATCCTGGCCAGCGCGGTGTCCGGCCTGGACCAGGCGCTCTGGGACATCGCCGGCAAGCACTACGGCGCCCCCGTGCACCAACTGCTCGGCGGGCCGGTCCGCGACCGGATCCGGGTCTACGGCTGGGTCGGCGGCGACGAACCCGCCGAGATCCGCGACCAGATCAGCGCCCGGGTCGAGGCGGGCCTGACCGCGGTGAAGATGAACGCCTCCGGGCGGATGGGCGCGCTCGCCTCGGTCGCCGAACTCGACGCTGTGGTGCGGCGGGTGGCCGTCGCCCGCGAGGTCCTCGGCGACGACCGGGACGTCGCTGTCGACTTCCACGGGCGGTTCACCCTCGCCAACGTCCGCCGGGTCGCCCCGCTCCTGGAGCCGTACCGGCCGTTCTTCCTGGAAGAGCCGGTGGTGCCGGAGAACTCGCACCTGATCGGCGACGTCGTCCGCTGCACCACCACTCCGGTGTCGACCGGGGAGCGGCTCTACGGCCGGCAGGAGTTCCTGCCCGTGTTGCAGGCCGGCATCGCGGTGGCCCAGCCGGACCTCGCGCACGCCGGCGGCATCACCGAGGTCCGCAAGATCGCCACCCTGGCCGAGGTGTACGACGTGCAGCTCGCCCCGCACTGCCCGCTCGGGCCGATCGCCCTCGCCGCGTGCCTCCAGGTCGGCTTCGCCACGCCGAACTTTTTGATCCAGGAGCAGAGCATCGGCATCCACTACAACCAGGGCGCCGAGGTGCTCGACTACTGCCTCGACCAGACCCCGCTGACCTTCGTCGACGGGTACGTCCAGCGGCTGACCGCGCCCGGTCTCGGCATCGAGGTCGACGAACACGCGGTGCGGACAGCGGACAAGCGCGGGCACGCCTGGCGCAGCCCGACCTGGCGGCATCCCGACGGCTCCTACGCGGAGTGGTGAGACCACCCCTCAGACCGCCAAGAACGAAAGGCACCCCGTGAAGATCGTCGCAGCAGACGTCATCGTGTCCAGCCCGGACCGGAACTTCGTCACCCTCAAGATCACCACCGACGAGGGCCTCACCGGTCTGGGCGACGCCACGCTCAACGGCCGGGAACTCTCCGTCGCCTCGTACCTGCGCGACCACGTCGCCCCACTGCTGATGGGTCGGGACGCGCACCGGATCGAGGACACCTGGCAGTTCCTGTACCGCTCGGCGTACTGGAGGCGTGGACCGGTCACCATGGCGGCCATCGCCGCGGTGGACGTCGCGCTCTGGGACATCTTGGCCAAGGCCGCCGGCATGCCGCTGTACCAGCTGCTGGGCGGCGCGTCGCGCACCGGCATCATGGCGTACGGGCACGCGTCCGGGCGGGACATCCCCGAGCTGTTCGACTCCATCCGCCGGCACCTCGACGAGGGCTTCCGGTCGATCCGGGTGCAGACGTCGGTGCCGGGCATCAACGCCGTCTACGGCGTGGCCGCGCAGCCCAGCGCCACCGGCCAGCGCTACGACTACGAACCGGCGCAGCGCACCCCGTTGCCCGCCGAGGAGGACTGGGACACCCGGGCGTACCTGCGCCACCTGCCCACGGTCTTCGAGGCGGTCCGCGCCGAGTTCGGCCCCGAGCTGCCGCTGCTGCACGACGGTCACCACCGGATGACCCCGATCCAGGCCGCCAAGCTCGGCAAGGCCCTCGAACCGTACGACCTGTTCTGGCTGGAGGACTGCACCCCGGCCGAGAACCAGGAGGCGCTGCGGCTGGTCCGGCAACACACCACCACCCCGCTGGCCATCGGCGAGGTCTTCAACACGGTCTGGGACTACCAGACCCTGATCCGGGAGCAGCTGATCGACTACGTCCGGTCGGCGGTCACCCACACCGGCGGTATCACCGCCATGCGCAAGCTGCTCGACTTCGCCGCCCAGTACCAGATCAAGTCGGGCATCCACGGCCCCACCGACATCTCGCCGGTCGGCATGGCCGCGGCGCTGCACCTGGACCTGGCCATCCACAACTTCGGCATCCAGGAGTACATGAAGCACACCCCGCTGGCCAACGAGGTGTTCCGGCAGTCGTTCACCTTCACCGACGGCTACCTGCACCCGGGCGACCAACCGGGGCTCGGGGTGGAGCTCGACGAGGAGGCGGCGGCCCGGTTCCCGTACGAGCCCGCCTACCTGCCGTTCAACCGGCTCAAGGACGGCACGGTTCATGACTGGTGAACCGGGCAGCCGACACGTCGTGGTGATGGGCGTCTCCGGGGTCGGCAAGACCACTGTGGCGCGGGGGATCAGCGCGGCGACCGGGCTGACGTTCGTCGAGGCGGACGAGTTCCACTCGCCGGAGAACGTCGCACGGATGCGCTCCGGCGTGCCGTTGGACGACGCCACCCGCTGGCCCTGGCTGCACGACATCGCCGGGTGGCTGGCCGAACGGGCGGCGCAGGGCCGGTCGACGGTGCTGGCCTGCTCGGCGTTGAAGCGGTCCTATCGCGACGTGCTCCGGCAGGGTGCCCCCCGGGTGGACTTCGTGCACCTGGCGGGGCAGCCGGAGGTGATCCGGGCCCGGATCACCGAGCGCGAGGGGCACTACATGCCGGCGAGTCTGCTCGAGTCACAACTCGCCACGCTGGAACCGCCCGAACCGGACGAGCCGGTGCTCGTACTCGATGCCTCGCTCGCCCCGCAGGCCCTGGTCGCGGCGGCCGTCAACGGCCTCGGCCTGCCCGTCTCGGCCCCGGTGGGGCGGCAGTAACCGCGCCCTGCCGCCGCACCCGCCGCTGAGCGGCCGAACGGACCGAGCTGCCGGAAATCGACCGAAGGCGGGAACATCGGGAACTTTTCCGGGCCGGCCGCCGACCACCAGAGTGCGCGGCCGACCGGCGGCGTTCCGACGATGGCGGCTCGGCAGGGGAGCGCCCGTGGCACACAGGACGGTGGTCTGTGCGGAACGGCGTCGTTGACGACGACCAGGTGACCCGGTGGGCGCGGGAGGCGGGCCGGGGTGACCGTCAGGCCGCCACCGCGCTCGTCCGGGCACTCCAGGATCAGGTCTGGCGCTTCCTGTCGCATCTGGCCGGGCCGGGCGAGGCCGACGACCTGACCCAGGAGACGTTTCTGCGGGCATTTCGTAACCTGCCCGGCTTCGCCGGCCGTTCGTCGGCCCGGACGTGGGTGTTCACGATCGCCCGACGCGTCGCGGTGGATCACGTCCGGACGGCGGTGGCGCGGCCGAGGACGGCATCGGTGCCGGACTGGCAGGAGGCGGCCGAGGGCGCGGGCGCGGTCACGGTCGGCGCCGACGAGGGCGTGGCTCTGCGCCACCTGATCGCCGGCCTGACCCCGGAGCGCCGCGAGGCGTTCGTCGCCACCCAGGTGCTCGGCCTGTCCTACGCCGAGGCCGCGGACGTCTGCCAGTGCCCCGTCGGCACGATCCGCTCCCGGGTCGCCCGCGCCCGCGAGGACCTCGTCGCGGCCTGGCAGGCCGACGGCGACCACAGCCGTACGCGGCGAACCGGCTGAGGCGGGTACGTGCTCCGCGGCCCCGCACCCACTATTGCCAAGATGTTGCAACAAGGTAGGCTGCCTGTCCGGTAAGCCTGGCCGGATACCCCGCCGCCGCGGGCTCGGCCCAGCCGGATTGGATGCTCCAGCGATGGTCGTGCACCGTTCCCTCTTCCTGCACTCGGACCTGCGCCGCCGGCCGCACGACATGCTGCGGTCGATGCTGGCTCAGGTCGATCCCGACACGCCACCGCACGGGCCGGACGGACCGGTGGCTGTCCTGGAGCGGCGCATGGCCGCACTGCTCGGCACTGACGAGGCGCTGTTCTTCCCGTCCGGGACGATGACACAGCAGGTCGCACTGCGGATCCACGCCGACCGACGTGGCCGCCAGACCTTCGCCGCCCATCCACAGAGCCATCTGGAGGTCTGGGAGCACCGGGGGTACAGCGTCGTGCACGGGTTGCGCTGCCACCCGGTCGGCGACCGGCACCGGTTGCTGACCCTGACCGACCTGTCGACCGTCGGCGAGCCGCTCGCGGCCGTGGTCTGGGAGCTGCCCCAACGTGACATCGGCGGCCTGTTGCCGGAGTGGGACGACCTCGTCGCGCAGACCGCGGCCATGCGCCGTCGCGGTGCCGCCACCCACCTCGACGGGGCGCGCCTGTGGGAGGCCCAGACGTACTACCGCAGGCCGTTCGCCGAGATCACCACCCTGTTCGACAGCGTGTACGTCTCGCTATACAAAGGGCTACAGGGCAGCGGAGGCGCCGTGCTCGCCGGGGACGCCGACGTCCTCGCCGAGGCCCGGGTGTGGCGTCGTCGGCTCGGTGGCGACGTCTACGACGCGTGGCCGCTGGCGCTCGCCGCCCTGCACGGCCTGGACACCGTGCTGCCCCGGCTACCGGCGCACCGGGAGCATGCCGTGGCGATCGCGGCGGCCATCAACGCCGACGGCGCCGCCCGCGCGTTCCCGGATCCACCGCAGACGCCCCTGTTCCACGTCCACCTCCCCATCGGCCCGGACGCCGCGATGCGGGCGGCCGACGCCATGCTCGCCGCCACCGGGGTGGAGCTGTTCGGCCGCGTGCGGTCCGCGCCGGATCCGGACCGGTGCTCGTTCGAGGTCAGTGTCGGCGCGAACGCCATGGAACTCACCCCCGACGAGGTGGTCAGGCACATTCACGAGCTGCTACGGCGCGCGACCTGACGAGCGGATCACGAGGGAATCAGGGGGCCGACCCTCTCGACCAACGGGATGGACGCGACCTACCGCGCTTCCTAGGATCACCGCCGTGAACACCGAACCCCTCAACCCAGGACGGGGTTGCGGCGCGGCGAGGGGCGCTCCGGGCGCCAGCGTCGCCTTGGCTGGCCGGCACCGTCGATGTGTGCCGTTGAGCGGTATACCTCAGAGGCATATTTATGGGTCTTCTGCTGGGTTTGTGGGTTGTTTGGTGGTCATCGTTTGGGGAGTTGGGGCCGGTGGCTGCCGAGGCTGAGCATGGCCAGGGCGATGAGGG
>NZ_JAEVHL010000019.1 GCF_016803395.1 Micromonospora tarensis | reverse complement strand
CGTCACCGCGACGGAACTCCACCGCGACCGCGCCGGCGCGACCGGACACGCAGACCGGGCCGACCCAGACCGGACAGCAGACCGGGCCGACGCGGACCGGGCAGCAGGCCGGTCGACGCGGACCGTGGCCAGGGAGGAGGACGAGGCACGGTCCGCGCCGGTCGACGCGCTGCCGCAGCCGGACCGGCACGACGACGCCGTGGCCCAGGAATCGCGAATGAGCAACGCCCACCTGGCGATGCTCGTCGGTGGGCTGGTGGTCGCCCTGCTGGCCGGGTTCGGTCTGGCCCGCATCGGCACGAACGGCGACGAGCCGGCCGGCAACGCGCGGCCGGCCAGCGGACCGACCGCGTCCGGACGCGCGGTGTCCGCGAGCGACGGGCACCAACACCCCGCCGGCACCGGGCCGCACTCCCACCCGGGCGACGGCGGCACCGGGGAGACGCTGGCCACCGGCACGACGGTCAGCGCCGGCGGCTACACCCTGCAACCGCTGGAGCGGTCCCAACCCAAGGGGGTACGCGCGGACTACCGGTTCCGGATCGTCGGCACCGACCGGCAGCCGGCGACCCGCTTCACGGTCGTGCACGACAAGCCGTTGCACCTGATCGTGGTCGGGCGCGATCTGGGGGGCTACCAGCACCTGCACCCGACGATGGCGCCCGACGGCACCTGGAGCGTGCCGCTGACGCTGTCCCGCCCCGGCGGCTACCGCGTCTACGCCGACTTCTCCGTCACCGCCGCCGACGGCACGGCACGGCCTCTCGTCCTGGGCGTCGACCACGACGTGCCCGGGGCGTACGCTCCCGCCCCGCTGCCCCCGGCACGGCCGACGGCGACGGCCGGGCCGTTCGAGGTGACCATGACCGGTACGCCCACGGCGGCGGTGACGGCGCCGATGCACTTCCAGGTCAACCGCGCCGGTGGGGCGGGACCGGCCGCGCTCGAACGGTACCTGGGCGCGTACGGGCACCTCGTGGTCGTCCGCGAGGGTGACCTCGGGTACGTGCACGTCCACCCCGAACCGGAACTGGTCGACGGGCAGGTCAAGTTCTGGCTGACCGCCCCCAGCGCCGGCCGGTACCGCGCCTTCTTCGACTTCCAGGTCGGCGGGCAGGTGCACACCGCCGAGTACACGATCAACCTGCCCTGACCGGTCCGGAACTTTCGACGTACCGCGCCCGACTCTTCCTCCAGCAGCAACCATCGGAGGAAGAACACATGCGCACCACCAGTTTCGTTGGACCGCGCCGAGCCTCGGCCGCCGTCCTCACCACCGTCGCGCTCCTGACGGTCGGTGCCGCCGGCTGCGGCTCGTCCGGGCCGTCAACCGCGGCGCAGCCGAGCCCGTCGGCCTCCACGAGCGCCGTCGCGGGTGTGGTCGGCATCCGCGACCCGTGGGTCAAGGCGGCCGACAAGGGGATGACGGCGGCCTTCGGGACCCTGGTCAACGACGGCGACACCGACGTCACCGTCACTGGTGCCACGACCTCGGTGTCGCCCATGGAGCTGCACGAGATGACCATGAAGGACGGCAAGATGGTCATGCGGGCCAAGCAGGGCGGCATCGTCATCAAGGCGAAGAGCACGCACGCGTTGGAGCCCGGCGGCGACCATCTCATGCTGATGAACCTCGCCAAGCCCGTCCAGGCCGGCGACGAGTTGAGCTTCACGCTGGCCTTCGCCGACGGCAAGACCCAGCAGTTCAACGCCGTCGTCAAACCGTTCACCGGCGCTCAGGAAAGCTACGCCCCCGGGCACGGCCAGCCCATGCCCGGCATGAGCGCCACGCCGGGAATGAGCATGAGCCCGGCATCGTGACCGGCGCGTCACCTGTCCGGCCGGTGAGCAGGCGGGGCCTGCTCACGGCGGGGCCCTGGTCGCCGGTGGGGCCCTGGTCGCCGGTGGGGCCCTGGTCGCCGGTGGGGCCCTCGCTGGCGGCGCGACGATCGCCGCGACCCGTGCCGAGGGAACCGGAGAGCGGACGGCCGGCACCGGCACGACGCCGGTGGCGAGCGTTGGCGCCCTGGTCGAGCCGTTCCACGGCGCCCGGCAGGCCGGCGTGACCACCGAACCGCAGGCACACGCCGCATTCGTCGCGTTGACAGTGCGCCCCGGCACCGACCGGGCCGCACTCGGTCGGATGCTGCGACTGCTCAGCGACGACGCGGCCCGGCTCACCCAGGGCCAACCCGCGCTGGCCGACACCGAGGCAGAACTCGGGCTGCTGCCCGCCCGGCTGACAGTGACCTTCGGCTTCGGCCCCGGCCTCTACCGTGCCGCCGGCGTCGACGACCGGCGGCCGGCCTCGGTCACCGACCTACCCGCCTTCCGCGTCGACCGGCTCCAGCCAGCGTGGACCGGCGGTGACCTGCTGCTCCAGATCTGCGCCGACGACGCGATCACCGTCGCCCACGCGCAACGGGTGCTGCTCAAGGACAGCCGACCCTTCGCGACCGTCCGTTGGGTCCAACAGGGCTTCCGCCGCAGCCCCGGCGTCGAGCCGGGCGGCCACACCCAACGCAACCTGTTCGGCCAGCTCGACGGCACCGCGAACCCCCGCCCAGGGGCGCCACTGGACAGCGCCGTCTGGGTGCCGGACGGGCCCGGGTGGCTGCGCGACAGCAGCACGCTCGTCGTCCGGCGGATCAGCATGAACCTGGAGACCTGGGACCTGCTCGGCCGTACCGACCGCGAACTCGCCGTCGGGCGGCGGCTCGACACCGGCGCGCCGCTGACCGGCACCGCCGAGCACGACGAACCCGACTTCGCCGCCACCGACGCGCACGGCCTCACCGTCATCCCCGACTTCTCCCACCTGACCCGCGCCCACGTCACCGACGACCGGCTGAAAATCCTGCGCCGGCCCTACAACTACGACGGGGTGCCCACCGCCGACGGCGATGCCGACGCCGGCCTGATCTTCACCTCGTACCAGGCGGACATCGCCCGCCAGTTCCTGCCGATCCAACGCCGGCTGGCAGACCGGGACCTGCTCAACGAGTGGACCACCCCGATCGGCTCCGCCGTCTTCGCCATCCCACCGGGCTGCCAACCGGGCGGCTGGGTCGGCGAACAGGTGCTCGGATGAGGAACACCGACCGGAGACTCGCCGCTTCGACCGTGTCGTCGTCCCGACCCGCCGCCGTCCGACTCGGCGCGGCGCTGCTCGCCATCCTGGCGGCGCTGCTCATCCCCGCCACGCCGGCGTGGGCGCACAACTCGCTCCGCGCGGCGGCACCGGTTCAGGAGTCGACGGTGCCCCGTGCGCCGCGCGAGGTCGTCCTGGAGTTCATGCAGCGGCTCGACCCCACGTTCACCACGATCGTGCTCACCGACGGCGCGAAGCGGAAGATGCCCACCGGCGACCCGGTGGTCAGCGGGGCGACGGGAACCGTCCAGGTCACCGACGCGCTGCCCAACGGCACGTACACCGTCGCGTACCGGGTGGTCTCCACCGACGGACACCCGGCACAGGGGTCGTACCCGTTCACGGTGGCCGACCCCACCTCCAGCGCCGCCCCGATCAGCGGTACCGGTCCGGCGGACGCGGTCCGGGCGGCGACGCCGGACCCCGGCCGGGGCATCGGCATCCTGATCGCCGCCGCCGCGCTGGCCGTCACCGCCCTGGTGGCGGCCGGGTTGTGGTGGCGGCGCGGAGCCCGGTGAGGCGTCCGGGAACCACAGACACCTCCGACCCGACTACCCGCACAGGGCCGGAGCTGACGCGACACCACCGGGCGACCACGCCAGCAGGAGACGCACCTGACCAGGTACTTCTCGCGCATTCCGATCGGATGACCATGTCTGTTACCGAGTTGTCCGGCGCGTCGACGCCGGAGCCGTCCACCACCGCCGACGCACCACCGCAGCCGGCCCGGCGCACCTCAGCGTTCGGCGCGCTGCTGCTGCGGCTGCACTTCTACGCCGGTGTCCTCGTCGCCCCGTTCCTGGTGACCGCCGCGCTGACCGGGCTGTCCTTCACCATCACCCCGCAGCTCGACACCCTCCTCTACGGCAAGAAGCTGACCGTCGCCCAGGTGGGTGAGCGTCCGCTGCCGCTGGCCGAGCAGATCGGGGCCGCGCGCAACGCGCACCCCGACGGCAGCATCGCCACCGTGCGACCCGGCGACGGCGACCAGAGCACCCGGGTGTCGTTCGCCCTGCCGGAGCTGGGCGAGAAGCAGCACACCGTCTACGTCGACCCGTACACCGGCGAGGTCAACGGGCAGCTCACCACCTGGTTCGGCTCCACCCCGGCCACCACCTGGCTGGACGACCTGCACCGCCACCTGCACCTGGGCGCCGTCGGCGAGCACTACTCGGAGTTGGCCGCGAGCTGGCTCTGGGTGCTCGCGCTCGGCGGGGTCGTCCTGTGGTGGCGTCGGCGCGGCGCCACCCGCGGCACCGCCCGCCACCTGCTGGTGCCGGACCTGTCCGCCGGCAAGGGTGTCCGTCGCACCCGGGGCTGGCACGCCACCACCGGCATCTGGCTCACCGTCGGGCTGCTCTTCCTCTCCGCCACCGGGTTGACCTGGTCCCGCTACGCCGGAGCGAACTTCAGCGCCGGCCTCGACGCGCTCAACGCGCGTACCCCGGTCATCTCCACCAGCCTGGACGGCGCGCCGCCGGCCGCCGGCGGAGGCCATCACGGCAGCTCCGGGGCGGACGGCATGGTCGAGTCGGCCGCGTTCGACCGGGTGTCGACGGCCGCCCGCGCGGCCGGCCTCTCCGGCCCGGTCGAGATCGCCCCGGCGACCGAGCCCGGCTCGGCCTGGACCGTCACCCAGGTCGACAACACCTGGCCGGTCGCCAAGGACCGCGTCGCCGTCGACCCCACCGGCGGTCAGGTCACCGCCCGCAGCGACTTCGCCGACTGGCCAGTGCTGGCCAAACTCAGCGGCCTCGGCATCCAGGCGCACATGGGGATCCTCTTCGGCCCGGTCAACCAGATCCTGCTGGCCGCGCTCGCCCTCGGGCTGCTCTGCGTGATCGTCTGGGGCTACCGCATGTGGTGGCAACGCCGCCCGGCCCGCGCCGATCGGCGCGCCCTGGCCGGCACCCCACCCGCCCGCGGCGCGTCCGCGGGCTACCGCGCTGGGCCCTGCTGATCGGCGTACCGGTGATCGTGGCGGTCGGCTGGGCACTGCCGCTGTTCGGGCTCACAGTGCTCGCCTTCCTCGTCATCGACGTCATCGTCGGCGTGGTGTCCCGACGCCGCCGTTCCACCGCCGTCCCCACCTCCCCCGCGCCGGCCGGCAGCTGACGCGCCACCGGGTTCGGCCGCCCGTCGTTGGACGGGCGGTCGAGCTCCGTGCCGGGCACGCCTCCCGGCATGACCGGGGTGCCGGGGCAAGGGCGGGCGAGTAAAAAATTACCGACGTTCGGCCCAGCCGACGAAGCGCGAGGTCAGGTCGGGCAGCGCCGCGTCCGGGTTGAGCTTCGTCAGGTCCGCCTCGGCCTCCCTCTGGACCTTCGTCAGGTACGCCAGCAGGCCCGGCCGGTCCTCGCGGAACTGACCGAGGAGGCGCAGCTTCGCAGCCGAGCAGGGCCAGTGGGTACCGCAGTTAGGACAGCGCCACGACGGGCGTAGGGGCCTGTGCTTCGGTGCGCACCGCATCACCCGACCCGCACTGACGTACGGGCGACCGGGCGACGGGCGTTCTTTCGGCCGACGAAGGCGGGAGGGTCCTGCCAGATCAGACCGCTGGTCATCACGAACAGGGTTCGGCGGGCGATCGCATTCCCGTTTGGGGCAAGTTGGTAGCCGTCAAACCAGAGCCATCCGTCGTACGTCGCCAGTCGAGAACGCGAATGACACGCACGACGATCGGGTGCATGAACTGGACGCTCGCGGCCGTAGTGAGGCGCAGGACGTCGCCCGCCTGAACCTTCCGCACGGTGCTCCCCTGATCGTCGTTGGGAAGGGGCTGCCCTGTGAGTGCTCGCCCGCCAGGGCAGCCCCGCTTACGAACGCGACCGCCGGGTCTCGATCCTGCCGGCCGCGCCGTCTACACACACCCTGCGCGGCGTGACGGGACAGAAACAGCCCGTAGACGATATGGTCGTAGGACATTCCACGCATCCCAATGGGAGTGGCCGTGAACGACGCGTTGCGGGTCGCCCTCGATGAGACGGGCCACACCATCGAGTCGCTGGCCGAGCGGGTCGGAGTCGACAGGAAAACCGTCGCGCGCTGGCTCAACCATGACCACATACCGCACCCGCGCCATCGGGAGGCGGCGGCCGGCGCTCTGCGTCGACCCATCGGGGACATTTGGCCGGACACATCGAGACGTCGTGAACCAATTTGGTTCCGACCATGGCAAGAGATCGAGCGCGATGCGATCTCGCTGCGTTCGTACCAGTCCGTCGTCCTGCCGGGTCTGCTGCAAACCGAGGCGTACGCCCGCGCCGTGCTGGCCGGAGCCGACGTCATCACGCGAGGAGACATCGAGCGACATCTCGCTACGCGGCTCGCCCGGCAGAGCATCCTGACGCGTGACAACCCGCCGCACTTCACCGCCGTTGTCGACGAGGCAGTGCTACGGCGACCCGTCGGCGGTCGGGCCACCATGCGCGCACAGATTCAGGCTCTCCTCGTCGCGTGCGAAGCGCCACACGTGCGCGTCCACATCGTTCCGTCGTCTGTCGGTGCGTACGCCGGACTGAACGGGCCGTTCGTCATCGCCGTCGGGCCGGAGCACCGCACGGCTGGCTATCTCGACAACCAGCTTCAGGGAAATGTTGTTACCGGGACCGACGACATCGCGGCGATACTAGCGGCGTGGGAAAACGTACGCGGCGAGGCGCTCTCCCACTGGCAATCGGTCCACCTACTGACGGAGATGGCGAAGACATGGAACTGACCGGCGCGCAGTGGCGCAAGAGCACCCGTAGCAGCGGCAACGGCGGCGACTGCGTCGAGATTGCCGACAACCTTGCGGGCATCGTCGCGGTACGCGACTCGAAGGACCCGTCGGGGCCGGCGCTGACCTTCCCCCCGGCGGTGTGGGCCGCGTTCGTCGCCCAGGTCGCCGGGCGGCCGTAAGCGACACGCCACACACCTTCTGGCCCGCTCCGTCCACTTCGGCCACAGTCCGCAGGTGTGACTGCCGACTGTCGAGCTCCACTTGATGCGTGACGCCCTGGTCTCACTTGACGCGTTACGGGTTCCCTCGCGATGGGCTGCGGCTGTTACACCGAGTTACTACTCAGGGTCGGGCGGACTCGACGGCACGTCAAGGGCGCGCCGTCGGCGGCGAATCCGCGCCCTTGACCTTGGTTTGGACGGTGACAGTCTCTCAAGGGCGGATCTCTGCCGAAAGCCCTCGACCGGGCTCGGGCCGCTCTGCGCAGTGAGCGGTCAGGGTGTGGACGCCTGCCGAACCTGCTCGAAGTGGAACTCGCAAATGAAACAGTCTCGTGGTTGGCCGACCGCGAAAAGCACGCAGTCGATGACCGATCGCGCGGTGAGTTCGCTGTTCACCTGGCGGGGCCCGTCCTGAACGAAGTCCGGCGGAAACAGTGAGATTACCCGGATCCCTTCTGGCCGGAGTCGGTGCGACAGGATCTCAGCGAGTCCGGCGTGGGCATGCTTGGCGGCGTAGAAGGCGGGATGGGCACCCGAGCGGTGGTGCCGCACCTCGCCGCATGCGGAGATCATGTTGACGATGTCGGGCCGCGACGATGCCCGTAGCAGCGGCAGTAAATTTTTGGTCAACAACATGGCGCCGGTCACGCCGGCAGACATCACGCTTTCGATTTTGTCGTCCGAGACGTCTCCCAGGTCGTCACCTTCAATGTATGGGGCACCATTGTTGATCAGCACATCGAGGTGCTTCGTCCGTTCGGCCACGGCAGCGGCGAACGCGCGCACCGAGTCCGGTACGGCGAGGTCGCAGTGAAATGCGTCAGCCCGACCTGGCCCCCGCTGGCTGATCGCATCCGCGACATGCTTGGCCGCAGCCAGGTCGCGGGCCGAGAGGAAGATCTGTGCACCGCGCTCGGCGAAGGCTTCGGCCAGTAGTCGCCCGGTGTCACGTGCGGCACCGGTTATGGCGACGCGCAGGCCGTCAAGATTCATGGCCGAAGTGAAGCATGTGAACTTTGGTTGAGGTCAACAGGAACTTGCCAAGACCGGACATCCGCTCTTCGGAAGCGGATGCGCCAGCCTCTCCGGCCGCCCCGCGACAGCGAGTAGCCAACGAGCCGGGGCATCGTGTCACGCACCAAGTGAAGCCACGACGTAACGCATCAAGCGGAGTACGACAGGTGTGACTGCCGACGTCCGGGAGAAGTATCGCTACGCGGACGCGACCACGGTCTTCGTCATGCCAACGTGATGCTGTTCGCGCTCGGTCGTTGACTGACTGTGGGCGGGCCGTCGGACCGGCCGATGGGGCGCTCGCGCAGTCGCCGGAAGGAGGACGTCGTGGTGGACCGGATCGCCGACCCGTGGGGTGAGCGGACCCCGTACGGGCCGGGTCAGGAGTGGCCGGTGCGGGTGGACGGGTACCTGGCCGACGGACGGACCGAGGCCGACGTGGAGCGCTGGGTGCAGTCGGCGTCGGTGCTGCACTCCAACGGTGACGCGCTGGACATCGCGGTCGCCGACGGGCGGATCGTCGGGGTACGCGGCCGGGCGGTGGACCGGGTCAACCGGGGTCGGGTCGATCCGAAGGACCTGTACGGCTGGCAGGCCAACCACAGCCCGGACCGGTTGACCCGGCCGCTCGTCCGCGACGGTGACCGCCTGGTCGAGACGGACTGGGACACCGCGATGGGCCGCGTCGTCGCCCGGTCGAAGGAGCTCCTCGACGGCCCCGGCGGATGGGGCCACTTCGGCTTCCACACCTCCGGTCAGCTGTTCCTGGAGGAGTACTACACGCTTGGTGTGATCGGCAAGGCCGGTCTGGGCACCCCGCACATGGACGGCAACACCCGGCTCTGCACCGCCACCGCGGCGGCGGCGATGAAGGCGAGCTTCGGCACCGACGGGCAGCCCGGTTCGTACACCGACGTGGACCACTGCGACGCGATCGCGCTCTGGGGCCACAACGTCGCGGAGACGCAGACCGTGTTGTGGATGCGGATGCTGGACCGGCGTAGCGGCCCCAACCCGCCGGCGATGCTGGCGGTCGACCCGCGCGCCACCCCGGTGGCGCGGGAGGCCGACCTGCACCTCGCCGTCCGCAACGGCACCAACATGGCCCTGCTGAACGGTCTGCTCCGGGAGATCGTCCAGCGCGGCTGGTACGACAGCGACTACGTCGAGGCGCACACAGTGGGTTTCGCGGAGCTGTGCCGGATCGTGGACGGCTATCCCGCCCGCCGGGTGGCCGACATCTGCGACGTGCCGGCCGCGGACGTGGAACGCGCCGCCGAACTGCTCGGCACCTCGCAGCGACTGCTGTCGACCGTGTTGCAGGGCTTCTACCAGTCGAACCAGGCCACCGCCGCGGCCTGTGCCGTCAACAACCTGCACCTGATCCGGGGCATGATCGGGCGCCCCGGTGCCGGCATCTATCAGATGAACGGCCAGCCGACCGCCCAGAACACCCGGGAGACCGGGGCCGACGGCGACCTGCCCGGCCTGCGCAACTGGGACAACACCGCGCACATCGAGGAGCTGGCCCGGCTCTGGAACGTGGACGTGGACACCATTCCGCACTGGGCGCCGCCGACGCACGCCATGCAGGTCTTCCGGTACGCCGAGCAGGGCTCGATCAAGCTGCTGTGGATCTCCGCCACCAACCCGGCCGTCTCGCTGCCGGAGCTGCGCCGGATCCGGCGGATCCTGGCCAGGCCGGAGCTGTTCGTGGTCGTCCAGGACCTCTTCCTGACCGAGACCGCCGAACTGGCCGACGTCGTGCTGCCCGCCGCCACCTGGGGCGAGAAGACCGGCACCTTCACCAGCGTCGACCGCACGGTGCACCTCTCCGACAAGGCCGTCGACCCGCCCGGCGAGGCCCGTGCCGACCTGGACATCTTCCTCGACTACGCCCGCCGGATGGACTTCCGCGACCGGGACGGTCAACCGCTGATCCGCTGGAGCCGGCCGGAGGAGGTGTTCGAGGCCTGGAAGGAGTGTTCGCGGGGCCGGCCGTGTGACTACACCGGGATCACCTACGAGAAGCTGCGCGGCGACTCCGGCATCCAGTGGCCCTGCACCGACGAGCATCCGGACGGCACCGAGCGGCTCTACACCGACGGGGTCTTCAACACCGACCCCGACTACTGCGAGACCTACGGCCACGACCTGAGCACCGGTGCCGAGTTCACCGAGCCGGAGTACCGGGCCAAGGAGCCGCGCGGGCGGGCGTTCCTGCACACCGTCGACTACCAGCCCTCCCCGGAGGTGCCCGATGACGAGCACCCGTTGCTACTCACCACCGGGCGCACCGTCTACCAGTTCCACACCCGCACCAAGACCGGTCGCGCCCCGCAACTCGACCAGGCGGCACCGGACGTGTGGGTGGAGTTCAACCCGGCGGACGCGGCCCGGCTCGGCATCGCCGAGGGTGACCTGGTCGGCGTCTCGTCCGCACGCGGCGCCATCCAGGCGCGCGCCCGGCTCTGCGGCATCCGCCCCGGGGTGGTCTTCGTGCCCTTCCACTACGGCTACTTCGACCAGGATCCGGCCGACCGCACCCCACGCGCGGCGAACGAGCTGACCATCACCGGGTGGGACCCGGTCTCGAAGCAGCCCATCTTCAAGGTGGCGGCCGTCGCGGTGACGAAACTCGCCGACGGGCGGGGCGTACCGTCGCCGGCGCCGACGGTCGGCGGCAGCGCACCGCCCGCTGACGCGACCTGCCGCCGACCGTCGGCGGACCGGCCGCCGAGGCCACCAGCGTGAAGGAGTGAGCCGTGCACCTCGCCCATTACCTCGGTCTGCTGCACCGGGCGCAGGTCAACCTCGCCGACGCGTTCCGGCAGGTAGCCACCGCGCACGCCGAGGAACCGGACATCCAGCACCTCTGCCAGCAGCAGGCGCAACGCTGCGACGCGCACGCCGAACAACTGCACCCGTTCGTCGTCCACTACGCCGCGGGCGCGCCCGACGAACCCGACCGGCTGCACTCGCAGCTGTTCACCGGCACCCGCACCGGCGGCATCGGCCTGCTGCGCGACCTCCAGGACCTGTACCTGATGGCCGCCGAGTGCGACATCACCTGGACGGTGGTCGGGCAGGCCGCCTACGGCGTCCGCGACGAGGACCTGCTCGCCGTGGTGCTGCGCTGTGAGGGCGAGACCGCCGTCCAGCTCAAGTGGCTGCGGACGCGGATGAAGGCCGCCGCACCCCAGGCGCTCGTTGTCGCCGACTGACCGCCCGCGCGGGCGCTCCGGTCAGTGGCCGACCGGGGAGGTTTCCCGATCGGGTCGAAGCATGCGGTGGTGCAGGCGCGCCGCCTCCTCCTGGTCGGTGCTCTGACGTAGGGCGAGCCAGGCTGCCGCGATCGCCGGGTCCCTGGCGGTCGCGGCCGGCCCGGCAAGGGTGGCCAGGACTGCCGCTCGCACGGGTGTGGTGTTGGTCAGGAGACTGCCGGCGAGCACGACGGGGCCGTCCGGTGGGCCCAGCTCGCCGAGGGTGGCGACCAGTCGGGTCGCGGCCTCGGTGGTCAGCCGTTCAGCGAGGGCGTCGCCGGCCGTGGCGTGCGCGCACACCAGGGGTGCCAGCGTGGCGAAGGCCGCCGGTTGCTGCCGACCGGCCCAGCGCACGAGTTCGTCGCAGTTGGTCGCTCCGGCCTGGGCCGCGACGGCGGCCGCCAGCCCGGCGGGCACGGTGGGCCCGGACCAGGCTCGGGCGACCGAACGGACTGCCTGCAGGCCCAGCCAGAGGCCCGAGCCCTCGTCGCCGAGCAGCCAGCCGAGGCCGTCGGCGGTGCGGCTGACGCGCCAGTCGTCGATGCGGGCGGCGACCGCGCCGGTGCCGGCGATGAGCACTGCCCCCGAGGACGCCGGGGTGCCCGCCGCGAAGGCCGTCACCGCGTCGCCGACGATGGTGACCGGGCAGGTCAGTCCCTGCCGGGCCCACTCCTGGTCAAAGGCGGCGGTGAGCTCCGGGTCCGTCATGATGCCCGCACCGGCGATGCCCGCGACGCCGCCGAGCACGGCCGAGGGGTCGTGCTCGGCGAGGGCTCGCGCACCGCCCGCACCGATGCGGCGGGCGGCGGCCGGTCCGGCCGAGGTCGGGTTGCCCGGCCCCGCCGTGCCACGGCCCACCACGGTGCCGTCGCGGGTGGCCACGACCGCCCGGGACGACGTGCCGCCGGCATCCAGGCCCAGTACCAGCATCATGCCGGAGATCGAAGCATAGAAAATTGCTGTTGACTAGACGTTGATGTGGTCGTAATTTTCATCTTCATAGCTAATCGATGAAAAGGACGATCACTGGTGACGGGTGAGAGTGGTGGACTGCTGGTGCGGCTCCGGATGGAGGGGCCGACCATGCCGGAGGCTCTGGCGAAGATCGCCGAAGCCATCCTCGACGATCCGGAGACGGCGGCCCACGCCAGCATCGTCGACCTGGCCGAACGATCCGGGACCTCCACCGCGACGGTCACCCGCTTCAGCCGGGCACTCGGCTTCAAGGGGTACGCCAACCTGCGGGTAGCCGTCGCCACCGAGACCGGGCGCGCCGAGCAGGCACGCTGGGAGACCGACATCTCCGGAGACATCGCGCCGGAGGACCCGATCGGCAGCGTCCTCGACGTGATCACCGCCGCGGACACCCGGGCCATCCAGGCGACCGCGTCCGGCCTGGACACCGCCACCGTCGAACGGGTGGCGGCCGCGATCGCCGCCGCCGGCCGAGTGGAGATCTTCGGTCTGGGCAGCAGCGGCACCGCCGGCAGCGAGATGGCGTTCCGGCTCGAACGCATCCGGATCCCGGTGCGGTACCGCGCCGACACGCACACCGCCCTCACCAACGCCGCGCTGCTCGGGCCGGGCGACGTCGCGATCAGCCTGTCGCACTCCGGCCGGACCCGTGAGGCGATCGAGATGCTCGCCGAGGCCGCCGATCACGGCGCGCTGACCGTGGCGGTCACCTCGTACGCCCGCTCACCGCTGGCCGAGGTCGCCGACGTCGTCTTCACCACCTCGGTGCACGAGACCACGTTCCGGCTCGCCGCCCTCTCCGCGCTGCACTCGCAGCTGCTGATCCTCGACCTGATCTACGTCGCCGTCGCACAGCGCACCTACGAGCGCACCGCCGAGGCTCTCGAACTCACCGTGCGGGCCGTCGACGCACACCGAATGCCGGACACCAATGCGAACCGCAAGCGAGCACGGAAGGAAAGACCGCTGTGACGATCACAAGCGCGGACTATGTCGAGGTCATCACCGAGGCCATCGAGCGTGTCGGCACCACCCAGGGCGACCGGGTGGCGCGCGCCGCCGACCTGCTGACCGCGACGCTCCAGGCCGGCGGGGTGATCCAGGCGTTCGGCTGCGGACACTCCGAGGCACTCGCCATGGAGATCGCCGGTCGGGCCGGCGGTCTCGTACCCACCAACAGGATCGCCCTACGCGACATCGTCCTGTACGGCGGCGAGCCGACGAGCGTGCTCGGTGACCCGCAACTCGAACGCACGCCCGACGTCGCCCACCGCCTCTACGCCCTCGCCCCGATCAAGCCCGACGACGCGTTCGTCATCGCCTCCAACTCCGGCGTCAACGGCGCGGTGGTGGAGATGGCCCACCTGGTGAAACAGCGCGGACACGCGCTGATCGCGATCACCTCGGTCGAGCACTCCGCCCGGGTCGAGTCGCGGCACGACAGCGGGCTCAAGCTCGCCGACCTGGCCGACGTCGTGCTCGACAACGGCGCGCCGTACGGCGACGCGGCCCTCGACTACGGCACCGGCGCGGTCGGGGCCGTCTCGTCGATCACCGCGGCACTGCTGGCCCAGCAGATCGTCACCGAGGTGGTGGCCCGGCTGCTGGCGCTCAACGTCACCCCGCCGGTCTATCTGTCCGACAACGTGCCGGGCGGGCGGGAGCACAACAAACTCATCGAAGCGCGGTACGCCGGCCGCATCCGGCGTACCGCATAGGGAGAAGGCCCAGCTGATGAACCGTTCACCCGAGTCCGGACCGCATCCAACGAGACGAACCGTGCTGCGCGCGGCGGCGACCGCCGGTGTCGCGCTGCCAGTGCTCAGCGCCTGCGTGACCGGTGGCAGCGACGACCAGGACCGCGCCGCCGGCAACACCGGGACCAAGAACGCCGACAACCCACTGGGCGTCAAGGCGGACGCGCCGCTCGAGGTCGTGATCTTCAAGGGCGGGTACGGCGACGAGTACGCCAAGCGCGCCGAGACGCTCTACACCCAGAAGTACCCGGGCGCGAAAATCGACCACCAGGGCGTCCAGAAGATCGGCGAGGCGTTGCAGCCTCGGTTCGTCGCGAACACCCCACCGGACGTGGTGGACAACACCGGTGCCAGCCGCCTCGACATCGCGACGCTGGTCTCCGCCAAGCAGGTGAGTGATCTCAGCGAGCTGCTCGACGCTCCCGCCTTCGACGATCCGAGCCGGACGGTGCGCGACACGTTGCTGCCCGGGGTGGTCGCCGACGGCACGTTCGACACGGTGCCGCTGACGCTCAACTTCACCTACACCGTCTGGGGTCTCTGGTATTCCAAGCCGCTCTTCGCGGCGAAGGGCTGGACCTTCCCGACGACCTGGGACGACATGCTCACGCTCTGCGCGACCATCAAGGCGGCGGGCATCGCCCCCTGGACCTACCAGGGCAAGTACCCGGAGTACATCAACGACCCACTGCTCGGCATGGCCGCCAAGACCGGCGGGCCGGCGCTGGTCAAGGCCGTGGACAACCTGGAACCGAACGCGTGGCGCGCGCCGGGTCTGCTCGGCGCGGCCGAGGCGTTCGCCGAGCTGGCCGGCAAGGGTTACCTGATGTCCGGCTCCGAGGCGCTGTCGCACACCGAGGCGCAGGCGGCCTGGTCGCAGGGCAAGGCGGCGATCATCCCCTGCGGGTCCTGGCTGGAGAGTGAGCAGAAGGGCGTCACGCCGGCGAACTTCGACATGGTGATGGCCCCGGTCCCGGCGCGGACGACGGCGGACGTCCTGAAGCACACGGCGGTGCAGGCGGCGAGCAGCGAATCGTTCCTGGTGCCGGCGAAGGCCAAGAACCCCGCCGGCGGTATGGAGTATCTGCGGATCCTGTTCTCCAAGCAGTCGGCGAAGGCGTTCGCCGAGACCGCCGGGACCCTGCCCGCCGTGGCCGGGGCCACCGACGGTCTCACGCTGAGCAGCGGCCTCGGCTCGGTCCGCGACGCGGTCCGGGCGGCCGGCACCGAGACCTTCACCTACCGGTTCCGCACCTGGTACGCCCCGCTGGCGAAGGCCGTCGACGATGCCACCGGCGAGCTGGTGAACAGGCGGATCACCGCGAGCCAGTGGTCGGACCGGATCCAGAAGGCGGCCGACGGGCTGGCCAAGGACTCCACTGTGAAGAAGTACACCCGCTGATGAGACACGGTCGGTGGCGGTTCCTCGCCGGCGCGCTGGTGCCCGCGCTGGTGCTGCACGCCGTGTTCGTGCTGTCGCCGTACGCGCAGGCCTTCTACCTGTCGCTGACCGACTGGACCGGCGTCGCCGGCGAGGCGCGGTTCGTCGGTGCGGGCAACTACGCCCGCCTCGGCGGCGACTCCCTGTTCCTGCACGCGGTCCGGAACAACGCGGTGATGCTGGTCGTGGTGCCGCTGGTGACCATCGGCATCGGGCTGTTCCTGGCGAACATGATGCACCTCGGTGGCCACGGTGGACGACGGGGGATCGCGGGCTCCGGCGCGTACCAGATTGTCTATTTCTTTCCGCAGTTGTTGTCCCTGGTGGTCATCGCGGTGCTGTGGGGGTTCGTCTACAACCCCAACAACGGGCTGCTGAACGGGGCGCTGCGGGCGGTCGGCCTGGACGGGCTGACCCGCAGTTGGCTCGCGTCGCCGTCCCTGGCGCTGGTCGCGGTGATGGCGGTCCTGGTCTGGTCGTCGGTGGGCTTCTACGTGGTGCTGTTCAGCGCGGCGATCGACAGCATCCCGCGCGAGCTGTTCGAAGCGGCGCTGCTCGACGGGGCCGGCGGCTGGGCGACCTTCCGCACTGTGACGTTTCCGCTGGTGCGGGAGAGCGTGCACGTCGCGTTCGTGTATCTCGGCATAGCGGCGCTGGACGCCTTCGCCGTCGTGCAGGTGATGACCGTCGGGCCCGGCGGGCCGGACGGCGCGACCGAGGTGATCGGGCTGTCGCTCTACCGCAACGCCTTCCAGTACGGGAAGTTCGGCTACGCCTCGGCCATGGGCGTCGCGCTGTTCTTCGCCACGCTGACCCTGGCCGTGCTGGCGCTGCGGTCCGGGCGCAGGGAGAGGCTGGAGCTGGCATGACCGACTGCACCGCAGCGCAGCAAGGGCCAGGAGGGCACGCCGAGGGGGGATCCGCATGACCGTGACACGTGAGCGAGCGGCGGTGGTCGGTGCGGGGCCCGCCCCGGCACGTGATGCCCGCCGGTCCGGAGCCGCCTTTCCGGTGCACCTCGCCATGCTGGCCTGGGCCGTCGTCACCGCGCTTCCGCTGCTCTGGGCGGTGGTGAGCTCCTTCAAGA
This sequence comes from Micromonospora tarensis, assembly GCF_016803395.1. Classification (GTDB taxonomy): domain Bacteria; phylum Actinomycetota; class Actinomycetes; order Mycobacteriales; family Micromonosporaceae; genus Micromonospora; species Micromonospora tarensis. Next base: position 38,061 of record NZ_JAEVHL010000019.1, on the reverse strand, counting down.
CCGACAACGAGATCCTCAACGACCCGTGGTCCCTGCCCGCCTCGCCGCAGTTCGACAACTGGTCCCGGGCCTGGACCCAGGCCAGCATCGGCCGCTACTTCCTCAACAGCGTCATCGTCGTGGGCGGCGCGCTCCTGCTGACCATGCTGTTGGGCTCGCTGGTCGCCTACGCCCTGGCCCGCTACGAGTTCCGCGGTAACCGGCTCGTCTACTACACCTTCGTCGCGGCGATGTTCTTCCCGGTGTTCCTGGCGCTGGTGCCACTGTTCTTCGTCGTCCAACAGTTGGGCCTGCTGGGCACGTACCCCGGTCTGATCCTGGTGTACGCGGCGTACGCCGTACCCTTCACTGTCTTCTTCCTGCACGCGTTCTTCCGCACGCTGCCCGGCGAGGTGGCGGAGGCGGCGTTCATCGACGGATGCTCGCACAGCGGGGTGTTCTTCCGCGTGATGCTGCCGATGGCCCGGCCGGGCCTGGTGGCCGTCGGCATCTTCAATTTCCTCGGGCTGTGGAACCAGTACCTGCTGCCACTGGTTCTCAATCCCGACCCAGACCGGTACGTCCTGGCGCAGGGTCTGGCCGCCCTGTCGGTCAGCCAGGGGTATCGCAGCGACTGGAGCGGTCTGTTCGCCGGTTTGACCATCGCCATGCTGCCGGTGCTCGTCGCCTACGTCGCGTTCCAACGGCACATCCGCGCCGGTATGACCGCTGGCGCGGTCAAGTAGGTCCCCTTTCCACCCCCACCCATCGGAGGACCCGACTCATGTCCATCGACAAACGTAGATCGATAGGGTTCGCGGGAGTAGCGGCCCTGCTCGGCACGCTGGCAGTCTTCAGCAGCGCACCGAGCGCCTCCGCCGCCGAGTGCGGCTACCTGTTCGACGACTTCTCCTACACCTCGTCGAGCGACAGTTCGCTGACCGCGCACGGCTGGACCCCGCGCAGCTACGCCGGCGGCCCGGGCGTGCCCGGGGCGACCTGGTCCCCGAACAGCATCACCTTCCCCACCGTCAGCGGCCAGAAGGTCATGCAGCTCACCGCCTCCACCGACGGCACCGGCGCCGGCACCAACCAGGCTGAGCTCTACAGCACCCAGAAGCGCTACCTGGAAGGCACCTACGCCAGCCGGGTGCGCTTCACCGACACCCCCACCAGCGGCAACGACGGCGACCACATCAACCAGACGTTCTTCACCATCAGCCCGTTGAACGGTGACCTCGACCCCACCTACAGCGAGTTGGACATCTCCGAGTACCTACCCAACGGCGGGTGGGGCGAGACCGGCCCGATCAACTACCAGACCACCTGGTACACGTACCGCAACGACCCCTGGTACGCGGACAACGTGCACTCGGAGCAGCGCAGCAGCCTCAACGGCTGGCACGACCTGGTGGCGACCGTCGCGAACGGCCATGTCATCTACTACATCGACGGTGTGCAGGTGGGCGACCACTCGGGCAAGTTCTACCCCCGGCAGACGATGACGATCAACTGGAACCTCTGGTTCATCGACACGGCGGCCCACACCGGTGGGCTGAGCACCTACATCCAGCAGGTCGACTGGGTGCTGTTCGCGAAGAACCAGGTGCTGACCCCGGCGCAGGTGACGTCGAAGACGGCGGCGTACCGGACGGCGGGCAGCGCGTTCGCGGACACGGTGGCCACGACCGGTGGCTGCTCGAACCCGACCAACCCGCCGACCACGCCGCCAACCACGCCGCCCACGACTCCGCCCACCACGCCGCCGGCCGGCAGCTGTGCGACCGCGCCGGAGTGGGCCTTCGGCACGGCCTACGCCGGTGGCCAGACGGTGAAGCACGAGAAGAGCAGGTACGGCGACCCGAGCGGTCCGCCGTCGGGCGACGGCAAGCACCTGTGGCGGGCGCGGTACTGGACGCAGGGCTCCGAGCCGGGTTGGACCCAGCAGTGGGAGGATCTCGGCCGCTGCTGAACGGCAGCTGAAGCAGGTTACCGACGGCCGCTCGCCAGTCACGGCGAGCGGCGTCCGGTCGGTTGTCAGGCGACGGCGGTGGCCATCCGGCGGACCGCCTCGGTGATCAGCTCCGGTGCGGTGGCCAGGTTCAGCCGGACGTGGCCGGCGCCGCCGGTGCCGAAGTCGGCACCGGAATTGAGCGCCACCCGACCGTTGTCCAGGAACACGGCGGCGGGGTCGGCGCCGAGGCCCAGGGCACGGCAGTCGAGCCAGGCGAGGCAGGTGGCCGCCCCGGGGCGGTAACGCACGGCCGGCAGGTGCTCGGCGAGCAGGGCGGCGAGGAGCCGCCGGTTGTCGGCCAGGCCGACCACCAGGCCGTCGAGCCACTCGCCGCCGTCGCGGAAGGCGACGGTGTGGGCGATCACGCCGAGGTGGCTGGTGCTGACACTGACGTCGTAGGGAACGCGGGCCAGGTCGCGGCCGCGGCCGGGCCGGCGATCAGGAGCCCGCCGCGCAGACCGGGCAGGTTCCACCCCTTGGAGGCGGACATCAGCGACAGGCCGTTCTCCGCGCCGGGCACCGAGAGGTACGGCACGAAGCGGGCTTCCGCGTCCACCACCGGGGCGTGGATCTCGTCGGCGACCACCCGCACCCCGTGCCGCTGCGCCAGGCTGGCGACGGCGGCCAACTCGTCCACTGTGTGCACGACGCCGGTGGGGTTGTGCGGGTTGCACAACAGGTACGCGGCCGGCCGCCCACCGGCGCGAGCCCGCCGGAAGGCGTCCTCCAGCGTGTCGAGGTCGATCCGGAGGTCGTCGCCGAGCGGCGCCTCGACGATCCGACGGCCGGCGTGCGCCACGAACGCGTAGAACGGCGGGTAGACCGGGCAGTTGACGACCACCGCGTCCCCCGCCTCGGTGACCAGCCGCAGCGCCTCGGTGACGCCGTGCATCACGTCGGGCACCAGCGCGGTGCGTTCGACGGCCAGCCCGTCCCAACCCCACCGCCGCCGGGCGAACTCCGACAGCGCCTCCGGGTACGCCGTGCCGGCCGGGTAACCGGTGTCGCCGCGGGCGACGGCGTTGGTGATCGCCCGGGCGACCGGCTCGGCCAGCGGGACGTCCATCTCGGCCACCCAGAGTGGCAGCACGTCATCGGGGTACTCCCGCCACTTGAGGCTGGTCCGCTGGCGGAGTTGGTCGATGGTGAGCTGGCGAAGGGGATTGGTCGCGGCTCGGGCACCGCTCAGCACGCTACTCATGGCCGAAGCCTATTCCGCCCGCCCCGGACCACGCCGACCCTCGTGCGGACTCGACAGGGTAACCGGCACACGCCTTTATGTATTGACTGCGGTCATTGTCTTCTGTTGCCCCTGGTTCATCACATACGCTGCGGACAGCCGCACCGACGGCCACCGCCACGCCCGTCCCACCATCACCCGACGTCGTCCGCCGCATCGCACGGCCGCCGACGCCAATTGGAGTATCCGATGACCTGGCGTCCCACCACCGCCGCACTGGCCGGGCTGTGCCTCGCGCTCAGCGCCGCGCCACTCGCCACCGCTGCCGCCGCAGCACCTCCGCGTGCCGAGCATGTTAGCGCTCACGCCACCCTCGCCAATCCGCCCGGCGCACCGGCCGGGGTCTGCCCGGCCGGGGCCGTCTACGGTTCTCCGCTGCCCTCCAGCTCGGTGACGGCGCCCAGGATCCAGGGTGGGTTCTCCTTCCTCGAAGGACCGGTGTGGATCGCCGACGGCGGCTACCTGCTGGTGTCGGACATGGCGGCGGGCACCGGACCGTACAACGTCCAGCCGTCCACGATCCGCCGGCTCACCCCGCCGGCCACCTTCGACACGTTCCTCGCCAACGCGGGCAGCAACGGCCTCGCGCTCAGCGCCGACGCCCAGCAGCTCATCGCGGCCACCCACGACCAGCGCAGCGTCTCCGCGTACTGGTTGAGCGACCGGTCCCGCAGCACCGTCGCCGGCAACTACCAGGGCCGCGCGTTCAACTCGCCGAACGACGTCGCGGTCCGCTCCGACGGCGTCGTCTACTTCACCGACCCCAACTTCCAGCGCGGCAACCGACCGGACCAGATGAGCGGGCGTACCAGCGTCTTCCGTGTCACCAACGGCCAGGTGTCACTCGTGGACGACCGGTTGCGCCAGCCCAACGGCATCGCCCTCTCGCCGGACGGGACCGCCCTGTACGTGGGTGCCTACTCCGAGAACAAGATCTACAAGTACGCCGTCCAGCCCGACGGCAGCACCGGCGCCCGCAGCGTGTTCGTGAACTACATCGGCGGCCCGGACGGCGCCACGATCGACTGCGCCGGCAACGTCTACTGGGCGTCGGGGTCGGACTCGTTGGTCCACGTCTACTCCCCCGCCGGCGTCCAGCTCGGCACGATCCGGCCCGGCTTCTCCGGTACGACGAACGTGGCCTTCGGCGGCCCCGACCGGCAGACCCTCTACGTCACCTCGGGTCCGTGGGGCGACTCCGGCCTGTACAGCGTGCGGCTCAACATCCCCGGATATCCGTACTGACGGCCCGCCGGCGCCGCCACCGCCGGCCCCGCTGACAACCCCGTGACAACCTGCCCTCCGCCACTGCTCACCAGGACAACAGGTGGGGGGTAAGGCGCCCGCCGGAACCCCGGTCGGGCCCCACCCGACGGCCCCCCCGGTGTACGTGCGCAAGAAGGTCGCGCACAACCACCACGTGCTGCGCTCACTGCGCCAGCGGGGGGCCGTCTTCGTGGAGTCGGAGTTCCCCGGACGGGCCCGAGCCCCCGCTCGCCGACAGTGCTACGCCGCACATGCGAGGCCACCCTGACTCCTCCTCCGACACGGTCTTTCTCGGTCATCGCGCGATCTACCCGACGGGTGCCAGTGAGCCGGGCAGGCGTATCGACACTCTGCTGCGGAAGCACCAGGTGTGAATAGAAAAAGCTGTAGTTCACTAAGTGACACCTGGAGCGCCCGGTATTCGTCTCACGCCGCAAAGCCCCTTGTGCGAAAACTCCGAAGGGGTGGATGGCCAGCATCGTTCATCCTGAATATGTATCCGTTCGGGCATGTGCAGCAGCCCCCGGACAGCGGACCGACGTGTAAGACTTGCGCCATTGTTCGACCACTTCGTTCGGGGAAGGGGGCGATCGCGATGCGAGCAGGCGAACACGAACAGATGAGGTTTCCCGAGCTGGATGAGGTGAGCGTGCGTGTCTACCGGGAGGCGGTCAGACGCGGCAGGTTCATCCCGGCCACCATCGCGGAGCGCCTGGGCCTCGACCCGCCCGGCATCGCCCGCGCGGAGCGGATCCTCAGCGCCCTTCGGCTCATCCGCCCCATGCCAGGCTGCCCGGAGGTGCTGGTTCCGGTCGGCCCCGACACCGCCGCCGCCGGCCTTGTCGCGCCGGCGGAGAATCAGATCCGCGACCTTCAGTCCGCTGTGACCGAAGTCCGCACGCAGATCATGGCGCTGGCGCCCGCGTATTTCGAGGATCGCCGGGACGGCAATCACAACGAGGCTTTCGACATGATTACCGACGCGTCGATGGTGCAGCCGGTGCTCAATGAGCACGCCCGTCGGTGCGAGTCGGAAATCATGACGATCCAACCCGGCGGCGCCCGACCGGCCCACCTGCTGTCCGCCACCCGGGGGCCACTAATCGAGGCGTTGGAGCGGGGTGTCGACAACCGCACCATTTACCAGCATCCGGCGCGCACCGACCTGGTCACCCGGGCCTACGTATCGGACGTGACGAAGCGAGGCGCGCGCGTCCGTACGACGCAGGAAGTCATCGATCGCATGGTCATTTTCGACCACGAGGTAGCCTTCGTGCCCGAGCGCGGTGTGGCCTCCCGAGCCGCCGGGGCGATCGTCGTCCGGGAACCGGCGCTCGTCGGCTACCTGTGTGACGTCTTCGAGCACCTCTGGAGCACCGCGGTCCCCTTCCAACCGGACGCCGACCGGGCCGCACCGGTGGACGAGGACGTGAAGCGTGCCGTCATCCGTCTGCTGGCCAAGGGATACAAGGACGAGACGATCGCCCGTCGCCTCGGCACGTCGGTGCGTACCTGCCGCCGGCACATCTCAGAGCTCATGGACAGACTGGGGACCACGAGCCGTTTCCAGGCCGGCGTGGAGGCCACCCGGTTGGGGTTGATCGACGATGTGGACGGCGACGACAAGCCGGCGACGGCGGACGGCGGCCGGGGCGAACGCCACGTCCTGGACGTGTAGGCGTGCGGCGGCGGGCCCCCGCGTGCCGGCGGCGACGCTGTTCGCGAGGATCCCACGGATCGTCATCGGACAGGTATCGTCCGGTCCCTCGATTCGGTGGAAGGGGACAACGTGTTCGCCGCCTACGTCACGCTCAACATCCTCGCTTCGCTCTTCACCGCCATCGCCGCCACCACCTACCTCATCAATCACGAGTACCCCCGCGAACAGATGGAGATGAAGCGCCTGCCGCTGTCCTGGATGCCCCGGCTGGGTGCGACGCTCGCGGCGGGTTCGCTCGGTCTGCTGGCCGGTTTCGTGGTGCCGGTGCTGGGCACGCTCGCCTCACTCGGCCTGGTGTTGTATTTCATCGGCGCCTTCATAGCCCACGCCCGGGTGGGCTCGCGCAAACTCACCGGATGGGCCGTCTTCTTCGTGACCGTCACGGCGACGTTCGTGGTGAACCTGGCCTACCACGACTTCTGGTGATCGCTGGGGAAACGAGAAGACCACCTCGGCTGCGCGAGCGGAGTTGGGTACCGCTTCGACCAGCGTGACGTTATCGAATTTTGAATCCGATCACCGCGCCCCGCAAATGGTCGCCCGGTTCCGCGGAGCGACCGGCCGCGGATCTCGGCGAACGGGCACCCGCACGGGTCCAGACCGGAGCGGGCCGCCTGCTGGACCGCCAACCAGGTATTCGGCAGCGGACTGTCGGCCCAGCCGTTCGTGTCGGTCTCTCCCTTTACGCACGATCGTCCCTGTGGAGCCCAGCGCGGGCAGCGTCTCCTGGCCAGACAGCCGTTCAGACAGAAGCGGATCGTCCAGGCTTCGAGCTCGAATGAACATTCCCGGCGAGCCGTCGCGAGCCTAGCGTCGGAAGCCGCCGTGCAGGGGATCCGCCCGCTCGGTTCCCGCCCGGCACGGAGACGATGTGAGCAACGAGATCGGCCCGACGACGCTGCCCGAGCGCGTCGAGCCCGAGGTGGAAACGCGAGCGGACGGCGTCGTCCTGCGGGTGCGGCGCAATGGCGGGATCGTCCTCGACGGGGTCCGGCTGGGCATCAGCGTCGACGGCGTCGACCTGGGCATGGACTCGGTCTCGCTGCGCTCCCGCGACCGCGAGATCACCGACGAGTGGACCGCCCGGTCCGGCAAGGCCACCGGAGTTCACCGGTACGTCCACCACGAGACGGTCCACGAACTGCGGCACGCGACCGGCCTCGAGTGGCAGATCCACATTCGGGCCGGCGCCGACGGGGTGGCCGTCCGCTACGTGCTCGCCCGCTTCGAGGGCCAGGGCCGCCTCGACGCCGACCACACCCGGCTCACCCTCGCACCCGACGCCCGGGTGTGGGCGCTGGACTACCAGACCTGGTACGAGACGCCGCGCTTCGGTGCCGACGTCGCCGCACTGCCGCCCGGCGCCTACGGGCTTCCGCTTCTCGTCCGTTCGCCCCGGTCGGGGGAGTTTCACCTGCTCACCGAGGCGGCGATCGACGGCCGTTTCAGCGGCGCGCATGTCGAGATCCGCGACGGGGGCCAGCTGCGGTTCGCGCTCGCCGACGAATCGGTGGAGATCACCCGAGGTCCGGTGACCCCGTGGCGGGTGTTCCTGGTCGGCGCTCTCGCCACGATCGTCGAGAGCCGCTTCGTCGAGGAGTTGGCACCCGCGGCCGACCCGTCGACCGACACCCGCTGGGTACGTCCGGGCCGCGCCGCCTGGTCCTGGTGGTCGGACTTCTACTCCGGCGCCCAACTGCACCGGCAGCGGCATTTCGTCGACGTCGCCGCGCGCCTCGGTTGGGAGCACCTCCTGATCGACTGCGGCTGGGACGAGACGTGGGTTCCCGAGATCGTGGCCTACGCGAGTCGTCGCGGCATCCAGGTGCACCTGTGGGCGGTCTGGCACGACCTCGACGGACCGGAGAACCTGGCGAAGCTGGCGCTCTGGCGGTCCTGGGGAATCGCCGGCGTCAAGGTCGACTTCATGGAGTCCGAGTCGAAGGATCGCTACCGCTGGTACGACACGATCCTCGCCGAGACCGCCCGGCTCGGCCTGCACGTCAACTTCCACGGTTCGGTCATCCCCCGCGGGTGGGCTCGGACCTGGCCGCAGGTCATCGGCTACGAGGCCATCCGGGGCAGCGAGTACTACGTCTTCTACCAGGGCACGCCCCTGACCGCCGCGCACAACGTGATCCAGCCGTTCACCCGCAACGTGGTCGGCGCGATGGACTACACACCTGTCGCGTTCGGCGCGCCCGGACGGACCACGAGCGACGGCCACGAACTGGCGCTCAGCGTGGTGTTCGAGTGCGGCATCACCCACTTCGCCGACGACGTCGACGCCTACCTCGCCCGGCCGGACGCCGCGCGGTTCCTCGCGGAACTCGCCCCGGTGTGGGACGAGACGGTGCTGCTCGCCGGGGACCCCGACCACGAGGCGGTGCTCGCCCGCCGGGCCGGCGACCGTTGGTTCATCGGGGGCATCGCCACCGGGCCGGCGCGTCCGCTCACCGTCCCGCTCGACCGGCTGACCCGCGGACCGGCCGAGGTGTGGATCGTCGCCGACGGCGCCGACGGCGGCCTGACCTCCTACCGGCGGACCGTCGACGACAAGCTGGTCGTCGAGGTGGCGGTGAACGGCGGCTTCGTCGCCATCGTCGCCGCCCACGGCACCGCGTTGCACAGTGCCGTCGAGCGGCCCGAGCAGGTCGCCCCACGGGTGGACCCGCCCGTTCAGCTGCTCGACCCGGACGGCGCCGCCATCCTGCGGACCGACGGACAGCTGCGGCTACCGCCCGGCTGGTCGGCGGAGCACCTCGGCGGTGACCGCTGGAGAGTCCGCGCGCCCACCGCGCTGGCACCCGGGCGCGCCGGCATCATCACTGTCGAGACGCCGGGCCAGGACGGCGTCCCGATCGTGGCGCACGCCCGCCTGTTCCGACCCCTGACGCCCGGGTCCCACCGCCTGTCGGCGCTGACCATGGTCGGGTTCGAGAACGAGAGCGGTCCGGTCGAACGCGACCAGAGCAACGGTGGCGGCAACCCGGGCGACGGTCGGCGGATGACCGTCGCGGGCACGCAGTTCGACGACGGGCTCGGCGCGTCCACACCCTCACGGATCGACCTCCATCTGGGGGGTACCGTCACCCGCTTCACCGCGCGCATCGGCGTCGACGACGAGACCCCGGCCACCGGCGCCCGGATGAGCGTGCACGCCGACGGGGTCGAGCTGTTCAGCGCCGAGGTCCGCGCCGGTGAACCGCCCCGCGACATCGATGTCGGCGTCGCCGGCGCCAGCACCCTGAGCCTGCGCGCGGACACCCTGCCCCACCACCCGGAGCCGGCCCACGTCGACTGGGCAGTAGGCCGGCTCCACCGCACCGGCCACACCGCCACCACCCTGGCCGAGCAGTGAGGCTCGACCACCGAGAAGGAGAAACCATGCGACACGGCAAGAGATGGGCCGCCGCCGCGGCGGTGCTGGTCACCCTCGCGGCCACCGGATGTGGTGGCGCCGGAGGCGACGGCAAGGTCACCCTGAGCTACGCGACCTGGAGCGACGACCAGAAGCCGGCCATGGAGGCGATCGCCAAGGCCTTCGAGGAGAAGCACCCCGGCATCGACGTCCAGGTGCAGGTCCTGCCGTGGCCCGAGTACTGGTCCACCCTCCAGGTCGGCGCGGCTGGCCGTACCGCACCCGACGCGTTCTGGATGCTCGCCGACCAGTTCCCCGCCTACGCCAAGGGCAACCAACTGCTCGACATCACCGACGCGGTCAAGACCGCTGGCGTCGACCTGGCCGCGTACCCCAAGGCCGTCCTTGATCTGTACGACGTCGACGGCAAGCTCTTCGGCCTGCCGAAGGACTTCGACACGAACGGGATCTGGTTCAACAAGGCGCTCTTCGACAAGGCCGGTGTCGCCTACCCGAACGAGAACTGGACCTGGGACGACGCCCGTGCGGCAGCCCGCAAGCTCACCAACCCGGCCGCCGGTGTGTGGGGCATCGCCGCTCCGCTGGACCGGCAGGGCGGCTACTACAACAGCATCTACCAGGCCGGCGGCCGGGTGATCGGCGCCGACGGCAGGGCCGCCATCGACAGCCCGGAGGCCATCTCGGGCCTGGAGTTCTGGACCCAGCTGCACGCCGACGGCTCCTCGCCGACGCTCAAGCAGCTCTCGGACACCGAGGCGGTGCAGATGTTCATGGACCAGAAGGTCGCCATGTACTTCTCCGGCTCCTTCTGGGCCCAGCGGCTCTACGGCGACCAGGCGCTCCGCCCGCACGTCGGCGTCGCACCGCTGCCCAAGGCGAAGCAGCGGGCCACGATGATCAGCGGCATCCTCAACGCCGGGTACGCCGGCACCAAGCACCCCAAGGAGCTCGCCGAATTCCTGATCTTCGCCAGCGGCAGGGACGCGGCTGTCATCCAGGCCAGGAGCGGGGCGGTGCTGCCCGCCTACCGGGACACCCAGCAGGGCTGGCTCGACGCGATGCCCGAGTTCAACCTCAAGGTCTTCGTCGACGCCGTCGACTACGCGGTGCCGTTGCCGATCGCCGGTGACGCCGCCAAGTGGACCGGCCTGGAGAGCCAGTACCTCGCCCCGGCGTGGGAGGGCAAGCAGCCGGCTGCCGAGGCCGCCCGGGCCTACAACAAGGCCATCAACGAGGTCCTCGCGCAGTGATCACCGACGTCGCCAGCTCTCCCCCGCGGCGGCGCACCCGCCGCCGCGGGGGCGGGCTACTGCCCTCCCCCGGGTGGGGGTACCTGATGATCGCCCCGGCGTTGGTCGGCCTCGTCGCCCTCTACGTGTGGCCGTTCCTCACCACCTTCGGCAAGAGCTTCATGGACGTTCCGGCCTTCGGGCCCGGGACCTTCACCGGGGTCGACAACTACACCGAGCTGCTCGGTGACGAGCGCTTCTGGCAGGCGCTGCGCAACTCCGCGCTCTACACCGCGATCCTGCTGCTCGGCCTCCCCGTCGCGGTCGTGCTCGCCGCGCTCATCGAGCAGGTCAGCCGTGGTCGGGCCGGCTACCGGGTGCTGTTCTTCCTGCCGGTCGTGACGCTGCCGGTCGCGGTCAGCATGGTCTGGCGCTTCATCTACAACGGCGATTTCGGGCTGCTCAACTACGTCCTGTCCCGGCTCGGCGTCGACGGGCAGTACTGGGTCGCCGACGCGACCTTCACGATCTGGGCGGTGGGCGTCGTCGGCATCTGGATGAGCCTCGGCATCAACCTCATCATCCTCGGCGCCGGTCTCCAGTCGATCCCACCGGACCTCTACGAGGCCTCCGCGCTGGACGGGGCGGGACGGGTCCGCCAGTTCTTCCGGATCACCCTTCCGCTGCTGTCGCCCAGCCTGTTCCTGGTGACCGTGCTGACCGTGATCTCCGCGCTACAGATGTTCGACCTGATCTTCGTGATGCTGCGCAGCGTCAACAACACCGCGCTGGCCGACTCGAAGACCATCGTCTACCTCTTCTACGAGAAGGCCTTCGTGGAGTTCGACCAGGGTTACGCGGCGGCGATCGCGATCGTGCTGCTGATGGTGATCATGGTCGCCACCCTCGTCCAGTTCCGCCTGCAACGTCGGTGGGTGTTCTATGACTGATCAGGCGTTGCGCGGCAAGCCCGAGAAGCGCACGACAACCGGATCGAAGGCCTCCCGACACGGCGAGTGGGTCGTCCACCTCGTCCTCGCCGGCGCGGCGGTCATCATGGTGGCACCGTTCGTCTGGCAGCTGCTCACCATCTTCAAGTCCAACCGCGAAGCCTCCCAGACGCCGCCGACGTTCCTGCCCGAGAACCCGACCACCGGTGCCTTCACGACGTTCTTCGGGTCGGTGCCGTTCTGGGCGCAACTCACCGTCTCGGTGTCCGCGCTCGTCCTTCGCGTCATCGGGCAGCTCGCCGTCTCGGCGCTCGCCGGCTTCGCGTTCGCCCGGCTCCGGTTCCCCGGACGCAGGCTGCTGTTCGGGCTGTTCATCGCCATGCTCATGGTGCCCAGCCAGCTCTTCCTCATCGGGCAGTTCGAGATCATCAGAGACTTCGGGATGCTCGACAGCATTCCCGCCCTGGCGATCCCGGGCATGTTCTCGGCCTTCGGGATCTTCCTGATGCGGCAGGCGTTCATGTCGATCCCGGCCGGGTTCGAGGAGGCGGCCCGGCTGGACGGGGCCGGACCGCTGCGGACGTTCTGGTACGTGATGCTGCCGATGGCTCGCCCGACCATGGCGGCGCTGGCCGTCCTCACCTCGCTCTACTCGTGGAACGACCTGCTCTGGCCACTGATCGTGACCCCGCGCGGGAACAATCGGCCGGTCACTGTCGGCCTGGCCGGACTCCAGGGTCAGTTCGGAACCGACTACCCGACCCTCATGGCCGGCGCCCTCGTCGCGTCGCTGCCGCTCATCGTCATCTTCCTGGTGCTGCAACGGCAGTTCTTCTCCGGCATCGCCAGCAGCGGTCTGAAGGGTTGAGCCGGCATCGGGCCGCGTCACCGAGCAACGTGCGGGTTCGTCCGGATGCCACCCGGTGTCCGGACGAACCCGCCGGGCCCACTCCGGCGGCGGCGCGCGGCGCCTTCTGCGGTACGGTCACACCTCGAACGCCACGTCGGTGACCTGGTAGCCGGCATGACGGCGGCGGAAACCGCTCGGGCTCATCCCGTGGTGCTTCCGGAAGACCCGGGAGAAGTAGAAGGCGTCGTCGAAGCCGATCTCGGCCGCGATCTCGGTGACCGTCGCGCCCGTCGTGTCGAGCAGCTGCCGCGCTTTCGCCATCCGCAGTGCGGTGTGGTGGGCCAACACCCCGCCGCCTGTCGCTCTGCGGAACAGGGTGCTCAGATGTGACGGCGACACCCCGACCAGCCGCGCCAGCTCGGGCACCTTCACCGTTGCGTCGAGGCGCTCGGCCAGGTATGTCATGGCGCGTTGCAGCGGGTCCCCCGGCTCGGGAAGCAGGCGGTCGACGCTGATCTGGGTCAACAGCTTCCACGCGGTCCCCGCCGCGCCCAGCAGGCGAACCGGCGACTGGTCGCGCTCGACGCAGGTGACGATCTCGTCCAGCAGCGCCACCGCCCGGCCGATGCCCCGCACCGGCACCACGGGCCGCTCGGTAGTGGCCTCCATGCAGTCGATCAGCTTCGACACGTCCGACCCCATCAGATGCGCCCACCAGATCGTCCAGGGGTCGCGTTCGTCGGCACCGTATTCGTGGGGGACGCCGCGCGGGATGACCAACGCCTGCCACGCCCCGATCCGGTGCGTGCCGGACCCGACGCGGGCCCAGCCCATACCCGAGGCACACACGATCAGGACCACCTCGGGCGTGCCCCGAGGACGTTGCATCCGGTGGTCAGCGGCGTCGGGGTAGTATCCGGCGTCGGTGACGAGCAGCCGCCCGGTGATCGGGCGTCGCAACGCCTCGGCGACGAGCGGACGGGGCACCGAGGCCATCCGTTGCCCCCGGAATCCCTCCTGAAGCGGCATCGCCCTATCGTGCGCCGTCACCAGCGGATTGTCCATGCCCGGAGGGGGTGCCCCGCTGCGTTCCGTCAAGGAACGTTGAGCGGAAGAAGGCTACCTCGTGGCTCGGTTATTCCCCGGGGTGGCTGTTCGCCAACCATTCCGCGAGCTGCTGAGCGGTCTCCTCCCCCAATGCCACCGCCGCCCGCGCCGCCAACGTGACCAGTTCGGCGTGTTCCGTCGCGGTGACCGTCAGCTCCGGGCGGGGGGCAGCGCGCCAGGCCGCCCGGGCAACATCGCGGGCGATCCGGGTGGCGTCGGCCCTGCCCCGTTCGGCCAGGCGCGGGTTCGGGTCAACGGCCAGGATCAGCGCCGCCCGCAACTCGATGTCGACGCCGCGGCCGCGCAGCAGCCGGTAGCCGGCCCGACGCAGCTCCACCCGTGCGTCCCGAAGCAGGTCCCACGGCAGGTCCGGGGGCAGCGCGGCGGCGACCGGACGAAGCGCCACGGTCACCTCCCGGACCACCGCCGGGGACGGGTCCCGCAGCAGGGCCACCAACTCCTCCTCCGCCACCACCGCGTCCAGCAGCCGCAGACCTCGTACCGCCTGGGCACGAAGGTGTGCGCGCTGGTGGGCGAAGAATCGCCACAACAGGTGGGCGTCCTTCTCCGAGCTGGTCTCGGCGAGCCCGGCGATCGATCCGGGGCGCGGCTCGCCGGTGGCCACGGCGGCCCGGTAGTGCTCCCGGACGTCGATGCCGAGCCGGCGGGCCGCGTCTCGGGCCACGGCCCGTACCATTGGCGCGTCGTCATCCAGGTAGGCCGCGACGTCGGCGTCCTGACCGACCCGCACCAGCCCGGTCAACGCCACGACGCGCACCTCAGCCCTCGCTGACCGCGCCAGCCGGCGCAGGACGTCGTGCCGGCGGGTCCAGACCGCGTCGCGACACGCCGCCTCGACCGCCCGCGCCCGTATCCGCAGCTCCGGATCCGACTCGGCGAAGGCGACGAGATCCGGCATCCGCAGCCAACCCTGCGACAGGACGAGGTCGAAGACGACGGGGCGCGCCCGACGGTCGGCCGAGCCGAGAAGACGCCGCCACACCGGCTCCGACACCGCCAGGATCGCCGCGCGGACCTGGGTCACCGCGAAGCCGGCACGCAGCCGCGCCGCAAGCCGTAGCGCCGTCGGCAGGACCACCGGCAGGTGGGCGGCGGGGTCGTCGGCGAGCAGCACCGCGAGCCCGGCCCGGGCCCGGTCCCGCACCGGCGCGACCCAGTCAGCGGTACGGAGCACCAGGAACGGCATCGCCTCCGGGTACGGGCGGGCGACCATCGCCGTGACGGCACGCTCCCGGATCCTGCCGTCACGGTGCATGCTCGCCAGCACCGTGGCAACCGGGCTCGACGCCATCCCCGATAACCATGCGGCAACCCGCGGCCGGGCGGGCCGCTGGTGTCGCCCCCGCCACGGCGTCGACCGCGCGTGCTCGTCGAGCCGAACCACCAGCCCCGGCACAGCGGCAACCAGCGCCACCGCCGAGCGCGCCAGCGCCTCCTCGCCCACAGCGTCGATATCCAGCAGCACGTCGACCAGCCGGTCCAACGCTTCCCACTGGCCTGCTCCGGCCTCATCGACCGCGACTCGCACCGACCCGAGCAGAGCGTTCTCCACGACCACCGGGTGCGGAACGGGCCAGCCGGCACGGCTGCTTTTGTTCACCTCGACATCCTGCACTGTGGGTCGGCCCGGCCCGAACCCGTTTTCCGGCTCGGCCGCTACGGCGTCTCTTCAAAGGCTCGCAACCACTGGAGCAGCGCGGCGATGGTGACGGTGACCTGGAACGACGTTGCTGTCTCGTCGTAGCGGGTCGCCAGGCTGCGGCACTGCTTGAGCCGGTCGACGCCTGTGGGCGGCCTTCAACGCGGCACCCGAGGACTGGGACGCGGACGAGTTCCGCACGCGGGTGGATGCCCTCGCCGACGAGTTGGGACCGAGTGTCCGGCTGCTGTCCGAGGAGCGCGAGCGCGGCTCCGACGAACTCGACGACCCGCTCAGAGCGACGCTCGCACTGGCGCTGACCGGGGCCGGCCGGGAGCGGGAGGCAGTCTCGATCGCCGGGGCGCTCGCAAGCACCTGCCGGGCTACCAGCGGTCATTGGCGAATCACGCCCGACTCCTGGTGGAGCCCCGCTGATCCGCCGGGTGGCCGCCATGCCACGTGCCCGACTGGGATCAGCTGGCCGAACTCAACCGACCCGCTGGGCCAGCACCTGACCGGGCCAGGACCCGGACCGGAAGGTCTCGGTGGACGTGAACCCGTGGCGCTCATAGAAGGTCACCAACTCGCCACCGCCGCCCGCCCAGCAGTCGACCCGCAGGAGGGGTACACCGGCTCGCCGGGTCTCCTGCACGGCGTGTGCCAGCAGGGCCGACCCGAGGTGCCGACCGGCGAATCGCCGGTCAGAGACCAGGAGGCGGACGTAGCGCTCCGGTTCTTCCGCAGGCGTGATCGGTGCACGCGGGTCGGGACCGGAGTCCAGGACCAGGGCCGCGGCCGGCGTCCCATCAAACTCCGCGATGTACGGGAGGTTCTCGGTCATGTAACGATCGACCAGCTCGGGCCCTCCGGGCTTCTCGGAGAACGGGGTCGTGCCCCACTGTTCGGTGTTGCCGCGATCGTTCATCCAGCGCACCGCGGAGTCGAGCATGGCCAGTACGGCGGGCGCGTCGGCCGGGCCGCCACGTCTGATGCGTACGCCGCAGGTGGTGTTCTCCATGCCGGAACTCTAATGACGTTGTCCGGGTGCTCCGTCATCAGCGGTGATGATTCCACGCCCCGTCGGCACTGACTTGCCGCAACGCCTCGACGATCTCGTCGCGCAGCCGCATGGCATCCGTTCCGCTGCCCAGGCGGTTGGGCAGCGTCTTCAAAGGATCTTGGCGTCGGATCGGGTAGCGCGTGGGTCGTCGTTAGGAGTTGTCTGACGTCGAGCGGGAGGCGCTGTCGCGGCATCTGCCGTCGACGGTGACTGGGGGTCGACCTCGCGTCGATGACCGGCGGGTGCAGTGCCACAGCGTGGCGACCCGCCACGATAAGACAGCAACGTCGATCCAGGCCACCGTCACCGCCGCCGCGCAGCTCCACCGCCGAACCGGCGTCGTGGCGTACCTGTCGTACCCCTCTGTGACGCTTCGGGTCATGGCGACGTTCGTTCTGATCCACGGTGGCGGGGGCAGCGCGTGGGACTGGCATCTCCTGGTCCCCGAGTTGGCCGACCGGCACCACGACGTGGTGGTGCCCGAGCTGCCCATCGAGGACCGTTCGGCGGGGTTCGCCGAGTTCCGCGAGACCGTCGTCAGCGCGGTCGGCGACCGGCGTGACCTCGTGGTCGTCGGCCACTCGTATGGCGCGTTCACCGCGCCGCTGCTCGCCGACCGGCTGCCGGTACGGCTGATCGTCCTCCTCACGCCGATGGTTCCGAAACCCGGTGAGCGGCCCGGGGACTGGTGGGACAACACCGGATACCGAGGCGCCGAGGGGCTCAGCGAGGAGCAGCAGTTCTACAACGGCGTGCCGGCGGAGGTCGTCGCGGAGGCTGCCGCGCACAGCCGGGACCAGGTCAGCGCGGAGTGGAACGAGCCGTGGCCGCTGGCCGCCTGGCCGGACGTGCCGACGACGGTGCTCGTCGCCCGCGACGACCGGTTCTTCCCGGCGGACTTCCAGCGCCGGGTGGCCGCCGACCGGCTCGACGTCACTCCCGACGAGATCGACGGGGGCCACGCGGTGGCGCTCAGCCACCCCAGGCAGCTCGCCGACCGGCTGACCGCGTACCTGGGCGGGTGACAGACCGCCCTCACCGGTCGGTCGTCGACCCGAGACGGACGTGCCGGTCGTCCGCGTCCAGCACCAGGCTCGTCGGCCACTGCTCCCAGGTACGACCGAGTCCCCGGTGCTGCGGCGAGCCCTCGTGGACGAAATTCCGGACGCTTTCGATCATCAGGTTCGACAACCTCAGTCGTCCCGGCTGGTTCTGCTGACTGAAGGCGTAGGAGAACACCGTGCGCCCGAAGGTGCCGAACACGAAGGGCAGGTCGATCGCGTGTACGGCGCCGTACACCTGGTCGAACGGCGCGGGCTCCTGGTTCCAGTCGAACCGGTAGTGATAGAGCGATCGGTTCCCGCTGCGGGCCAACGCGTTCAGGGAGTCCCGGTTGATGCCCGTGAAGACAGCTTCGGTCAGCGCTCCGGCGGCATCGTTCCAGCCCTGGGGCTTGTCCACCGGAAGGTAGTCGTCCTTGAGCAGATCGGAGACGGTCAGGTTACCCGGGTTGTCGGGGTCGAACAGGTACTGCGCCGTGAACCGGTCGTAGTCACTCGGCTTGTGCGCTCCGACGGCGCTGCCGAACAACTTCCCTTCCTCGAGGGTGTTCCCGGCCAGTACGGGCACGTCGCGGCCGACCCCGGACTCGAGCACGGCGTACGGGTCCGAGGGGATCACCGCGCCGTCGGCGATGACCGCTGGTGTGGCGTCGAGTTGGTGCCGGACGAGCACACGTACCAGGTCGTCGGCGGACAGCGAGCGGAGCAGATCCATGCCGCTCCTGCCCGAGGAGGGGTGGTCGCTCTCCGCGGCCTGCATGACGCGGTCGGCGTACGCCCTCGCGACTGCCACACTTCGGGTGCTCAGGCCACCGCTGAGCGGGATCGCCTTGTCGACCATCGCCCGCGACAGTGGGGAGACGAGCAGCGACCAGACATTCACCGCGCCCGCCGACTGGCCCATGACGGTGATGTTGTCCGGGTCGCCACCGAACGTGCGGGCGTTCCGGTCGACGAAGCGGAGCGCGTCGACCAGGTCGAGAGTACCGAAGTTGCCGGACGCGGACAGCGAGTCGTCCCCTGCGCTTCCGGCGTTCAGCCAGCCGAAGATCCCCGTCCGGTAGTTGACGGTGACGACGATGGCCTGGGCACGCCTGGCCAGTTCCCGACCGTCGTACATCGGATCCGCCGAATACCCGACGACGTTGCTCCCGCCGTGGATGAAGAACACGACGGGTAGGTCTCGCTTCGCCGTCGACGGGCGGAAGATGTTCAGCGTCAGGCAGTCCTCCGCACCGACGGGCTGCTGCAACCCGTCGCGTACCGCCAGGTCGTAGAACGGCCCGTTCGGGGACGGGCTGAAGAAGCGGCCCGGCTGGGCGCATCCCGACCCGTACTGCTGGGTGCGTCGGGCCTGCACCCAGGGTCGGTGGGGCTTCGGCGGCCGCCACCGGAGATCGCCCACCGGCGGCTCCGCGTACGGGATGCCCAGCCACGAGTACGTACCGCTGGACCGGCCCTCGTCCCGCCCGACGATCGGACCCAGCGTCGTGTGGACGAGGGTCGAGCCCTTTCCGGGTTGGACAGGCTGGGCGGACGCGCTGGTGACCGGCATCGTCGTCAGCAGCGCGAGCGCAAGGACGATGCCGAGGAACGCGCGGAGCGGAGTTGACCTCGTACGACGACGACGCCCGGACGGTTCGCGGACGACGGTGGCCCTGGACCACACAGCAGGCATCGGCACTGCCTCCCTGATTCGGGCGTGGCACGCGGTGTCGCGCTACCGCCGCATTGTTGCCATCGCGTGCCATCACTGTTACACGCATCGTTGAACGGGTGCAAGGGCCGCGGCGCGTGGCCCACCGAACGAAGGATCACCCAGCACAGCCCCGACGCGGCACTCGGTCCTGAGTCGTCGGTCAGGTGACGGGGCATCCACGACAGTCGTTCCACACCGGACGGATCCCCGGCCCGACCCTTGCGAGCACCTGTGACGCATGGCACAGTATTGGCACTCAGTGCCGTATCTAGGCGACCTGGCGGCACAGCGTGCTTAGGCAGGAGATCCGCTATGAACCAAGTGCTGCGAGTTCGTAGAAGATTGAGACGGTCCTCCGCCGCCCTGGCGCTCGTCACCACGTTCCTGGGCGCGACGGCGGTCATCGGGTCCACTCCGGCCACCGCCACGGCGGGCACGACGCCGGCATGCGCGGAATTGGCGGGGAGCGAAATCCCGGCCTCGGCGATCAGTCTGCCGACCAGGGGCGGCCGCGTCGGGTCGGCGAACCTGGTGACCCAGACCGTGAGCGGCCAGACCGTCGAATACTGCAGCGTCGGTGCGTCACTCTTCCCGGTCGACCCCACCGCGCCGGACATCAGGCTGCAACTCGCCATGCCGCTCGACTGGAACCACAACGCCCTCATGTTCGGCGGCGGCGGATACAACGGGACGATTCCCGCCATCACGCAGAACGTGCCATTCGGGCGCCCCGACCAGCCGGCGCCGCTGGCTCGCGGGTACGCGACGTTCGGCAGTGACTCCGGTCATCAGGCGGGCCCCGCGGGGTCCCTCGACGGGTCCTTCGGCATGAACGACGAGGCCCTCCGCAACTTCGCCGCCGGCGACGCGCTCAAGAAGACCCACGACGCCGCCAGGTACCTCATCCGTCGTGGCTACGGTGCAGGGCCCGGTCGAACGTACTTCGCGGGCGGCTCGACAGGCGGTCGTGAGGCCCTCGTCGTGGCGCAGCGGTGGCCGGACGCCTTCGATGGCGTCATCTCCGCCTACCCGGCCTGGAACAACACCGCGGAAGTCCTGCAGCTCGGACACCTCGCGCAGGTGATGTCGCGTCCTGGCGCATTCCCCGGGCCCGAGAAGCAGACCCTTCTCTACGACAGCGTCATGGCGGCCTGCGACGGGCGGGACGGTCTCCAGGACCAGATCATCTCGAACCTCGACGGCTGCCACTTCGATCCGCGAGCGCTGCGCTGCCCCAGCGGCGCCGACACCGGTCCGACCTGTCTCTCCGACGCGCAGCTCACCTCGGTGGTCGCGGCGTCCACGCCGTTCAAGTGGCCGTACCGGATCGCCAGCGGTGAGCGGTACTACCCCGGCTTTCCGCTCCTCTCCGGTGCCGACATGAGGACGCCGGTCCTCGGATTCGGCACCTCCGCGCCCGCCAATCCCATGCCGGTGACGAGTGGCTACGGGGTCCAGTACTGGGACCAGTGGGTGAAGTTCTTCCTGACCAGGGACCCCGGCCACAACTCCCTCGATGTCGATCCCCGACGACCGGGAAAGTGGCTTCCCCGGATCAGCTACCTGTCCACCATCCAGGATCGCAACAACTCGGACCTCCGTCCCTTCGCGCGCTCCGGCGGGAAGCTGTTACTCCTTCACGGCGCCGCGGACGAGTTGGTCTCCCACCGTTCGACGAACGACTACTACCGGCGGGTGCTCGACACGGTAGGGCCTCGGCAGAGCTCGGAATTCATGCGGTACTACCTCGTACCGGGCGCGAACCACGCCAACGTCGGCGCACCCGCCTTCGCTGCCAACTGGGACTCGCTCACCGCTCTGGAGCGGTGGGTCGAGAAGGGACAGCCGCCCGTCAAGCCGGTGGCGGTGGACGGCAGGAGCGGCCGGACGCGCCCGCTCTGCGAGTACCCGGCCTGGCCAAAGTACCGATCGGGCGACCCCGAGAGCGCCCAGAGCTTCAACTGTGTGCGTTGACGTCGTCCGACAACGTGCTGTGGCCGTGCAGGAGATGGACCGAGAAGGGACTGACATGCCTCGACCGCCAGCACCGCGCGACGCCGGAGTCAGCGCAGCCGAGTTGACAACGGGTTCGGGTGCCGGGCACCCGGCCGACCATGTCCGCTCCCCCGCAGGTCACCGGGGAGGAAGCCGCGTGACGACGAACGGCCGGGTGGCGCTGCGCACGCAGGCCCTGACGAAGGTGTTCCGCGGCTTCCGCGCGGTCGACTCGGTGGACCTGGTGGTCCGCGAGGGCGGCGTACACGCGCTGGTGGGTCCCAACGGGGCGGGAAAGACCACGTTGTTCAACCTCCTGACCGGCTTCGTGTCCCCGACGTCCGGCGCGATCACGGTGTTCGGCGAGGACGTCACCGGCCAACAGCCCGAGCAGGTCGCCCGCCGGGGCGTGGCCAGGTCGTTCCAGATCACCAGCCTCTTCGAGACGCTGACCAGCCGCGAGCACGTGGAGCTCGCTCTTCAGGGGCTCACCCGTCAGGGGTTCCGGTTCTGGCGATCGGAGAAACTCCTCGGCGGCAATCGCGCCCGGGTGGACGAACTGCTCACGCAGGTGGGGCTGATGGCGCTGGCGGACAGGCAGGTCGGACTGCTCGCCTACGGGCAGAAGCGGGCGCTGGAGCTGGCACTGGTGCTGGCACTGGACCCACGGGTGATGCTCCTCGACGAACCGACGGCCGGGATGGGTCTAGAGGACATCGACCGCACGATCGAGTTGGTCCGACGCATCGCGGCGGGTCGCACCGTGGTGTTCGTCGACCACAACATGCACGTGGTCGGCAGCCTGGCCGACCGGGTGACGGTGCTGCAACAGGGGAGGGTCCTCGCGGAGGGCGCCTACGACGAGGTCCGCAACGACGAGCGGGTCATCACCGCCTACCTGGGTGAGGCCGACAATGCTTGAGGTCACCGGTCTGAAGGCGTGGTACGGCGAGGCGCAGGCGCTGCACGAGGTGAGCGTGCGCGTGGGCGAGGGCGAGGTCGTCACGCTGGTCGGACGCAACGGCGCCGGCAAGACCACAGTGGTGCGGTGCCTGATCGGCCTGCACCGACAGGTCAGCGGCGCGGTCTCCTTCCTCGGCCGCGATGTCACCCGCATGCCGGCCCATCAGCGGGCCCGCGCCGGCATGGGCTGGGTCCAGGACGACCGTGGCATCTACGCGAGCCTCACCGTGGAGGAGAACCTGCTTCTCCCACCCACCGTTTCCGAGCGGGCCTGGACGCTCAAGCAGGTCTACGAGGCGTTCCCGGAGCTCGCCGGCCGCCGCAAGGCCGGGGGCACCACGTTGTCGGGTGGTGAGCAGCAGATGTTGGCCATCGCCCGGGCCCTCCGGACCGGTGCCCGCCTGCTGCTGATGGACGAGCCCTCCGAGGGTCTGGCCCCGGTGGTCGTGGCCCGGATCCGGGAGATCATCCGCCAGATCAAGGCCACCGGCGCCGGCGTGCTGCTCATCGAGCAGAACGTCGCGTTCGCGGCCACCGTGGCCGATCGGCACTACCTGCTCAGCCAGGGCCGCGTCGTGGAAACGCTCGACAACTCCGACTTCCGGCAGCGCGAGGGCGAACTGCTCAAGCATCTCGGCATCTGACCGGTCGAGCAGACGACGCGACGCATCCGACTCCACCCGAGGAGACCACCATGAACAGCAAGCAGATTCGGGCCGGCGCCGCGGCCATGACCGGAGTCCTGCTCCTCGGCGCCTGCGGTGGCGGCGGCCCCGGCGGCTCCGGAGGCGACTTCACCGACGGCAAACTGGTGCTCGCGATCCTCAACGACCAGTCCGGCATCTACAAGGACGCGTCGGGGCCCAACTCCGTCAAGGCCGTGCGGATGGCGGTCGCCGACTACAAGGAGAAGTACGGCGACAAGGCGGTCGTCGACGACATCGAGGTGACCTCGACCGACCACCAGAACAAGCCGGACATCGCCAACACCAAGGCGAAGGAGCTGTACGAGCGGGGCGGCGCGGACGTCATCCTCGACGTACCGACCTCGTCCGCGGCCCTGGCCGTCGCCAACCAGGCGAAGAGCCACAAGAAACTGTTCCTCGACGTCAGCGCGGCGACCACCGAACTGACCGGCGGCCAGTGCAACAAGTACACCTTCCAGTGGGCGTACAACACCTACATGCTCGCCAACGGCACCGGCACCACCGTCACCCAGAACGGTGACAAGAAGTGGCACATCATCTACCCCGACTACCAGTTCGGCCAGGACATGGCCAAGTCCTTCACCGAAGCGATCAAGGGCGCGGGCGGCACGGTGCAGGGCACCATCCCGACACCGTTCCCGAACGACAACTTCGCGACCTTTCTCACCAAGGCCGGCAGCACCAATCCCGACGTGATCGGCACCATGCAGGCGGGCGGCGACCTGATCAACGTGGTCAAGCAGTTCAACGAGTCGGGGTTGAAGGACAAGGGCATCAACCTGGCCGTCGGTCTGATGCTCATCACCGACATCCACTCCCTGGGCGTCGACCAGTTCGCCGGCACGATGTTCACCGACGCCTGGTACTGGAACATGGACGCCGAGTCGCGCGGGTGGGCGGACCGGTTCCGCGACGAGACCGGAACCCGCCCGACCTTCGAACATGCCGGCAACTACTCCGCCGCGCTGCAGTACCTGGAGGCGGTCCAGGAAGCCGGCACCGACGACGCCGACGCGGTCGTCGGCAAGCTCGAGAACAAGAAGATCAATGACGTGTTCCTGCGCAACGGCGAGGTCCGCGCCAAGGATCACCTCGTCGTCCACGACGCGTACCTGGCTCGTGTCAGGGAGCCGTCGGAGGTCAAGGAGCCCTGGGACTACGAGGAGATCGTGACCACGATCCCCGCGGCGAAGGCGTTCCCGCCCGCCGAGGCGTCCGCCTGCTCGATGTGAGCGGGTGATCCGGTTTCGTCAGGCCCAGGCGTCCCCCGGCGCTCAGGGTCAGCAGCGGGAGAGGAACCCATGAACGCACTGCTGCAGTACGCCGTACAGGGCCTGGCGGCCGGCAGCTTCTACGCGCTGGCCGCCCTGGGGCTGGCGATCATCTTCGGCGTCCTGGGTGTGGTGAACTTCGCCCACGGCGCGTTCTACATGCTCGGCGCGGTCACCGCGGCCGTCCTGCTCGACACCCTCAACCTCACGCTGTGGTGGTCGCTGCTGGTGGTGCCGGTGCTGATGTTCGCCTTCGGCGTCGTGGTGGAGCGGCTGTTCGTACAGTGGCTGCTCCGGCTCGACGCCCTCTACAACTTCCTGCTCACCTTCGGGCTCACCCTGGTCCTCGTCGAGTTGGTCAAGCAGAAGTACGGCGTCTCCGGTCTGCCGTACAAGCCGCCGAAGGCGCTCCAGGGACGCGTCGACCTGGCCGGCGTCGTGCTGCCCCGCTATCAACTGTTCGTGTTCCTGTTCTCGGTGGCGATCTGTGTGCTCGTCTGGCTGGTGATGACGCAGACCAGGGTGGGCATGATCGTGCGAGCGTCGACCGAGAAACCCGAGCTCGCCCGCGCCCTGGGCATCAACGTCGGTCGCTGGGTGACCCCGGTCTTCGGCTTCGGCGTCGCGATCGCCGGACTGGCCGGCGTGCTCGCCGCACCCTTTCGCGCGATCACTGCCGACATGGGCAACAACTTCGCGATCATCCTGTTCGCGGTCGTGGTCATCGGAGGGCTCGGTTCGATCGTCGGGGCCGTGGTCGCGGGGTTCCTCGTGGGCCTGGTGGAGGCGTTCGGTCAGGCCTACGCCCCGACGTTCGCGCAGATCCTGATCTTCGTCCTGATGGCCCTGGTCATTCTGGTCCGTCCCGCCGGGTTGTTCGGACGCAAGGAGGCAACGGCATGACCCAGTCCACGGTTACCCAGGCCCCGGTCACCGAGGCGCACCCGCCCGTCGCCGCGACCGACCCGAGGCTGCGGTGGGTGCTGCTCGCCGCCGGCCTGGTGGCAGCGCTGGCACTGCCATGGTTCGTCTACCCACCGGTGGCGATGGACATCGTCGCGATGGCGTTGTTCGCGATCGCCCTGGACATCCTGCTCGGCTACACGGGTCTGCTCTCCTTCGGACACGCGGCGTTCTGGGGCAGCTCGGCCTACGTGACCGGCCTGATCGCGACGCACTACGGTGTGCCGTTTCCGGTGGCCGTCATCGGCGGCGCGCTGTTCGCGATGGTCCTCGCCCTCCCCGCCGGGTATCTGTCGGTGCGCCGGTCCGGGATCTACTTCGCGATGGTGACGCTCGCCTTCGCGCAGATGGTCTACTTCGTCGGATACCGGTGGAGTGACCTGACCGGCGGTGAGAACGGGCTGCAGGGCGTACCCCGGCAGTTCTTCGGCATCGATCTGGTGGAGACGGATTCGTTCTACTTCTACTACGCGGCCCTGCCGATTCTGCTGCTCGGCATGTGGGCGGCCTGGCGGATCGTGCACTCGCCGTTCGGACGGGTCCTGGTGTCGATCCGCGACAACTCCCAGCGAGCACGGGCACTCGGCTACGAGGTGGACAGGTACAAGGTCGTCGCCTTCGTGCTCTCCGCCGGGCTGACCGGCCTGGCCGGCGGCGTGTTCGCCATCAACCACGGCTTCGTCGCGCTGACCGAGCTCCACTGGAGCACCTCCGGCGAGGTCGTGCTGATGACGGTGCTCGGCGGTATCGGCACGCTGTGGGGAGGCATCCTCGGTGCGTTCCTGGCCGTGATGCTCGCCGACTACCTCGCCTCGTCCGGCTTCGACGGTATCGACCTGGTCACCGGCTCGGTCTTCGTCCTGGTGGTGCTGCTGTTCCGCCGCGGACTCTGGGGTACCGTTCGGCATCAATGGCTGGTCTGGCAGCAGCGCCGCAGGTCGCGTCGCGCGTCGGCCAGCGCCGACCCGACGAGGCGCGAGCCGTGAGCCGCCGCAGGCGCGGCACAGTGTCACCGAGGCCGGCAAACCTCACGATGCGCGGGAACGGCACTTCGCGCAACACCAGATCAGGAGAGGGCACCTGTCGGTGACGTCGCGCAGAATACTCGAGACCAAGTACCGGATCTCCGAGACGGCAATGGCCCTGTTCCTCGAGGAGGGGTACGCGAACGTCACCGTCGAAGCCGTCGCCGAGGCGTCGAGCGTGTCCCGCCGCACCGTCTTCCGACACTTCGAGAGCAAGGACGAACTCGCGTTTCCGGACCATACCGAGCGCCTCGGGCTTGTCGAACGATGCCTGCTCGAGGCCACCGCTGACCCGGACCCGGTGGAGGCGGTCATCGCGGCCACGGAGGAGTCACTGCGCGATTTCCTCAGCCGACCCGAGCTCGTCCTCCGGCGGTACAAACTGACGCGTGTCGTTCCGGAGCTACGCAAGCGGGAGGTCATTGAACACGAGCGGTACGTGGCACTCACCCGGTCGTTTCTGCGCGACCACCTGCCGGCCGACGCCCCACCTTTCCAGTCGACGGCCCTCGCCGCCCTCATCGACGCGATCCACCGATCCGCGCTCGGTAACTGGGTACGCAGCGGCGGCGCGACCGATGCCGTCGCCGAGGTGAAGGCGGGCATGGAATGGGTCCGTCGCCTGATGGCCCACCAGTCGACCTACTCCACCTCGCCGCTGCTGCTCGCGTCGTTGCCGGACACGCCGCACAATCGCCGCGTTCTGACCTCGTTGCGGGACGCGGCCGAGGAGGTGCTCTAGTCGTGGCGGACGAGACCACGGACGAGCATCGCAATCTGACCTTCGACTTCGTGGGGCGAACCGCGATCGTGACCGGAGCGGCGCGAGGGCTCGGGCTCGAGTTCGCCCGCCTCTTCCACCGGTCCGGTGCGACGGTGTTCCTGGTCGACGCCGACGCCGACGCGGTCCTGGCGGCGGCGGACGAGTTGGGCGCGGTCGGTGTCGCCTGCGACGTCACCAACACCGAGGCCGTGGAGGCCCTGGTGAACCGCGTGGTCACGACGACCGGTCGCCTGGACATCATCGTCAACAACGCCGGCATCCTCCGCGACCGCCGACTGTGGAAGCTGTCCGACCAGGACTGGACCGAGGTGCTCGACGTCCACGTGGGCGGAACCTTCCGGCTGACCCGCGCCGCGGTTCCGGTGTTCCGGCAGCAGCGGTACGGCCGGGTCATCAACGTGACCTCGTACACCGGCCTGCGCGGCAACATCGGGCAGGCGAACTATGGTGCCGCGAAGGCCGGAATCATCGGTTTCACCAAGACCGCGGCCAAGGAGCTCGCGGCGTTCGGCGTCACCGTGAACGCCATCTCACCCAACGCGGAGACGCGGATGATCGGCTCGATTCCCGAGGAGAGACGTCAGGAACTCACCGCCGCCATCCCACTCGGTCGGTTCGCGGCGCCCAGCGAGATAGCCGCGGCCACCGCCTTCCTCGCCTCCGCGGAGGCCGGCTACATCACCGGCGTCGTCCTTCCCGTGGACGGAGGCATCTCGATCTGAGCCGGCTGCCCCCTCACCATCGGACGCTCGTCGGCATGTCCTCCGCTGACCTCGTCGGACGCTCAGGTGGTCGCCGGGCGGTAGTCCATGCCGTTGACCCCGGGCGACAGCTGAGCGGCGTACCTCCTGTCGACCGTGGTGTCGGCGTCCTCGTCGATCTCGAAGCCGATGAGGGCGCGCTCGAACGGCACGTCGTCGTACACCCGGACGGCGATGTCGGCCAGCCAACGGTCGAGTGGAGCGCGCCACGCCAGTGACTCGACGCCGCTGCGGTGGTCGAAGGGGTACCCGCCGATCCGGTCATCGGTCCGCTCAAGCACGCCGAGCGGCAGATGGAGCTCAAGGCTGTCGACGCCCTCGTACCGGTACGCATAGCTGCCGCAGACCACGCGGTCGCCCGACGGGAGGGTGAGCGTCCCGCGCAGGTGCCCGTCCACCGTGAACGCGTCCGCGCCGGGAGCCGTCTCGACGAGGCCGGGCCCGACGCGGCATTCTCGCACGTCAGCGGCCCGCCACAGGGAACGCACGGCTCGATCGAAGCGGGCGTCATCGGTCGCGCCGAGGACGAGCAGCAGTTCGTAGAACCCGCCGGTCCAGTTCTCGGGGTCGCTCAGGTCGTCCGTGGCGATTGGCCGCACCGGGGCCTCCTCGGCAGTGTGTGAATCCGACGATTATGTCCGTGGGAATACGCCGAGGGGTTGGAAGAGCGCATCCACCAGGTGATGCAGCTACGTGAGTGCATCGCTACTATGGGTCAGCAATCCAGAGGAAGGGATCGTGCCCGCGTGCGATGTCCCGTCACTGAAACCCCGCCGAGCTGCGCGCCGGTCCGATCCGCGTCCCGCGCGACCGATCGGCTCACCCGACGGATCGTGCTGATCGCCGTCGCCATCGGGGCCGGCCTCCTCCTGGCTGCCTTCTTCCAGAGCCCAGCCGCCGCGGACCGGGCCGGCAGCGGTTCCGTCGACGAGAGTCATCTCCCGATCGGCGACCTGATCAGGCCGGTCGTGCAGCTCGACCGGCACAGCCAGCTAGGTGCCGACGGACACCAGCACCGTCCGCCCCTGGCCCGACCGGCGAAAGCCACCGGCGCCGCACGCCAGGCGATCTCCCCGAGGGTGCCCCGACGGCCGGCGGCCGGCCGGCCCGGCACCGCGCCACTGCCCGGGAACGACGCACCCGTCCGGTCTGGCGCGGAGCGCGAAAAGCCTCGGCCCGCCTCCGACGCCCGCGCGAGTCAGCATCCGGCTCGCGGTGTCGACCCGCTGCGGCCGGCGGCCCACCACACCCGGCAGCCGTCCTCAGTGCTGCCGGCCTTCGGGCACGAGCTGGCCGACTGGCCCACGGTGGGCCTGATCGCGACTCCGCTGCCACAGGTCGTGGGCGTCCTGCCGATCGGGGCCGTCGTGACGGCGCTGGGCCGGCTCACCGATCCCGTTCTGCCGCCGCTTCCCGGCGTGGTGGTCGCGCCGCCGCCGCTGCCCGCCGCGCCGACGCCCCGCCCGGGTCCCGCACCGGGGGCCGACCCGGTGCACCGATCCGCGCCGACCCGTCCGGCGACCTGTCCGCCGACCTCGCAGGCGACGCCCGTGCGTTCGGAAGCGGTGCCGGGCGCGCCTCCGCTCGCCTCCGTTCGCGATCCGGTGCCCCGATCGACGCCGACCGGACAGCACGCCGTACGGGAAGGTCCGGTCACCGCCGAGACCGACGTGCCGAGCCCACCCGTCGCGCCTCCTGACCAGGATGCCGCTGGTGTCAACGACGGTTCGCCGTCCGGGGCGGGGTTGGTCCGGCCGGTCGGCCGACCGCCCCGTGCCGGTGTCGAGCAGCCCGATGACCTCGTGCCGCTGACCATGAGGAGCAGAACGCTGTCCGTGATCGTCCGACCAGGCTGAGGCGGACCGACCGTCCCCGGGTGCCCCGCATCGTCGGTGCGCCCGCTGGCGTGGTCGATCGGCACTCGTGCACGTCGTCGTGGCGGTGCCGTGGCCGATGTCCGTCCGTCTGTCGCGCACGACCGGCTCCGGTGAGCCCGTGGTTGATCCGGGTCGGTAGCCGTCGTGACGCGCGCCCGAGATCGGAGAAGCGTGGTGATCCACGTTGTGGTCGCAGAGGACATGGGTTTGCTGCGCGGTGCGCTCTGCGCCGCGTTGTCAGGTGAGGAGGACATGGAGGTGGTCGCCGACGTCGAGGGTGTCGGCGAGTTGTTGACAGTGGTCCGGCGGTACCGACCGCAGGTGGTGGTGCTGGCACTCACGCCGGAGCTGCCCGACCCGGTGGAGGTGGTCACCCGGATCGGCGTCGAGGCACCGAACGCGGCCGTCCTGGCGATGAGCCCCCGGTGGAGCCCGGCGCTGGTGGAGGCGGCGTTGGCGGCCGGCGCACGCGGTCTGGTCGGTAAGGACTGCTCACTGGCGGAGTTGGTGCGGTCGATCCGCGCCCTCGCCACCGGGGAGCGGGCGATCGACCCGGCCGCCGCGGTGGCGGTGCTGAGCCCGCCGGAGATTCCGCTCACCCCGCGGGAGATGGACGTGTTGCGGATGGCTGCCGAGGGTTCGCCGCTGAAGGAGATCGCCGTCCGGCTCTATCTGGCACACGGGACGGTGCGCAACCACCTGTCGATGATCCTGCGCAAGACCGGGGCTCGCAACCGCACGGAGGCGGTGTGGCACGCGCGGCGTAACGGCTGGTTGTAGCCGCCGGTGGCGGGTCCGGGGAAGGTGCCCGGCCCACCGCCGTCGCCGTGCGGAACCGTCCCAGGCGTGTTTGAATTCTGACGTTGTGTGATCGTCATCGGAGTACGGGAAGGTCGCCGTGATCCGTACGCTGCTCGCTCTCGACGGTGCCCTGGTGTTGGGCGCGCTGTCGTTCGTCCTCGCCGCCGAGGAGGACATCCGTGTGGTGGCGAAGGTGGACAGCGGGGACGCGGTCTCCGCAGCCGTTCGCGCCCAACGCCCCGACGTGGTCGTGGCCGACCTGGACTTCGTCGAGGGGTTCGAACCCGGCCGCCTCGGTCCGTGTCCCGTGCTGGTGCTGGCCCACCCGCGCCGGGCCCGTGGGCTGCGCGGCATCCTCTGCGCGACCCGCACGGTCGGCATCCTGCGCAGCGATGCCGCCCCGCAGCGGGTGATCGACGGAATCCGTCGGCTCGCCCGTCGGGAACCGGTGCTCGACGCGGAACTGGTCGTCGCGGCGCTGCGCCCCGACGGGCCACTGACCAGCCGCGAGACGGAGGTGCTGAAGCTGACGGCGGCGGGGGCGCCGGTAGCGGAGGTCGCCGTGTCACTGGGGTTGACCCGTGGCACCGTCCGCAACCATCTCGGTCGGATCGCCCGCAAGGTGGGCGCGCGGACCCGGGTGGAGGCGGTCCGGAAGGCCGGCGAGGCGGGCTGGATCTGATCGACGCAGGCGGTTCAGCGGCGGTTCAGCCCCGCCGCGCCGACACCGCCCGGGCCGGCGTCGCGGGGTCGTCCCAGCAGCCGACGAGCAGCCGGTAGGTGGCCGAGCGGACCATCAACTCCTCGTGCGTCCCCAGCACCGGTTCGGCACCGTCCAGGACCAGCACCCGGCGGGCCCGCAGCGCGGAGCTGATCCGGTGCGCGATCACCACCAGGCTGCCGGGACGCTTACCGAAGGCGCCCTCGACGACGGCCTCCAGCGCCGGGTCCAGGTGGCAGGTCGCCTCGTCCAGGATCACCAGTGGGGCGGGTGCCAGCCAGGCCCGGGTCGCCGCGATGAGCTGCCGCTCACCGGCGGAGAGGAGCGCCGGCGTGACCGGCGCGGCGAGGCCGCCCAGCCGGGTCGCCAACGGACGCGCGCCGACCGCGTCGAGAGCGGCCTCCAGCGTGGGGTCGTCGGCGTCCGGCCGCAGATAGCGCAGGTTGTCCGCGAGGCAACCGCTGAACACGTACGCCTCCTGCGGCACCAACACCCGCATCCGGGCGAGGACGGTCGGCTCCACGCCGGCGACCGTCGCGCCGGCCAGCCGGACCGTGCCCGCCTGCGGGGGCACCAGGCCGGCCAGCAGAGCGGCCAGGGTGGACTTCCCCACGCCGCTCGGGCCCACCACGGCGAGGTGATCCCCGTCGCGGAGCGTCAGCGAGAAGTTCCGGAGGACGGGCCGGGCGCGTGGACCGTAGCCGAAGGTCACCGCTCGCACCTCGACGGCCGGTGCGCGGTGGTCCGTGTCGACCGGTGGGGGCGGGGTGGCGGAGCCGGGCCGGCGACGACCCTCGACCGCCGGATAGACGCCCAGCAGGTTCTCCAGGGTGACCGCGTAGCGGAGCCCGCCGCCACCGAGGCCCTGCACCAGGGTGTGCAGCGCCGGCTGCAAGCCGGTGGAGACGTAGATCAGCGCGCCCAGCACCGCGCCGGCGGTCAGACCGCGCTGAACCAGCCACGGGGTGGCCGAGAGCAGCACCACCAGCGGCGACCAGCCACCGATGCCGAGGCTGAGGCTGCGGATCGCCGCCATCCGGGCGAGGGCGCGTTCCGCGGCTGCCTGCGCCGCCACCTGGCCTTCCAGGTCGGCTGTCACGCGTGCCTGCGCGCCGCAGGCCAGCACGTCGCGGTGCCCGGCCAGCGCCGCCGCCGCCGACTGGCCGAGCTGCTCACCGGCGCGGACGTACACCCGCTGGAGGGCGACCATCGCCGGCAGCGCGGCGAGGAAGACGGCCAGCCCGACGACGAGCGGCGCGGCGGCCAGCGCGGCGACCACCGGCGCCAGGGCGAGCAGACCGAGCAGCGCCGCTCCGGCGGAGAAGAGGAAGCCACGGGTGACCATCAGCAGGCCGGCGAAGGTGTCGCGGACGATCTCCACCTGGTGGGTCAGCCGGGCCAGCGCGGCGCTGTCCGGGCGACCGCCGGCCCTGGTGGCGTCGCCCAACGCGCCTCGGACCACCTGATCGACCAGCTCGTCACGGAACGGCTCGACCACGGCGCCGAGGCTCCGGTACGTCCGGCCGGTGGCCGCCGCGCCGACCAGCACCGCCACGGCGAGCGCACCCAGCCAGGCCAGGCCGTCGAACAGGTGCCCGGCCAGGAAACCCTCGTCGACGGCCCGGGCAACCAGATAACCGGAGAGCAGCGCGGGCAGCGACTCGACCATGGACCAGCCGCAGAGGCCGGCGAGTTGCCGGCGGCGGGACCGCAGCGCCCGCCAGGTCGCCCGGCGTACGCCGACCCGACTCACGGCGCACCGCCGACCGGCTGGAAGACGGCCCGGTAGTCCGGATCCGCCCAGAGCCGCCGGTGCGGTGCCAGGCCGCGCAGTCGGCCGCCGTCCAGCCAGGCGACCAGGTCGGCGGCGGCGGCCGTCGCGGTGCGGTGGGTGACCACCAGTCGGGTACGCTCACCGGCCCGTCCTGTCACCGCCTGGGCGATCCGGTGTTCGGTCGCGCTGTCCAGGCTGGACATCGCGTCGTCCAGGATGAGCAGTCGCTCGGCGGCGAACGCCCTGGCCAGGCCGAGACGTTGGGTCTCGCCGCCGGAGAGCGGGGTGTCCGTCAGGGGGGTGCGGTACCGGTCGGGGAGTCGGTCCACCACGTCGGCGACCGCCGCCATGCGGGCCGCCCGGAGGACCGCCGACGTGGCCGGGGTGCCGTCGGCTGGCGGCGTCGCCGAGTCCGTCGGCAGTGCCAGCCCGATCGCGTCGTGCACTGTCGCGCCGACCAGCACCGGCCGGTCGAAGGCGTAGCCCACGGCCCGGCGCAGGGCGGCGCGGCCGAGGTGGCGCAGCGGCACCCCGTCGAGCAGCACCTCCCCGGCGTCCGGGTCGTGCAGCCGTCCCGCCACCGCGGCGAGGGTCGACTTGCCGGCGCCGGACGCTCCGACGACGGCGACTGTCGCGCCGGCCGGTACGTCCAGGTCGATCCGGTCCAGGATGGGTCGGCCGTCGTCGGCGTGCACGCTCACCTCGCGCAGGCGGAGGGCGCCTCCGCCGGGTGGGAGGGTCCGGTCGCGTCCGGCGCGGCAGGCTGGGCCAGCAGTTCGGCGACCCGGTGCGCGCCCGCCCGGCTGCGCACCAGGTGGTTCAGCGTGGCGAGCACACCGCCGAGCCCGGCGCCCATCGCCGCGTATCGGACGGCGGCGACGAGTTGCCCCGGGGTGAGCCAGCCGGCGGTCAGGGCGTACCCGCCGACCGCGATGACGCTCAGGTTCAGCAGCGGCGCCACCGCCGAGGTGCGCGCGCTCGCCCGGGCCAGCAGCTCCCAACCGCGGTGGCCGTGCCGGCCCAGCTCTGGCAGGGCCGCCAGCACCCGGTCCTGCTCACGACGGGTGGCGCCGGCGGCGGCGATGGTCCGCGCACCGGTCAGCGACTCCTGGAGTCGGCCGGCGATGTCGCCGAGCACCCGTTGGTATCCGGCGGTCGCGGCCGAGGCGTCGGAGACGAAGGCGCGCATGAGCACGGCGAGCAGGCCGAGGCCGGCGAGCAGGGTGACCCCGAGCAGCGGTTCCATGATGGTGAGTGCGACGACGCTGCCGAGTGGCGGGAGCACCGCCACCAGGGCCAGCACCACGGCGTTGCCGGCCTGCCCGGCGTCGGCGGCCTGGCTGACGAGCCGTCCGACGAGGTCACCCACGGGGTGCCGGCGGGTGGCACGCAGGTTCAACGCGAAGAGGTGGCGCAGCAGGTGGCGGCGCAGCCCGGCGGTGGCCCGTGCCGCGCCGAACCCGCTGGCCAGGTCGGTCACTGTGTCGACGCAGACGAGGACGACGACCAGGCCGCAGGCGAGCAGCGCCCACCAGCCGGGGCCGCCGCCGAGGGCGGCGTCGACGGCGCGGCCGAGGGCCGCGGGCAGCAACAGTTCGGCGGCCGCGCCGAACAGCGCGACCGCCGCGAGGCCGATGGTCCAGCCGCCGCCCGCTCGGACCGTCCGCCGTAGCAGCCGGTCCCCCGCGTCGAACGTCGCATCGGTCCTCCCGGTGCGACGCGGATGCCCTGGGTGGGCACGTCTGCCCACCCAGGGCCCGCGTTCTGCGATGGATCAGTTGCAGGTCGTGACGGAGAGCGAGCTGTCGCCGCAGAGCAGCAGGCTCGCCCGGCTACCACCACCGGTGCGGTCGGCCGGAGCCATCTCCAGGCCCTGGAGGTCCAGAAGTGCCATGTCGTTCACCTCCCTTCCATCCGTTCGCTGATCAAATCGCCCCCGCGCTCGCGGGGGAGTCTCTGCGCGCCCGGCAGGGGCGCGAGAAAGGGCAGCGCCGGCGGCTCGTCGTGCCGCGCGCAGGCCAGCGCGTACAGCACGCCGGCGGTGCCGGTGCCGAAGTCCATGGACAGCCGCAGCAGCTGCTCCCCGGGGAAGGCGGTCCCCTCCCGGTACGGCAGCGCGTGCCAGCTCAGCCGATCCACCTGCGCGGCGAGTTCCCGGCGGTCGGCGTCGTCGGTCGATGCGGCCAGGTAGGCGATGATGCCGGCCCGGCCGGCGAAGAGCCCGGACTGCGCGTAGAAGGGGGACCGCGCCGCGCGGCGGATTCCCGCGCTGGCCTCGGCGAACCGCTCGTCGGCGCGGTGGCGCAGGTACTGGTCGAGGACCAGTCCGATACCGACACTGCCGTGCGCCAGGTACGGCATGGTCCGCCAACCCTCGTTGACCTCCAGCGCGCCGTCCGGGCGCAGCACACACCGGCGCAGGTCCTGGCGCAGCGCCGTGGCGGCGTGCCCGAGCAGCCCGTCGTCGCCGGTCAGCTCGGACAACCGCAGCAGCATCAGCGCCGGTCCGGTCCGGCCGCGTAGCAGGCCGGCGTACGGGTTCCGGCCACCACTGATGTCCGGCCCCGGGTCGTCGGCGAGTTTGTCGATCACTCGCTCGGCGGCCCGCCAGGCGGCGTCGCGCAGGGCCGTCTCTCCGGTCCTGGCGGCCAGCTCGGCCAGGTTGAGGGCGATCCCGGACAGTCCGCTGGCCAGGCTGTGGTCGAGTCCGTCCAGGGGCTCCCCCAGGCAGATGTCGAGCACGTCCAGCGCGTCCTGCCGCCGTCCGAGGTGTTCGAGGGCGTACGCGACGCCGTGCAGGCCGTCGTAGAAGCCGCAGCGGGTGCCGGACGGGGGCGCTGTCGCCCGCCGGACCAGCCAGTCCTCGTGCTCGGGCCAACGCCCGGCGCCGCTTCGGTCGAGCGCGTACAGCACTCCCGCCGCCCCGTGGGCGAGGTTGAGACCACCGCTGCGGAACTGCTCGATGTCACCGGGGAAGAGCCGATCGGCTCGTTCGGGGGTGGCGCTGGCCAGGATCGCCGTCGCCAGCCGGTCCCGGGTGGTGGGGGGCCAGTCGTGCCCGTCCGGGGTGCCGGTTGGGTCCGCGGTGACCGGCTGGCCGCCGGTGATCTCCTCGACGGCCGGGTCGAGGAAGGACCTCGGCACCGGGAAGTTCGCGGCGATGATGTCGGCCAGGTGCGCGACCTTGCTCGGGGCGAGCCGGACCAACTGGGTCAGTGGCAGGAACAGCGCCAGCCGCAGGCACGCCAGGGCGTACCTGTCGACTGCCGGACCGGTTCGGTCGCGCGGCGCCGCGAAGCCCTGGTTACGCAGTCCGGGGCGCCGGTGTTGCGCGATCGGGGCGGCCACCTCGAAGTCGACCAGGACGACCCGGTCGTCCGGTCGGACCATGATGTTGAACAGGTGCAGGTCCCCGTAGACCAGACCACGCTCGTGGATCGCCGTCACGACGGTCTCCACCTGCTGGTGGATGTGCCGGGCCCAGTCGACGTACGCCTTCCGGTCGTCGTCGGTCGCGTCGGCGTCGGCGTCGATCAGGGGGTACCGGTCGACCAGCACCTTGTTCAACGGTCGGCCCTCGATGAATTCGAGCGCGAGGAACCGGTGCTCGCCGAGGCTGAACTCGTCGTGCACCCGCGGCACCTGCGGCAGGTCGGCGAGTTGCCGCAGCGCGGCCGCCTCGAGTGCGAGTCGCGCCACCGCGTCGTTGCCGTCGGCGTCCAGGCCGGCGTGCGGCCGGGCCTCCTTCAACACCACCTCGACGCCGGTACGCAGGTCCCGACCGACGTACAGCCCGCCACCGTTCGAGAAGTGGATCACTCGCTCGATCCGGTACGGCACCTCGTTGGTGCTGGTGTCGTTGCGGGCGGCCAGGTGCGGGCCGAGGAAGTCGGGCAGGGTGATCCAGGAGGGTACGTGGAAGACGGGTTCACGGCGGTCCGGCACCAGCGCGCCGGAGTCGTCCTCGATCGCCGGCACCACCTGGCCGTCGGCCGAGTGGCAGTAGCGGGCGGCGAAGCCCCCGTAGCGCACGTAGACCGGGCCGGTGCCGTAGCGGAGGTCACTGAGGATGTACGGCCCCGGCTCGCCGGTGAGCAGTTCGTCGAGC
Organism: Micromonospora tarensis; assembly: GCF_016803395.1. GTDB lineage: Bacteria > Actinomycetota > Actinomycetes > Mycobacteriales > Micromonosporaceae > Micromonospora > Micromonospora tarensis. The sequence goes on along the minus strand of NZ_JAEVHL010000019.1, from coordinate 1,094 downwards.
TCCTTGCAGGTCAGTTCCAGCTCCGCGTCGTCCTGCGGGTAGACAGTGATGAACTTGCCACTGGCGGCCCGGGCGGCGTACTTGGAGTTGCGCATGAGCAGGGTGCGCGGCCCGGCCAGGAACTTGAAGGACAGGCCACGGGGGACGCAGTAGTTCCAGACCGCGTCCAGCACCCGCTCCGCGTTCGCCAGGCCCGCCGAGACGTGGATCTTCCAGCCCTGCTGCGGCAGTGAGCCACCGTCCGGCGCGTAGATCAGCCAGTCATCGAGCGACTCGCGGCGCCAGCCGGCCGGCACCGGTCGGTCGGCTGCCGGGAAGACGGGCTGCGCGACGGCGCTGCCGAGCGAGTCGTAGAACAGCCGATCCGCGGCGCAGTAGCTGTCGTAACGTTCGTCCATCGTCTCGCCGCCTCTCGCACTCGGCCGGCTGTTGTTCCGGCGTTGAGTCGAGTCTCGTCCACGGGACACGGCGAGCCCCAGTGCACTTAGTCACGACGTTCGATGCGTGGCGCACAGGTACTCATGACATTAGTCAGGCCCGCACGACGTGCCGCGCGGTCAGGGCGGATGCCCGTTCGACGGAGATCACGCTGGCGGATCATCGCCCCAGCGTCGCCCGTTGTCGGGAGCCGAACCACGCGCGCCCATGCCAGCCTGACTTTCACCAACTTCGATGTCCTGGTCCCGGCTCGACGAGGAGCCGTCGCGCACCGTGGACAGTGACGGGAGGAGACTTCATGCGCGGACGCAGATGGGCGACCCTGGCGGCGGCGGTGGCGCTCGCCCTGGGCGGGCTGATCGGGATCGGCGCCGGTCCGGCGGCGGCCGACCCGCCGGGCGGCACGCTGCGCGGCGTCTACTACGACGGCCAGTTCTGCAACAGCTACGGCAGCGAGGGCGCCCAGACCGGCCTGTGGAGCTGGTACTACTGCGAGTACCGCCAGTACGGCCCCACCGGCCCCGGCTACTACTTCCTCTGGACCTTCACCTACTAGGTGTAGCGCCCAGCACCGTTGTTGACGCGGGTGATGGGTGGTTGTCCGGCGAGGGCGGTGTGTCCGCGGTGGTGGTTGTAGGTGTGGAGCCAGGCGGGTA